>CAZCHK010000039.1:0-20490 GCA_964498605.1 uncultured Anaerolineaceae bacterium | reverse complement strand
GTGCAGCGCGTTCTCCTCAACGGTACCGGCGCCGATGGCTGCTGCAGTGCTGTCGATCGCGCCGGCGACGACCTGTACATCTGCAGATAAGCCCAGTGATCTGGCGACTTCGGGCTTGATCGATCCCAGGACCTGGGTGCAGGGAACGATATGGGGAAATTTGTCCGGGTGGATGCCCGAAGATTTCAGCAGGTGGGGGTCGTAGCGAATATTGTCCGGATCGCGATTGTCCGTCACCCATGAAGTCAGGATCGAATCGAATGTGGCGGTGAAAAGACCTGTCAATTTCAGGTTGAGGTAATCCAGCACATTGAGAAACTTGTAGGTCCGCGCGTACACCTCCGGGTATTGGTCGCGAATGAAGAGCATGTGCGCGGCGGGGTCCTTGCCGGTCATGGATGGCATCCCGCCGGTCAGTCTGATCCAGCGCAACGTATCACGCAGGCTTGCTCCTGTCAGGTTGATCAATCCTTTGAACTGCTTTTTAAGAGAGGCCGCACCCCGCATGTCCATCCACAGGATGCAGTTCATCAGGGGGTTGCCGGTTTCGTCGACAGGGACCGTGCCTTCCCCCTGCGTCGAGCAGCAAATGGCTTTTACCTGGGCTTTGTCCTGGTTGTTCAGGATCAGCCGGCGGCTGGCAGTGAGAAATGCCTGCCACCATTCATCGGGTGACTGTTCGGAACCCCCGTCGGGTGTGAGGATCAGCTGGATAGGTTCCGATTCCCAGCCGAGCACTTTTCCTGGAATGGTGACCAGAGCGACTTTCATGGAGGATGTACCCAGATCTACCGCGAGGATGACAGGTTCTTTTCGCATCGTTCTCATCTCACTTTTTTTGAATTTATATGCCTTCAACACTGGACAGGATGACCTCAAAGCGCGACAGAGCCTCATCGATGATCTCATCCGTGTCGGCCATGGACGTGTACATCCGGCTGCCGGCCAGGGTGATCAGCCCGTTGGCCATGTATGCGGCTCCCATCTCCTCCATCATGTGCTTGCGAGGTTTCAGCTCTTTTGCCAGTTTCATGATCTTCCTGAAATCCAACAGCATTACACCGGAGGTTTCAAGGTGGCAGATGGAACCCTGATTGAAGGCGACAAAAGGAAGGGTGTACTTCTTGATGATGGTCTGCAGGCCCCTGGTCAACCGATCACCGGCTTTTCCCGCGATGACAGGAGCATTCGTTCGTTCCATTTCAAGCAAAGCATGGTAACCAGCCACGCATGAAAGCGGGTTGGCCGAGAGCGTCCCGCCGATATAAGCTCGTTCACCGGTGCCGCCGATACCGGGCGCGAACCGCTGGATCACTTCAGCCCGCCCGCCAACGCCGCCTGCCATGGGATACCCGCCGGTGACACATTTGCCGAAGATGGTCAGGTCAGGTTTTACGCCAAAATATCCCTGCGCTCCACCCATGCCCAGACGGAAACCAGTGACAACTTCGTCAAAAATCAGCAGGGCTTTAAACTCGTCACATAATTCGCGGATGCGCCGGTTGTACTCAAAGGGTACCGGCCGAGTGCCCGATTCAGGTCCCACCGGCTCAACGATCACCGCGGCCGTTCCACCCAGGGCAAGATTGGCGATGAGCATGCGCTTGAGCATGCCAAGGTCTGTTGGATAGAATTCCTGGGTGTTTGCTGTAGCGCCAGCGGGGATGCCTTTGGATTCCAGCCGGTGTGTGCCGGGGATGTGCAATCCATAGACCATGGAATCCGACCAGCCGTGATAAGCGCCTCCAGCTTTGATGATCTTCTTTTTGGCGGTAAAAGTCCTTGCGGCGCGGATGGCTGCCATGACGCTTTCCGTGCCACTGCCAAGCATGCGGAACATCTCGACGGACGGCATGAAGCGATGAATCAGCTCAGCCAGTTTGAGCTCATACTCGTGGAACAAGCCTGTGATCGGGCCGCATGTCTGGAGCATCTCGATCACTTTATCCCTGACCGGTGTGTAGTTGCTTCCAAGAACGGTGGGACCGCCTGCCTGAAGGAAATCGATGTATTTGTTCCCATCGACGTCCCAGAGATATGCTCCCTCAGCTTTTTCGATCGCGATGGGGAAAGGATGATTGAAAGCCAGGTTGTGCTGGACGCCGCCGGGGATGAGTTTTTTGGCTTCATCGGTAAGGCGGTGGGAGGTCACGCATTTCGTATCGAAATATGCCAGCACCTCCTGATATTTTTCGCGCTTGATGGGACGCAAAGGTTGGTTGATAAGTTCAGCAAGCTGGGCATACACCAGGTCGACATCGGGATACTCCGAAATGGCATACGGATGGGTCGTGTTCATCTGGATTCATCCTTTCGAGCCGTTGAATTTTTTCTGGTCACTTCTCAACTTTTGGAAGGCGATTTCTCTGACCAGCGTGGGGATCCTGGATATCTTCTGCTCGGTGTTCAGTGCCAGCAGGTACGTCAGGGCGCACTTTTCCAGCAGCTGCGCGTTCAATACTGCCCGTTCCATGTCTGTTCCAAACACGAGCGCTCCGTGATTTCGCATCATGTAAGCGTTGTTGTGATCCTGGACATGACGGGCAATCGTGTCGCGCAGCATGCTGGTTCCTGAAGGAGCGTAGGGGATGACTTTGACCTCTTTCCCCAAAAATCGGACCTGTTCATCAAACAGGCTGGGAATGGACTTATTCACAATTGCCAGCGTGCTGGTATAGATCTGGTGGGTGTGAACGATGGCGTGCACATCAGGGCGAACCTTGTAGATCGCTGCGTGCATTCCTGATTCGACTGAAGGTTTCCACTCTCCCTCTATTTTGCACATATCCAGATCAAGGATGCACACATCACCAGCGGACATTTTCATGTAATCGAAATTGGAGGGGGTGATCGCGAAAGCCAGGCCGTCTTCCGAGCGGGTTGACACGTTTCCGCCAGTCGCGACCAGTAAACCGCTGCGGACCAGGTTCTGCGAGGTGGCAACGATCAATTCTTTCATGCGCAAGTATTCATTCATGCATCATCCTTTGCTTTGAGATACGAAGATTATAGAAAACAATCTTGACAATGTCAAGATTCGTGGGTATGCTTGTCTTATGAGAAAAGCAGCCTACCACCATGGTGACCTGAAAAATGCTATCATCAAAGCGGGAGTCGAAATACTTGCCAAGGAAGGATCGCGTGGATTCAGCCTGCGCAAGGCCGCCATGAAAGCGGGCGTGAGCCATTCCGCGCCGTACGCCCACTTCAACGATAAGCAGGAGCTGATCGCCGCCATTTCAACGCGCGGATTTGAACAGCTGCATCAGCAGATCAGGGCGGCAGGTGAGAAATTCCAGGGTGACACCAAAAAACAGTTGGTGGAAGTCGGGTGGGCTTACGTGCAGTTTGCCCGGAAGGACGCCGATTTTTTCAAAGTCATTTTTTCAGGAGCGCTGGAAAACGAACGGGCTTTTCCGGATTTTGTGGATATATCCCATCGGACCTTTCAGCTCGTCGTGGACCTGGTTCGCGACGGTCAAAAGAATGGATTATTGAAGCGGGGTGAGGTTGACGTTTTGGCTGTCAGCATTTGGAGCATGGTGCATGGTTTCACCTGCTTGCTGCTGGAAGGCCAGATCTCCCACTCGGTACTGGAAAAGCAGTCCATCAAGGAATTGCTTGGAGAGATGCTAAACCAGCTCATTGCGACGCAGGACGCGGCGCGGTAAGTTTTTTGACCGTGCCACTTTTTCGATCAATTCGTTCACCCCGCATCAGGAATGCCTGGAAACATCTTCACAATTGGAACGCAGCCTGGATCGATCTGATCATCGGGCAGGTTTTGGATTGCTACCCGCCGACCGTTTTTTTGATTTTCAGACCTGCGCGCAGCCAATGTCCTATTCAGCATTGGCTGCGGCCATTCTTGTCGCGGAATATTTGTTTCCTTTCCTTTTCGCAGGATCCTCGAGATTCGATAAAAAAATTATGAAGGTCAATCACGGTCCGGTTGACAGGAAATCATATTTTTGGACCCCGCGGATTCATGGGCGAGATTGCTGTCATTAATTCTAAGTTGTCTTGCGCTGGCTGTGAGCTTCTAGGACTTCACAATTATTAAATAACCCGGTGGATCACAACCAATGGGCAAGCTGCTTCTGCGGTTACAGCCGTCTTTTCCACACACTTTCTTCACAATTTGCCCACATGCGCTTCATATGGGCTATGTAGACTCTACCTATCACTGATAAGGAGAGATCGTCCATGGCTGGAAAATTGCAAATATGCTATCAGAAGCTGCCCAGGGTCTTGAAGTGGTTGATTCCATCCATGCTGGTGATGGGCCTGGGAACAGCGGTATTCTTTCTTTTGTCTAACAAACCTGAATCCTCTGCGACTCCATCTTCAGAAGTCAAATACGCAGTGGCAACGCAGGGAAGCATCGTTATTTCGGCCAGCGGTTCTGGAACCCTGGTATCCAAAAATGAAAGAAATATTTCTTTTGGAACCAGCGGGGAGGTTGTGAGTGTGAATGTGCAGGTGGGCGATATGGTGGAAAAGGGTGACCTGCTGGCTGTTTTGGATCCTTCAACCGCTCAGGACGCATACACATCCGCTCGATTAACTTACCTCAACATGACCAGCCCGAGTGCCATCGCCGCTGTTGAAAAATCTTTGCAGAACGCGAAAAGCGATCTCTCGTCCGCGCAGTCCTCTCTGGAATACTTGATCAGTCCCACGGTTTTCAGGTGGCAGGTGATCGTCGGGGAGGATGAAAAGGCGCTGCTGGCAGCGCGTGAAAAATCCTCTGCAAATCCTTCAGAGGCGGCAGAAAACGCAGTGGAAGCAGCCGCGGAAAAGCTGGCTCAGAGTCAACAGTCCCTTCAGTACGCCTGGAGCACATGGGAATCCGAGTACGTGCCTGAGATGTTCACGCAAACTGAAGTAAATCAGCGCACCGGTGTTGAGACAGTTGTGTACTACACGGATTCAAATGGAAATACGTGGCCCGTGGTGAATAAACCCACGCAGGATGCCATTTCCCTGGCAAAGGCGAATTACGATCTGGCGCGAGCAGCTGTGGATGAATTGGATACGTACCTCAAGGCCGTTCAAGGAGAAGATATCCCGGAGGACGCGACGGGGGAGAACTTGGTGAAACTGCTCAATGCAAAAAATTCATTGAACAGCGCCTTGGAGCAGCTGGATGCTGTAAACCTCACAGCACCGTTCAACGGAACTGTTATGGACCTCCAGATCAGGGTGGGTGACGCAGTGAACAACTCCACCGTTGCGCTGACCATTTCTGATATCAGCCAGCCTTATTATGTCGAGGCATACTTTGATGAGTACGATTGGGGGGTCATTAAAACTGGCAACCAGGCGGAAATCGTCTTTGACATACTACCGGAAGAGGTTTTTCGAGGCACTGTCACCGAAGTGACGCCAGGACTGGTCAGCGGAGGCGGCAGCAAACTCGTGCGATGTTATATCACACTCATCGATTCTGTCGGGCAGGATCTGCCTTCCGGCACGGCTGCCTCTGTTGAGGTCATTGGCGCCAGGGCAGACAACGCGATTCTGGTTCCGGTCGAGGCGATCAGGGAAATTGGCGACAACCAATACGGGGTTTTCGTTTTGGTCGATGGAGTGCTTGAATTGCGGATCGTTGAAGTCGGCATCGCTAACGATTTCAAGATCGAAATTCGGTCGGGATTGTCCGTGGGGGAAAATGTATCTACCGGGATCATGGAGACCATCAAATGAAGGAACAGCCCCTGATCGAAACAAGGAATATCACCAAAGTCTTTGGCATGGGTGACATCAGCGTCGTTGCGGTCGAAGATGTCAGCCTGCAGATCTTTCCGGGTGAGTTCATCGCTATCATGGGTCCTTCCGGTTCGGGGAAAAGCACATACCTGACCATTCTGGGATGCCTGTCCAAACCCACATCGGGGCAATACTTGCTTGACGGGCAAGATGTCGGTGGACTCAGCAATACTGAACTCGCGCACGTGCGCAACGAAAAGATCGGGTTCATCTTCCAGGCGTACAACCTTCTTCCGCGGACAACAGCGCTCAGGAATGTCACGCTGCCTTTGCTTTACCGCACCAAGGATCGAATGAGCGTGAACGAGGGGGAGGAGAAAGCCATGCGACTCCTTGAGAAGGTGGGTTTGAGCGATCGGGTCAATCATCAACCTCAGGAGCTGTCCGGAGGACAGCAGCAGAGGGTTGCCATTGCTCGCGCGCTGGTGAACGATCCACTGCTGATCATCGCCGATGAACCGACTGGCAACCTCGATAGTCATGCTGGGAAAGAGATCATGGATCTTCTTCAGGACCTGCATCAACAAGGGGTCACTATTGTCATGGTGACGCATGATGTGAGAGTTGCGGAACATACCCATCGAATCGTCTATTTGGACGACGGGAGGATCAGCAGGATCGTTCAAAACGGGAACGCGAAAAGTGATGTCCAGGGGTAATCGGCTATGAAAATCAATGAAGTATTGCGTATAGCGTGGGAAGCGATCCTTAAAAACAAGGTGCGTTCGGTTTTGACGATGCTCGGGATCATTATCGGGGTCGCGGCAGTGATCATCATGATAGCCATCAGCGCTGGAACGGAAGCGACCATTCAGGAACAGATAACCAGCCTTGGTTCCGATTTGATATTCATTCAAAGCTCCTTCACGCGTGGAGGTGTTGCACGCATGAGCGCTGGAACATCCGGTGGACTTGTCTATGATGACGCTGCTGCCATTGCGGAGAACATCAACGGGGTAAAAGCAGTGATCGTGGAACAGGGTGCCAGCCAGACGGTAAAAGTGGGCAGTACCGCTCTGGAAGAGATATCGATTCTGGGCACTACCCAGGATTTTCCGTCCGTGCGTGACATGGAGGTTCAAAACGGGCGTTTTTACACCGATTCCGAAATCGATCAGAAAAAGAAGGTGGCCGTCCTGGGTTCTGACCTGGCTCTTGAACTCTTTGGGAACAAGGATCCCATCGGGGAGGAGATCCTGGTAGGCACGGTGAAAATGACAGTGATTGGGATTCTCGCGCCAAAGGGCAGCGTGGGAGAAACGAATTATGACAGCCGACTGTACATACCGATCACGGTGATATTTCAAAAATTTACGTTTTCCGAGTTTGCCAGATTCATGGGTGATTCAGTAAGGATGATCTATGTGGAACTGGAGCCGGATGTGGACATGGAGAATGTCATTACCCAGATCGAGCTGTTCCTGGCCAAACGGCATGATGTTAATCTGGACTCGTTGGATTTCACGATCACCACACAGGAGGACATCATCACGACGCAGGAATCCACGACTGCCGCATTTCGATCTCTTTTGGGTTGGGTGGCGGGAGTTTCCCTGGTTGTCGGAGGAATTGGGATCATGAATATCATGCTTGTCAGTGTAACGGAACGCACCAGAGAAATTGGTATCCGGCAGGCAATCGGCGCCACGCCGGCGGACATTCGGATGCAGTTCCTGACGGAAGCTCTCTTGTTGAGCGTCGTTGGGGGGGTGTTGGGTGCGTTGATTGGTATCGCAGGGTCGTGGGTGTTCGGATATTTGAGCGGCATGCGTACGGTCGTCTTACCCATGTCGATCATGCTTGCTTTCACGTCGGCAGCAGTGATCGGTATATTTTTTGGATATTACCCTGCCAATAAAGCGGCTCAAATGGATCCGATTGAAGCTTTACGCTATGAGTGAGAAAGGATAAAAATGAAAAAAATCACCGTTATTCTGATGATTGTGTTGCTGGGATTAAGCCTTGTGGGATGCAGTAAGAATCAAAACGGCACGGATGAACCAAGCGCTCCCGCAGCCATAGATGAAACGCAGGTAGCCGCAGAGACATCCGGCTTTGAACTTGCTCTCGGTACGATTAAACTGGAAAATTCCGGGCTGTCTGTCAATTCATCACAGGCTCAAGAATTGATCCCTTTATGGCAGGCGTATGCTTCGCTGAGCCAGAGTGATATCACCGCTCAGGCTGAGTTGGACGCTGTGATGCGGCAGATCCAGGATAAGATGACAGCGGAACAATTAACGTTGATCGAATCATGGGAGCTGTCCGCTCAGGATATGCAATCGATCATGGATGAATTTGGTATCGAACTCGGACGTGGGATTGGGGATGGCGCAGGCACTGGTTCAAACCAGGGAGAAAGACCTGAAGGTGTTATGCCCGGGCAGGGCATGGGTGGAGGACAGGGACTCGGGGGAGGGATGGGGAGTGGCATCCCTGGATCTGGCGCGCAGCCTCCTGCGGACTTGTTACCCGGAAGCGAAATAGGCAGCCTGGACGCAGACTCCCTTGCCACATTAGAGGCGCAGCGTTCAGAGCGCAGGGCTGAGATGAATTTCCTTCCGATCAACCTGATCAATGCTCTGGTAGAAATCCTGCAGGGAAAGATAGAATAAAAAAAGAAATGAAAAAATCGTTGCTATAATCATTGAGTAGAAAAACAAGGTCAGCCATGTCAAAAACAATACTGATCGTCGATGACGAAGAACGTATGGTGACGCTCATCGCGAGCTACCTGGTGCAGGAGGGTTATCGGGTCGTCACTTCTGAGAACGGCAGAAAAGCACTCGACGCAGCCAAAAGAGAAAATCCGGATCTGATCATCTTGGATGTGATGATGCCGGAGATGGATGGATATGAATTCATGCGGCTTCACCGACAGGAAAGCGATTCTCCCATCATCATGTTGACCGCGCGGGTCGATGATCACGAAAAGGTACTCGGATTGGAACTCGGAGCGGACGACTACATCACGAAACCATTCCGTCCCCGTGAGCTCGTGGCACGCGTCAAGGCGGTTCTGCGCAGGACAGGGAAGGACAATCCTGCCGCGGCGGTGATCAGCCTGGGAGGGATCACCCTCGATCGGGAAATGCATACCGTCCAGGTGAATGAAAGAGAAATAAATCTGACTCCTTCCGAATTTGACCTGCTGGCGGCGTTGATGACAACCCCGGGCAAGGTGTTTACTCGGCTTGACCTGCTGGATGTTATCCAGGGCGTGCGCTACGAAGGTTATGAAAGAACGATCGATACCCACATAAAAAATCTCCGCGCGAAAATTGAACCGAACCCCGGGAAACCGATGTATATCAAGACAGAATATGGTGTGGGTTACAGGTTTGTCAGGAAGTAGAGCGAAGTGCGGTCAATTTTTTTAAAATTCACACTTGCGTTTCTGGCAGTCGCGCTGATCAGCGTGTTGTCGATTGTGCTGATCGTGCAATTGAACACCGCGCGCGAATTTCGACAATATTCCAAGAACAGCAACGAGATGAGGCTGGTGGTCGCGTTAGAAGAGTATTTTGAGTTTTATGATTCCTGGGAAGGCATACAGGATCTGCGATACGAAGATTTCACGCCTTTTTTCAGGCAGCCTGGAATGGAGGATCGGGATCCAATGACTGTCACCGACCAGGTCGGATTGATCATCAGGGCTGGTGCTGGTTATTCGTTGGGAGAAAAGCTTACCAACGCTCAATTAAGACAGGGTATCCCCATTCACAGCGGCGATGCGATCGTTGGCTATATGCTATTCACTCAGGGTCCATTTGGGGAGAATTCCGCAGAAAATAATTTTCTCAAGAGTATCAATGAAATGCTGATCTATGGTGGAATAGCAACAGCGATCATTGCAATTTTGCTTGGGATCATTTTTTCACGTTCATTTTCAAGGCCCATTCTGGAGATGACTGCTGCTACGCAGGCTATATCCAAAGGTGATCTGGGCAGGAAGGTTCAGGTCCGTTCACAAGACGAATTGGGGAAATTGGCGATATCCTTCAATCAAATGAGCGATGAGTTGGAAAAATCACACAAAACTCAGAGACAGATGACAGCGGATATCGCGCATGAACTCCGCACACCCATTTCATTAATCCTTGGGCATTCTGAAGGAGTGTATGACGGTGTCATCAAACCAAGCCGGGAGACATTCAACATCATTCGCGATGAAGCACTCCGCCTGGAAAGATTGGTGGAAGACCTGCGGGTGATCACCATGGCGGATGCCGGAGAACTGGTGATCGAACCATCGCAGGTGAACATGAATGATTTTCTACTCGAAACGATCAAAGCGTATGGACATGCCGCGAAGCGGAAAGAGATCGTTTTCTCAACTGCCATCGAGCCAGATCTACCAATCATGAAAATCGATGCAGGAAGAATTAAGCAGGTTCTGGGCAACTTGATGGATAATGCCTTGCGTTTCACTCCGGAGAAAGGATCCATCAAACTTGCAGCCAGAAGGGAAGGGGCGCTGGTCGTGGTATCCGTGGCGGATGATGGTGTGGGCATAGCTGAAGGTGAACTTGAAAAGATCTTTGACCGCCTGTACAGGGCTGATAAAAGCCGGCAGCGGCAGGATGGCGGTTCCGGCCTGGGATTGGCCATAGCCCGATCATTCGTGGAGTTGCATGGTGGCAAGATCTGGGCTGAAAAGGGGGCTCAAAAAGGGCTGACGATCACCTTTTCACTGCCAGTTCCACAAAGAATATAAAAAGACAAGAGAAACCTCTTGTCTTTATGAATTCCAAAGAGCATTACTTTTCTCCGCGTTTGTTGACCCTGCCGACCCCGGTGATGTTCTGTGTGATTTCTGGATCGCCGTAATAATTTACATTACCGGCTCCGGAGATGCTGACCGATAAGGTATCCTTAACCCAGACCGAGGCGTTGCCTGCTCCGGTCAGAATCACTGTGCTGGTCTGCGAAGCGAGATCCTCCGCGTTGAAGTTGCCAAAACCTGACAGGGTTATGGATTGACTTGCTGCCACACCACTCAGGTTGAAGTTGCCAGCACCAGATAGAGACACGGAAAGGTCCTCAGCATGCAGGTTGTCGACCTCGATATCTCCGGCCCCTGAAAGATCCACGCTTAAACTTGTGGCTGTCAGGTTGTCGATCTCGATGTCACCCGCGCCGCTGAGCGAAACGGAAAGAGTATCTGAAATCAGATCCTCGGCGTTGACCTCTCCGGCTCCGCTGAAGTCGATCCGGTCGATCTCCTTGACGACCAGGTTGAATTCAATTCTCTCGGTGGTCTTGTAGATGTTGCCGTAATTATCATCAAAACGGATCACCAGAATGCCGTTTTTCACCTCGGTGATCATGTGCCGGATGATGTTGTCATCACCCTGGATAACCAGGGATTCGGTTTCGCCCTGGCTGATGCGCAGGTCGCCGTACGCCGTCAGTTCAACGCCATGAAAACCAGCCACATCCCGTTCTTCTGTGACGATCTGACCGGAGCCGGTGATGATGGTGAGCGAGCAGGAGGAAAGCACGAGAATTGCGAACAAACCAATGATGGGAACAAGTAATTTTTTCATATGATTACCTCAGATATTTATTTTCACTTTGTATACGCAGAAGCCGTTGAAAGGGTGCATTTCTCAGGGATGCAGGATCAGGATGAATTCCCTTTTCTGGTTGGAGAATACCTGGACCGCGCGGGAGATCTTCCCACGAAAAATCCGCTCACCCGGTAAAGTCAGGTCGCAGGCGAGGGTGATCTGATGATTGGCTCCGAACACTTTTCCGACATCCTCCAGGAGAGCCGATAGACGGTAAGGAGTATCCATGATCACGACAGGGCAGCGGTACCCCCTCAGTTTCTGTAATTGGGCTTTTCTCTGCTCTGGCTGGCGCGCTAAAAAACCGGCAAAATGGAATTCCTTCATCGGAAAATTTGTTATGGATAGCGCGGTCATGAGAGAAGATGGCCCCGGGATGGGGATCACAGGGAAGCCCATTTCTACGACCTGCGCCAGTAGAGCAGTACCCGGATCAGAGAAGAGAGGCGTACCGCAATCGGACATAAGCGCAAGCTGTTTTCCTTCAGCCAGCATGGTTGCGATCTGCGGAATGAGGTCCACTTCATTGTGTTCATTCACTTCGATGAGCGCTTTTTCACACACCTTCAATTTGCTCAGCAGCGTGCTCGCCACTCGCCTTTCTTCGCAAAGGATGGTGTCACATGCGTTTAACACTTCCAATGCGCGAAGCGTTATGTCCTTTAAATTTCCTATAGGTGTCGCAACGATGAATAACATTCCGATAGGTTTATCAGCCATTGACGGTGCCTTTTTTTGTGAACAGATGATCCAAGAAATTATTTCGTGGAGAGATGAGATAAACGACCAAAAAAACGGCAGTGGATACGAGCACGATCGATGCGCCTGAAGCGATATTCAAGTAATAGCTGATATACAAACCTGCCACGCTCGAACCCATCCCGAATAACGCTGAAAGCAGCATCATGGCAGGCAGCCGTTTTGTCAGCAAGTAGGCGGTCGCCGGTGGCGTCACCAGCATGGCTGTGACCAGGCTGACGCCAACGGTCTGTAGCGAAATGACGATCGTGACAGCCAATTGAACAAGCAGGACGCCCCGCAGAAGATTTGTGCGTAATTTAAGAGTCTGAGCGAGAATGGGATCGAATGCAACGATCACAAACGGTCGATACAGGAAAATCAGCGAAACGAGGATGAGCGATGTCAAAGCGATGATGATGATCAGGTCCTGGTTGTTGACGCCGAGAATATTGCCAAACAGGATGTGACTGAGATCGGCGGCATAAGAACGGATCGAACTGATGATGGCGATGCCAAGCGCCAGAGACGCCGCGAAAAAGATGCCGATGGATGTATCTTCTTTGATCACGCCGCTGCGCGAGAACAGGCTGATCAAAATGCTGACAAGGACAGCTGCTGCCAATGCGCCGACCAGGAGGTTCCCCCCAAGGAGATATGAGATTGCCACACCGGGAAGGATCGAGTGCGCCAGTGCATCTCCCAGGAAAGCCATTCCCCGTAATATTACAAAACAGCCGATCACTGCGCAAACCATCCCCACAAGAACACCTGCCAGCATACCCCGCTGCATGAAGGCGTACTGAAACGGTTCGAAAAGAAAAGGCATCATGGTTAATTCCTATCGTTTTGAGGTGGACAGCATTGATCGATCACGAGCGATCCTTTGATGCTCATGACATGCTGACCGAAAGCTGCGGATATATTCTTACGCGTGAATACTACCTCGGGAGGACCAAACGCGATCAAACGGGTGTTCAGCAGCGCCACGAGATCGAATCTTTTTGATGCCATGTTCAGATCGTGAGTTGAAACAAGCACTGTTGCATCCAAAGAACGGAGTTCATCCAGCAGCTGCAATGTGACCTCCTGCGTAGTGATGTCGATACCGGTGAATGGCTCGTCCATCAAGAGCACGTGCGGCTGCTGGGCAATGGCACGTGCAAGAAAAACCCGCTGCTGCTGGCCTCCGGAAAGCTCATCCAGCCGTTTTCTGCGGAGGCCCGTGATTTCCAGCCTTTTCAGGGCGATCTGCGTTTGGAGTCGGTCTTCCCGGCTCGGCGGCCGCAACCAATTTGCGAAGCGAAAACGGCCCATGAGCACGATATCTTCTACCGAAACGGGAAAATGCCGGTCGATTTCATTGCGCTGTGGAACATAAGAGACACAGTCGTGATGAGAACCGAGAGAAAGGCCGTGGATCTGCACAGAGCCTTTTTGCGGAACCAGCAGTCCGACCAGGATCTTGAACAAGGTGGATTTTCCGGCGCCGTTGGGACCTACCACGGCGATTCGTTTGCCATGGGGAGCTTCAAACGAGATATCGTCCAAAACCGTTTTTCCGTTGTACGCGAACGAAAGGCTGCGAACCATGAGCGAAGCTGGAGATGCAGGTAAATGTTTATCGGTTCTCATGCTCACCTTAGTGCGTCGCATATTAACGCAGTATTGTGCTTCATCATGGAGATGTAATCAGGCGCGGGTCCAGAAAGATCGGACAAAGAGTGGGTGTACAGATCCGTGACGACAGAAATCCCAAGATCAGACGCTAGCTGATCAGCGATTTGCGTATTCTCACCCGTGTGAAGGAATATCGCCGGTGCGTTGGTGGCGATGATCGTGCTTTGAAGTTTCACCAGATCCGAAGCGGAAGGCATACTCAAGGAAGTGGCACTCACCAGGATCGTCCCGACCACCTCAAATTGATAACGATCCGCGAAATACCCCATGTTTTCATGGTTGGTCACCAGGATCCTGTTTGCGGCCGGGATTGCGGAGACCTCATTTTCTATCCATTGATCCAGATCGAGCAGTCGCTGCGTGTACGCGCGTGCGTTCTCTTGAAACACTTCCGCGTGGGATGGATCTAGATCAGAAAATGCTTGCTCAATGTTCTCCACGTACTGGATAACCATCAGGGGATTCATCCAGAAATGGGGATCGTGTTCGTGGCCATGATCCTGATGATCAGGGTCATCGTTCGCGTCGCGGAAAACAATTCCTTCAGAACAGACGATGATTTTTACTGCAAGGTTACTGTTCGCAAGGATTGGATCCAGCCAGACTTCGAGTCCTCCTCCGTTGATGAGGAGCAGGTCGCTGTTCTCGATACGGACAAGATCTCTGGGTGTGATCTCAAAACTGTGCGGGTCAGCTCCGGAGGGGATCAATGGATCAACAGTAAATACGGATCCAGCAACATTCTGCGCGATGTCGGCAAGAAAGGATTCAACCGCCAGAACGCGATTGGCTTGACTTGTTTGCGCGGGAAAATTCGTGCATGCGGTCAAAGTGAAAACGATGCTGAACGAAATCAGGAACCTACTTTTCATGCTTTCCCTCTTTATTCTGGCACTCCCGGCAGATCCCCATGATCTGCAGCCAATGGTCTGTGATGCGGTACTGGTGGAGCGATTCAAGTTTGGCTTGAATTGGAGCGAAATCTTCAGCAGGAATCCACTCTGAACGTTTGCAGGATTCGCATATCAGAAGATGCTGATGGTCAGGGGCCATGGCAATGTACGCGTGGCAGCCGTTCTTCGTGTGAACGCGCTGGATCAAGCTCAACTTCTCCAGCTTTTCAAGGGTGCGGTAAACCGTGACCAGCCCCAGATGGGGGCATGCCCTGCGTGCTTCCAGGAATATTTCCATCGGCTCCAGGAGGCGCTCAGTCTGGCTGAGGATCCTGACGATGGACTGGCGGGGAGTGGAGTCCCGGCCCCCGTCTGCTTTTAATGCTTCCAGCCATGTCTTTTCAATAGACATTCGCAGTACTTCTAATGGTAATGAAAATCATTATCAATATTATACCAGACAAGAACACCTTTGCAGAGATCAAATATCTATGCTATAAATATTCATTTGAGGTGATATGCAATTTACGTCATTTCCTCCCATCCTGCAGGCTTTTCTTGCTACACTTTATACCTGGGGCATGACGGCCGTTGGTGCTGCGTCTGTTTTTTTGAAACGAAAATTCAGTCAAAACCTGCTGAACGCATTCCTCGGGTTTGCCAGCGGAGTGATGATCGCAGCCAGCTTTTGGTCGCTTCTCGCGCCGGCGATAGAACTTACCGCGGAATTGGGCATGCCACAGTGGTTGCCTGCAGTGATCGGGTTCCTGGCGGGAGGGGCATTCCTGTACGGGTTGGATAAACTCCTGCCGCACTTGCATTTCGGTGGCAGGAACGCAAGCGCTGAAGGAATTCACACCAACTGGCAGCGTAGCGTTCTGCTTGTGCTGGCGATTACCTTGCACAACATCCCTGAAGGACTGGCGGTGGGGGTGGCTTTTGGCGCAGCTGCTGCTCGCGTTCCCCAGGCGTCAATCGGCTCGGCAATCGCGCTGGCCATTGGAATCGGATTGCAAAATCTGCCCGAGGGCCTGGCTGTTTCAGTTCCGCTGCGGCGAGAGGGGCTGTCGAGCTTTAAGAGCTTCTGGTGGGGACAGGTATCCGGTCTGGTTGAAATTCTGGCAGGATTATTGGGCGTGGCAGCGGCGTTGGCCATGCGCTCCCTTCTACCTTTTGCGTTATCGTTTGCTGCCGGCGCGATGATCTATGTGGTGATTGAGGAATTGATTCCGGAAGCGCAATCCAATGGGATTTCAGACATCAGCACCATCGGTGCGATGATTGGTTTTACGGTGATGATGTTTTTGGATGTTGTCTTTGGATAAGAGGTGAGCCATATTTAAATTATCGAAAGTCTCTAAAACCGCCCTACTGCTTATCCTGTTTTTCGCGCTCAATCAACTCGTGGCTGTTTTCCGCGACGCTTACCTTTTGCGGGTGTATGGTTTCTCGGAAGTACTTGACACGGACGCGTTTCACGCGGCAAACAATTACCCGGATATGTTGTTCATTCTAATATCGGGTGGCGCGCTGGCGATGGCTTTCATCCCCGTCTTAACTGAAGTTTTGACGAAAAAGGGAAGGCAGTCCGCCTGGCGTTTGTTCAGTCAGATCGCTAATCTGGCTTTTCTGGTTACGGCTGCGATCGCCGTGCTGATTGCCGTGTTCGCCAAACCGATCGTTCAGCATATCGTGACACCGGGATTTTCTCCGGAGCGGCAGCTGCTTGTCGTGGACCTGATGCGGTTGAATCTGGTCGCCACGCTCATCTTTTCCATCAGCGGCCTGGTGATCGCCGGACTTCAGGCGAACCAGCATTTCCTCTTCCCTGCAATGGCGCCGATATTCTATAACATCGGTCAAATTGTAGGCATTCTTGTGTTCGCTCCCAAAGAGGGAATCACGATCGGACCGCTTCATCTACCCGGTCTGGGACTGGGGGAGCGGGGGATGGTCTATGGCGTGATCCTGGGTGCGATCCTGCATCTCTCCATCCAGATACCGGGGCTGGTCAGGCATAAATTTTCCTGGACGCCGCGCATCGATCTCAAGGATGAAGATGTGCGCAAGGTCCTGCGGATGCTCGGCCCCCGCCTGGCAACCATGTTCTTCATTCAGCTGACCCCCATCTTCCGGGACGTTTTTGCTTCTTACCTGCCGACAGGCAGTATTACCGCGTTGAAGAACGGCTGGAGTATCATGCAGGTACCGGAGACGCTCATCGGTACGGCGATTGGTACAGCCATCCTGCCGACGCTCTCGGAGCAATTCGTAAGGGAGGAGCGTGAAAAATTCCGCGAATCCATTCAAAGGGCGTTCCGCGTCCTGGCTGCGCTGACCATTCCGGTGACCGTGCTGCTTTCCATTGGTTTTGGTCCGCTGTTAAGTTTCATTTTTGACCTGGACGCAGCTGAATACAACCTGTTCATCCCGGTCGCGATCTGTTTCATGGTCGGATTGTCAGGACAGAGTCTGAAAGAAGTCAGCTCGAGGTCATTTTATTCTCAGCAGGACGCGCGCACACCGTTGTGGACCGCGATGATGAATATATTCATGTATGTGTGCATCGGATTTGTTCTTTCACGCACGATGGGCGCCGCGGGTGTCAGCCTGGCCGAGTCCATCGCGTTCACGCTGGAGGCTTTGATCATGATCGCCATTCTGAATGTCCGCTTCGGACGTGGAAACGTTGAAGCGGCCCGGAGCAGATGGCAGGAATTCTGTGATGTGTTGAAAAATGGTTCAGATGCCCGAGGAGTATTGATCAGGACGATCCTGGGTAGTGCCGCAGGAGGGGCGATCGTTCTCGTGGGGATGAATTTTGGGCGGGGATTGTTGCATCCTGTCATTCTGAGCATGGTGGCCATGCTGCTTGGATTGGTGGTTGTTGTCCCCTTCATCTGGAAAGAGATAAAGCAGTTGGTGCGACTGTGAGATTATTGAAGGTATAATTATCCGCATGCCTGATATCGAAGAAAATCCGACCTTACCTGAAGTTCAGGATTTATATAAAGATCAAAAGACCGGGGTCAAAACCAGAAAGGTGAGAAAAGAGCGTCCTCCTTTCCAGAAAGCTGAATGGTACCTGTTTGGGGGAGTCACCTTACTGCTTGTCATCGGTATTCTGGTTTCATGGGGCAGCTTGATCCAATCCGCGAAAGGTATCCTGGGGGTCACCGTTGGTACATGGGTGGATTACATCTGGGTAGCAATTCTTTTCCTGCTCCTGCTGGACGGAATGATCTTGTATCTGCTGATCAGGAAGATCAACCGGCGGGGAGTCCTGATCATGTGGGGATTGATGCTCATCTTTGCCTTAAGCGGTATTGGGATGCAGTTTGGTTATTCGATGGCCATTGCTCAGAGACAGCAGAAGGAGAATGATCTCCGGCAGACCCAGGCCGTGGAGCACTTCATGGCAGCTGAACAAGCCCTGGCAGAGGGAAAATACGAACAGGCCAGGATCCAGTATACCTATGTGCTGCAGCTCGTCCCGAACTTCCCCAGTGCCATGGAGCGTTTGGTGGAGGTGCAATTGCAGGTTTCGGCGCTTCTCACCCCGACCGTTACGCCTACCCCCACCATCCAGCCCACACCTGACACGCGCGGACAGGAAGACATGTTCTCTCAGGCCATTCAGCATATGCTGCTCAAGGAGTGGCAGGAAGCCTTTGATGACCTGGAAGCGCTGCGGAATCTGGATCCTGAGTACCGCGTGGTGGAGATGGATGGGTTGTACTATCAGGTCTTGCGAACGCTGGGTTATGAAAGAATCTTTGGCAA
Source organism: uncultured Anaerolineaceae bacterium (assembly GCA_964498605.1). Lineage (GTDB taxonomy): Bacteria > Chloroflexota > Anaerolineae > Anaerolineales > Anaerolineaceae > JBGQAS01. The sequence goes on along the minus strand of CAZCHK010000039.1, from coordinate 2,051 downwards.
TACCGAACGCGGCATAGCTGGCGGAAATCTTGAAGAAGGGATTTATTACCTAAACCTGGCGGAAAAATTCGCCCCATTGGATACCTACGCCAACCAGGCACGCGAATGGGCCAGAAGATACCTGAATGCCGCTGCTTACTGGGATATCAACTGGGAAAGGGTGGTCACGCTCTTCCAGGCAGTTGTCAATGCTTACCCCAACATGACAGATGTGAATCTTAAAACCGCTGCCTGGCGCTATATCACCGGGATGATCAATTATGCCGACCAGTTTGCAGCCAGCGGCGATGCGTGCAGCGCTGCGAACTGGTATCAACAGGCCTATGATGCCAACAGCGCGTATAACCGGCTGCGGGCTGATGAAGTCGAGTATCTGACGACATCTCTTCAAGATGTTTATACCAAGTGTTACCCGCCGACCCCGACGAGTCCACCCGTTATACCCACACCTGAGGTTACTCCTACGGAAGGAACACCAACCGAGCCTACTCCCTGAAACCTGGATACGATTTCAACAACCGGAAGTTCTGCCAAGCACCTCCGGTTTTTTTACTGTTATTTTTTAACAAACCCGGTCAGATCGTATTCCATCGCCCCGGTGATTTGGACCTGGCACATTTGCCCAACTGGATGATCACCCCTGGCAAGGACCAACCCATCGATCTCCGGTGCATCTCTGTATGAGCGTCCGACCACAAGACCGGATTGGTTGCCTTCCACCAGCATGTCCAGTGTTCGCCCCACCCATTGTTGATTCAAAGCCAGTGAAATCGGCTGCTGTACCTCTAATAAACGACCCAACCGATCCTGCTTGACTTCCCACGGGACAGGATCACCCAGTTTCTCACCCGGAGTGCCTTTTTCAAAGGAGTAAGCAAACGCGCCAACCCGGTCAAATTTCACGGTGCGGATGAAGTCCAGCAGTTCGGAAAACTGCTCCTCGCTTTCTCCCGGGTACCCGACGATGAAGGTGGAGCGGATCGCGATGTGCGGGATCGCGGCGCGCAAATCCGCGATCGTGCGGTACACGCGCTCGGTTTCGAATGGCCTCTTCATTGACCTGAGTATTTTCCGATTCGCGTGCTGCAGGGGCAGATCGATGTATGGTACGATCTGGTCAAGCCGTGAGATGCGATCGATCAGTTTTTTGGATATCAAACCTGGATAGGCGTACATGATCCTGATCCAGTGAATTTCCGGGCAGACTTTGACCAGCCCGTCCAAAAGTTGCGGCAATCCATCCTTCAATCCAAGGTCAGTCCCGTAGTCTGTGGAATCCTGGGCGATCAGCACCAGTTCTTTGACACCCAAAGCCTGCAGGCGAACAGCATCCTCCAGAATCACGCTCATCGGGCGGCTGCGGGTTGATCCTTTGATCAAAGGGATGGCGCAGAATGAACACGCATGCCTGCAGCCATCCGCGATTTTCAGGTAAGCGCTGCCACCTTGAACGGCGTACTGCGGAACGTACCGGGGAAACTCAGGGTAGGTCTGTCCGCGGGTGATCTGACATGACACATGCCCCCGCCCTCTTTGCTGGTGTCTGACCAAGGAGGCGATATCCATCCAGCTGCGGGTTCCCAGGACACCATCCAACCCGGGCACAGACTGAACCAGTGTCTCTCCGTATCGCTGCGCCAGGCAGCCAGCGGCGATCAGGATCTGGCTTTTGGTTTTTAGCTTGGACAACTTACCCAGTTCCTGGATCGATTCGTCTCTGGCATCAGCGATGAAACCACAGGTATTAACAATTAACACATTGGCCTGGGCAGGATCAGCTGCTTCCTGCAAGCCTTCCTGCAATAACAAATGCCTCATCGACGAGGAATCCACCGTATTTTTTGCGCAACCCAATGATAGGATGAAAAAGGAATCCGGGGGCATCATTTAAGGTATGAACGGCGTGATGGTAGGAGCCGGAACAGTACTGGTAGGCGCGATGGTCATGGTAGCTGGCTTTGTTGGTGTGGCGGTCGGAGAAGCTTTAGGGGTAGGTGTGAAGGCACCATTGACTGAGAATACCAGGTGAAATGCTTCACCTGGATTGCCCA
>CAZCHK010000038.1:0-20917 GCA_964498605.1 uncultured Anaerolineaceae bacterium | reverse complement strand
CAATCGCGCGCGAAGAGATATCGGAGGCGTAATACTTCTTTTGGGGAAACATCTTTGCCAGACTGATGATTATACAACCAGTGCCGGTGCCGATATCAGCGATCAGGATTGCATCAGGGTGGTTTTCCAACCATTGAACGGCTCTCTCAACAAGAAATTCAGTCTCTGGTCGGGGGATCAGTACATGCTTTGATACATAGAAATCATTGCCAAAGAATTTCCATTGACCGATGATGTAAGGCAGAGGGATACCATGAACTCGCAATAGGATGTTATGATCTGCTTTCCGCTCCTGTTGATTTGTAAGCTTGTAGTCCAAGTGCGCATAGATGAATGCGTGGTTTTCCTCAAGCACTTTTTCAAGGATGATCTGCGCCTCACGATTGGCTTCTTCAGTCTGACTTGAAAGCAACAATGCTCTTGAGTTAAGCCACTCTCTTATGCGCATTAAGTATCAGCAGGTCACTCGGGTTTATCAAAGGACTCAGATATTGTGGAAAGTCTGTTTGTTTCATTCTGTAAGGATAGTTCATCAATGAAGATATCCAGATCTCCATTAACAACCGACGTTAAGTTATATGAGGAGATATTTATCCTGTGATCTGTTACTCGGGATTGTGGATAATTGTAGGTTCGGATCTTTTCTGAACGCTCTCCAGAACCTACTTGGGAACGACGGTTTGCTTCCAATTCCTCTTGTCGTCGTTGAAGCTCAATATCATACAATTTCGCGCGCAGGATACTCAAAGCACGCACACGATTTTGAAGTTGAGAGCGTTCATCTTGGCAGGCAACGACAATCCCTGTGGGAAGGTGCGTGATTCGGATGGCCGTGGCGTTCTTTTGAACATTCTGGCCGCCTGCTCCTGAAGATCGAAAAACATCAATGCTAATTTCGGATTCCGGTATTTGAATATCAACCTCTTCCGCTTCAGCGAGTACCGCGACAGTAACAGTCGATGTGTGGATCCTTCCAGACGATTCGGTAACAGGAACTCTTTGTACCCGATGAACACCAGATTCAAATTTTAACCTTGAAAATGCACCTTTCCCTTTTACCTCAAATATGATCTCCTTATAACCACCTATCCCAATATCGCTGGCTGATAAAATTTCAATTTTCCAGCGTCGTTGTTCAGCATAATGAGTATACATACGGAAAAGATCAGCAGCAAATAGGGCAGCCTCATCCCCACCTGTGCCGGCACGGATTTCCATGATTACATTTTTTTCATCACGAGGGTCTCTTGGCACCAGAAGTGATCTTAATTCGTTTTCCAGTTTTTCTAAAACAGGTGATAAGTCATTGTACTCATGAGCAGCCAGATCTTTGAGTTCTCCACTTTCCGTTTCCATGAGAGACGCAGCTTCTCTAAATTGTTTATATACTTTTCTGTATTCAGAAGCCTTTTGCATGATGGGTTCAAGTTCTGAGCGTTCTTTGGCTAATTCAACCACAATCTGATAATTTGAAGCACTCTCTTCCAGCTGGCGGTTGATTTCGTTGTATTTTAATTCGAGCGAAGCAATCTTTTCAAGCATTTTTTTCACCTGACCATAATTGACGCTTAGTATTATACCAGCCGGTATAATTGGAGAGTCGATTGTTCACTTTATGTGAATCAATTTAATTGAAAACGAAAGGAGATTGCTATGTCTGCTGAAAGGTGTAAAAAAATAATTAAAGCTGAAAATGCTCCTAAAGCTATCGGTCCATATTCTGTTGGAGTCATTACCGACAACCTGATATTTACCGCAGGGCAACTTGGCATTGAACCAGGCAGTGGAAACATTGTGGATGGGGGGATCGAGGCAGAAACCCGCCAGGCGCTGGAAAACCTGTCCGCTATTCTTGGAGCAGCCGGCTCCAGTTTGGAGGGGGTGGTAAAAACAACCGTGTTTCTTCAAGACATGGCTGAGTTTCAAAAAATGAATGATATATATGCGAATTATTTCACAAATAATCCACCTGCCAGATCAACGATACAGGTGGCTTCCCTACCAAAAGGCGGAAGAGTCGAAATCGAAGCAATTGCATTTCTGTGCGATGATGATGAGACTTAATGCCGTTGCAGATCGCATAAGAAAGCTGTAACAACCATTGCAGAAATAGACAACCAAGGATGATTAAAGTATCAGTCATTGTCCCTTGTTATAATGAAGAGAAACACATTTTCTCTTTGCTTTCAGCGTTAAATCAACAGACTTATCCAATCAGTGATATGGAATTGATTATTGTCGATGGGCTTTCCACTGACAGAACACGCGATGTAATCAAGTCTTTTCAGAACCTTTTTCCAGGTTTGCAGATTTTCCTTGTGGACAATCCAAAGCGGAGTATTCCAGTAGCTCTGAATCTGGGGATTCAAAAGGCTATCGGGGAGTATATTATCCGGGTGGATGCCCACTCCACTCCTGACAGAAAATATGTGGAGAATTGCGTCGTAGCTCTTGCGGAAGGAAAAGGTAAAAATGTAGGGGGACGGTGGGTCATTATCCCTTCAGATCAAAAATCGTTCGTTTCAAGAGCCATCGCGGCTGCTGTAGCGCATCCTCTTGGTGCTGGAGATGCGTCTTACCGCTACTCAGAGAAGGCATCCTATGTGGATACAGTACCTTTTGGAGCCTTTAGAAGAAGTACTCTACTTGAAATGGGTGGTTACGATGAAAATCTGCTATCGAACGAGGACTACGACCTCAATGTGCGCATCAGGCGCAATGGTGGCAAAATTTGGTTTGATCCGCAGATCCGTTCGAAGTATATTGCCAGATCAGATTACTGCAGCCTGGCAGCGCAATATTACCGTTATGGTTTTTGGAAACGGAAAATGCTTACCAAGTATCCTGAATCGATCAGGCTTCGTCAAGCCATCCCCCCATTATTCTTGCTGATCATAGCCATATTTTTTATTGCTGGTTTTATTTTTCATACACTGTGGATTGGGCTTGGATTAATACTTGGATTTTACTGCCTTGCTTTATTGGTTGCAGGTGCTTTGGATGCCATTAAGTCAAAAGATTGTGGTAAAGTGATTGGAATGCCTGCCGCGTTTTTCATTATTCACTTTTCGTGGGCTATTGGGTTCGTCATCAGCCATTTTAACAAAGGTTAATACATGGTAAAACCTCACACACAATTACGGTTGAAACAAAGAGAACAAAAAGTAATTTTAATTTTGGTAGATTTGTTTATTGCGATCTTTGCGTTGCTACTGGGGTTGTACTTTTGGGCGCAAAGAGATTCCTGGTTTACTTTCAATATTGAATTTTTAAAAACAAGGCCGCCATTTTGGTTCTACCTGTTACCTTTTTTTTGGATAATTCTATTGCTGGAGCTTTATGATTTGCATAAGGCCAGCCGCAAACGGGATACACTGCTGGGCGTTTTATTCGCGGCGATTATTGGGGCTGTAATTTATCTGATCATCTATTTCTCATCAGAACCTAACTCTCTGCCAAGACGTGGAGTTGCAGTTTTTCTCATCGCTGTTTCATTGCTAACAATAATTTGGCGTTTAATTTTTATTAGAATATTTATAACAGTCAGCAGGCAGCAGAAAGTATTGATTATCGGCGCGGGCAAGGCAGGCACGACTATCGCGCAGCTTTTAAAAGAAATGAAACCACCCCCTTTCTTAATCATTGGATTTATTGATGATGATCCTGGCAAACAAAACATGATTTTTTTTGACCTGCCTGTTCTGGGTGGTGGAGATCGCCTCCTTGAAATAATTGAGGAAAGAGGTATCACAGACTTGATCTTCGCGATTTCTGGCGAGATGATACCAACAACATTTCGAGCTCTTGTTACTGCTGAGGAGCATGGAGTGGAAATTACTACAATGCCGATTGTATATGAGGAGTACCTGGGGAGAGTGCCAATTTTCTTGCTTCAATCGGACTGGTTGCTTCGCTCATTTGTAGATCAATATCATTCCAATGCTTTTTACGAAGCTATTAAACGCTTGATTGATCTTGTTTTTTCTATTCTGGGCGTAGTGATATTCTTTATTCTTCTACCGATCATTAGTCTCATGATTACGATTGATGATGGATTTCCCATATTTCTTAAACAAACCCGGCTGGGAAAAAGCGGAAAAGAATACAAGATCGTCAAATTCAGGTCAATGGTAAAAGATGCTGAATCAGGTGGGATACCTCAGCAAACACAGAAACAGGATCCGCGTATCACAAGATTCGGAAAGTTCCTCAGAGCCAGTCACCTGGATGAATTACCTCAATTTCTGAATGTATTTAAAGGTGAGATGAGTTTGATTGGTCCTCGAGCAGAACGCCCAGAATATGTAGATCAGCTGCAAAAAGTAATCCCATTTTATCGAGCCAGGTTATTTGTCAAACCAGGATTGACAGGCTGGGCGCAGATCAATCAAAGATATGCCTCCTCAACAGAAGAGAGTGGAATAAAGCTTGAATACGATTTGTATTACATCAAAAAGCGGAATATTCTCCTGGACTTGATAATATTTACTCGGACCATCGGAATTGTTTTGAGGCTCGGAGGGCAATGAAAACAAAAATATGGATTCGGAACAGATTTGTTTTAGCAGGTGATGTTATCCTGATCATTGTCAGTGCATTTATTAGTTATGCCCTTCGCCTAGAGCTTGATCCCCACTTTACGAAGTACCTGCCCTCATTATTCTATCTGGCCGGAGTATCACTGATCGTCAAACCCGCCGTATATTATTTCTTTGGTTTGTATAAACGAATATGGGTATATGCAAGCATAAAGGAATTGAAGATTATTACAACTGCGGTTGCATCAGCATCAATTTTGGTGGCAGCGATCATGCTGATTCTTTTTATGTCTGCACGATTGTTCTTAAATTTTCCTCGATCCGTTCTAATCATTGATTTTCTCTTGTCGATTATTATGGTGGGAGGCCTGAGGTTTGTTTTAAGGTTGGTTTTCGAAAGCAGAGTCAGAAAAAATGATACTGCATCATCGAACAAAAGGGCAATCATAATTGGAGCGGGCGATGCTGGTGCGCTTGTAGTAAAAGAAATGCAGCGCAGTACTTTGCTAAATTTAAAACCGATTGGTTTTCTTGACGATGATCCCCATAAATTACATCAGCAGATTTCGGATGTGCCAGTAATTGGCGTGATCGATGATTTGGAAAAATTTATTGATAACCACAAAATTGAAGAAGTGGTTATTTCAATACCGTCTGCACCGGGCTCAATTGTAAGAAAGGTAACAAATGTTTGCCAGAAATTTGGGATACCTTCCCGAACTATGCCAGGATTATTTGAACTCCTGGGGGGGAAGGTAAGTATTAATCGGTTGCGCGAAGTAGATATTGAAGACCTTTTGAGACGGCAACCTACCAGGATTGATAACGACCAAATTCCCGAGACGATTACAGGAAAGAGGATACTTGTGACAGGTGCCGGAGGATCTATCGGCCGAGAATTATGCAGGCAAATTTCGCGACTGCAGCCTTCCGAATTACTCTTATTGGGTCATGGTGAAAACAGCATATATGAAAGTTTGCTTGATTTGCACGAAACTTTTCCGGAGATTCATTATCTTCCCCTGATTGTTGATATCCGCAACCCGATTCTATTACGAACGCTTTTTCAATTGCACAAACCAGAAGTGGTTTTTCATACAGCCGCGCATAAACATGTGCCTTTGATGGAGTTCAATGTTCAGGAGGCAGTGACCAACAATGTTATCGGAACAAGAACCTTGGTAGACGCATGTTTGGAAGAGGGGGTTAAGAAATTTGTTTTTATTTCATCCGATAAAGCAATTTTACCCGCCAATGTTATGGGAGCAACAAAACGAATTGCGGAGATGATCGTTCTGGACGCAGGGCAAAATTCTGAAAATAATTATTGCATAGTGCGGTTCGGTAATGTTCTCGGAAGCAGGGGAAGTGTGGTACCACTCTTCAAAAGACAGATTGCTAATGGTGGACCGGTAACAATCACGCATCCCGATATGGAAAGGTTCTTCATGACCATACCTGAGGCTGTTCATCTGGTGTTACAGGCAGCCAGCTTAGGCAAGGGTGGAGACGCATTTATTCTTAATATGGGTGAGCCAGTAAAAATCCTTGATCTTGCTCATGATCTGATACGATTGTCAGGTTTGGAGCCTGGTGTTGATATTAAGATAGAATTTACCGGTATACGACCAGGTGAAAAGCTTAATGAAACTATTTGGGATGAAAATCTAAAATACTCAAAAACAAGACATCCGGACATATTCCAAATTCGGGAGATGAACAACCTTGACTCCAAAGAGCTGGCAAACGTGATTCGCAAATTAAAAGACACTGCAGAGAGCAGCGACATCTCAAAAATTATCCAAATGCTCAATCAATCCATTCCGGGTGCGCATCTCAGCCACGCGACACCTTCAGATTTCATCATTGTCGACTCATGAAAGTATTCAGTTGCCTAGAGTGGGATAAATTCTTGAGAAAATTTCCCAATCATCATATCCTGCAAACATCTCATTGGGGAGAAGTAAAAACATATTTCGGCTGGAATGCTTTTCGAATTTCAGATGGCTCCTGTGGTTGTCAAGTCCTATTTCGAAAACTACCTTTGGGCTGTACGATTGGCTATATTCCAAAAGGTCCAGTAGGTGATCACTGGGATAGGATTTTGCCAGAACTTGACGGATTATGTGCACTTCAAAAGGCTATCTACCTGCAAATTGAACCTGATAGATTAGAAGATGAAGTTTCCGAAGTGAACGATTGGCTAACTGGTTTTATCGATTCAAATGATTCCATCCAACCAAGGCGGACAATACTCATCGATATCGATAAAGACGACAGTGAGATCCTCCTTTCCATGAAACAAAAAACCAGGTATAACATCAACCTTGCAGTAAAAAAAGAGATTTTAATTTCTCATTCTTCAGATATCAAATTATTCAATGACCTAATGCGAAAAACTGGCGTGAGGGATGGTTTTGGCACACACACCTTGGCATACTATGAAAAGGTTTACTCCCAATTTTACTCCTCAGGAAATTGTGTGCTTCTGCTCGCTAAATATTATGACCATCCCCTGGCCGCCATAATGGTTTTTTGTCAAGGAGAGCGTGCCTGGTATCTGTATGGGGCCTCAAGCAACGAGGAGAGAAACCGAATGCCCACCTATCTACTGCAGTGGGAAGCCATCAGGTGGGCAAAATCCAAGGGATGTAAATCCTATGACCTTTGGGGAATTCCTGATGTAAGCCAACAGGATCTCGAATCCCAATTTGAAAAGCGATCTGATGGTTTGTGGGGAGTATATAGGTTTAAAAGAGGATTTGGGGGGAGCGTGATTAGAGCAGCCAGTTCGAAAGTAAAAATTTATAGACCTTTTTTATATAATTTGATCCGAGTGGTTCGGAAATATTTCCCGGAGTAAACCGAGTAATGATTGCAGACTGGAATACCAAACTACTTGATTTCCCAGGATATCATTTTTTACAGACAAAGGATTGGGCTGCATTTAAATGTAGTTATGGTTGGGAATCAGAATTTCTATACAATATGAACACCGAGAAAAAATCAGCCTGCTTGATTTTAACGAGACGACGTGCATTCCTTCACCCCCGGATTTTTGCAGAAGTTAAATATTGTCCGCGGGGCCCTTTATTGAATTGGTCGCATACAGATGCAGCTGATCACATGCTAACTAGTTTAGAAGAAATTGCTAAAAGAAGGAATGTCATTTTCATTAAGATCGATCCCGAGGTTTCGACAGATCATTCAGGCTTAAATGGGTTGATTCAAAACGAAAGGATCGGGAATCTTACACAGGAATTGTTAAGCACAAGAGGTTGGAAGTATTCTAGTGACCAGATTCAATTTAAAAACTCAGTAATACTGGATATCCACCCAGACACGGAAATACTACTTCAAAGCATGAAGCAGAAGACCAGATATAACATACGCCTGGCAGAAAAAAGGGGAATTTTGGTTAAAAAGGCAAAGGAAGAAGAATTGCCGGTGCTGTTCCAAATGTATTCTGAAACCTCAATTCGTGATGGGTTTGTGATTAGAAATGAAGAATACTACATACAGATGTGGAAAGGCTTTATGCGTAATGGTTTTGCGCACCCGTTTCTGGCGTTTTATGAGGGTATTCCCATTGCTGGATTAATTATGTTCATCATGGGTAGTAAAGCTTGGTATTTTTTTGGAATGTCACGAAACATGCATCGAGACCGGATGCCCACTTATCTACTACAATGGGAAGCGATAAAGTACGCAAAACAAAAGGGTTGTGGATTATATGACCTTTGGGGCGCGCCTGATCATCTTGACGAGAATTCGCCCATGTGGGGTGTTTACCGTTTTAAGGAAGGACTGGGAGGGAAACTAGTCCAGTGGATAGGAGCCTGGGATTTTTCTTGCAGACCATCGCTCTACAGATTTTATACAAAAATAATGCCAGCAATTTTGGAAGGTCTTAGAAGAAGAAGCAAGACGAAAAAACAACTTGCTTTGTGATGGGAAAGTTTTTTTGCTAAAAGTTCCCATTCTCCCTTATGCTATAATCCCACCGGGTTAGTAAATGGGAATCGACATCCATTCCGGAATACAGACTTCCTTTTTCCTTCTCTTGATAGGTGTGTTGTTTCTGATTATTTTGGGGGTCAGGTCTATTCGTAAAGGCAACCAACTGTATTATCATCGGAAAAGAAAAGAGTACATCAAGAAGGGATGGATGATGTTTGGATTGGCAATTATCGGTGGTGGAATTGCGGGATTTGTCAATCAGTATGCGGAACCTTACATTTATCGATATTTTCCACCAACCGCGACCGTGACATTAACTCCAACGATTACTCTCACACCAACAATTACACTTACCCCAACCATTACCCAGACCCCGACGATGACCGATACGCCATCGATAACTCCTTTTCCAACCATTCCTTTAGCGATCGTTTCCGAGTTCACGTCAGAAATTACGCCCAACCCCAGAGCAGCATTCGGACCGATTCAATTTACTACCAGGCTGGATGCCAATCTTCAACCAGTTGATCCAAAAAGTTCATTTGGCTACCCTGTGGACCACATATTTGGCGCATTTACTTACAATAATCTTGAACCGGGAGTGCAATGGACAGCTGTTTGGATTCATGATAGTCAAGTGTTTTGTTATGAAACGATTCCCTGGAATGGCGCGACAGGGGGGTATGGTTTTACAGATTGCCAAAAAGACGCTGACCAATGGAAAACAGGCAGGTATGATGTGAACATTTACATAGGAATGGAATGGATGATTAGTGGCTCGTTTGAGGTTGAAGGTGGTTTAGCAACCAGAGTCACTGATGCATCCGCAACTCCAATACCTACGATGACAAGTACACCAACATTAGGACCATCCCCATGATTGTTGGTAACTAATTGCCAATCATTTGGCATGTAAAGCAGCGCCTCCTTTCATGGATGTTCCACATCAACACAACATGACTCTTACCCATTACTGGAGGTAATTTCATATGGACGCATGATTCTCAGTTTTCTCAACACAGAGGTCCAGCGTTTTTTTGGTCGATGACATTGTTTGCAGGGATGAGATTACATATTATTCAACCAGTTATGTAATAAATTCGAAAAAAAATTGGAAATTAAAATAGTAGTGGATTCTTGTTTCTGGCGCGAGACTTCTGAAAGACCAGCCTTATGTTAAAATCAAATTCATATGGCAAAGTCCGACAAAAAGGATTTTTCAAATTTAAACACAATTGTGGATTGGGATTTGCTGGTCATCAGCCTGTTTTCTTTTTCTTTAGGGATTACTTTCGTTTTCAGAACGGGAAAACAAGTGTCATGGATGGCTTCTTTGAACGCATTGTCCTGCATAATCTTTGTTTTAATTGGTTACTTCCTGGTGAAAAAATATGTGCCCAAGCAGGAGGTAATCCAAAACGATAAGAAGAAACAAAATAAATATTTGATATCCTCCTTTGTATCGTTATCATTGAGTTTGTTAAATTATGCCATTTGGATCATCAGCACTGACAGGTTCCATTTGAGCAGTCTTGTTTTCTTAATACTGATGATTAGCGTTGTTCTTTGTTATGCACTGGAGTTTGCGAATATTGGTATCAAAGGGTTGAAAGAATTAGGGATGGCATTTTTAACTTCTGTTCTGATCCCGGGTTTCTCGTACAGCTATTACGGTGAAAGGTTCTCGTTGGAATTTATCGGCATTTTTTTATCAATGTCCCTGCTGATCCTGAGTCACTTTATTATCAGAAGATTAAAGTTTTATGACCCACAAAAAGACTCCAGAGGTTTAAATTTTTTGGATATTGTTGGATGGAAAAAAGGCTTGCAGCTTCATCATGTTATTTTGTTATGTGGTTATTTATTCGCACTGGTATTCTCCCTGATTATCAGCGGTTGGTATGCATTTTGGCCGTTATTTACATCTTTGCCTTTTGCGATCAGTGTGATTGTTTTATCCTTGGGTATCGAACAGGGGAAAAAACCAAATTGGAAAGTTTTACACGCAGTATCTTTAGCCACTGTCACTGTAAGCCTGTACATGCTTACGATTACATATTTGTTTAGGTGGATTTCGTGACTGAATTCCTTGAATTGGAAACATTAAACAATGCATTGAGGAAGTTCACCTCTCTTATTCAACCTTGTCGTGAATCTGAGGTGATAGCCGTAGAGGGGTCCTTGGGTCGAATTGCTTTTGAAACGATTTATGCTGAAGAATCAGCACCTGCATTTACACGAAGCGCGGTGGATGGTTACGCAATAATTGCAAGAGATTCTTTTGGGGCAAGTGAAGGGATGCCGATGTTTTTCAATGTCATCGGTGAAGTTGAGATGGGAAAGGAAACCGGAATTTTCTTGCGAACCGGCCAGGCTGTGAAAATTCACACTGGAGGGATGCTACCTGCCAATGCGGACTGTGTGGTTATGCTGGAAAACGCCGAATCGACCAGGGCGGATGAGATTCAGATTAATAAAGCGTGTGCTGTCAATGAAAACGTCATTCTGAGGGGGGAAGATATCTCAAAAGGTGACGTGATATTACCTAAAGGATCAATGATCAACGAGGCTGTAATTGGAGGGTGTCTTGGACAAGGAATCTGCGAGGTAAGGGCAGTAAGGAAGATGAATGTCGGGATTGTTTCCTCAGGCGATGAACTTACAGATCCAAAACTGGGTATTCAACTCGGCCAGGTCAGGGAGATCAACAGCGGTGTGCTGAAGGCGTTATTGACAAGAAATCACGCCAATTCTTATTATTATGGAATTATCCCGGATAAGATTGATCTTCTACGAAATACTGTTCAGAACGCATTTCAAAACTCTGACATGGTCGTCATTACCGCTGGCTCTTCCATAAGCGAAAGAGATAACACTGCAAAAGTGATTGGTGAACTGGGCGATCCGGGAATTGTGGTTCATGGTATAAACATAAAACCGGGAAAACCCACTATACTGGCGGTGTGTGGTGGTAAACCGGTAATCGGGCTACCGGGCAACCCTGTTTCAGCGTTTGTCGTAGCCAGGCTAGTTGTTACAGCATCCTTGTATTCAATGCAGGGTTATACCAATGTGCCTGTTAATTCTTTTGAAAAAGCAAAATTAACAGTGAATGTCGCTTCGCAGGCTGGACGGACTGATTTTCTTCCAGTAAGGTTATTTGAAAAAAGGGGGAGGCTCCATGCAGACCCACTTTTTTATAAGAGTAATTTAATTTTCTCTTTGGTAAAAGCGCAGGCGTTGGCGATAATTCCTTAAGATGTGAACGTGGTTGGAGCGGATCAGGAATTAACAATTTTTATGATTTAATAAGTTATGAAAACACCATATCTAACGGACATACCTCTGGATACGGCATTCAAGAAGTTGACTGCATTTTTGAATGAAAACCATCTTTACACGCCCCTTCAGGAAGAAAAGATTATCCTCGATGAAAATGCTATCAACCGTGTATTGTTTAAACCAGTTTTTTCTCCCGATTCTGCACCGAATTACCATGCTTCAGCCATGGATGGATTTGCGGTGAACTCTGATACAACGCGAGAAGCACAATATGCAAAGCCACTCACACTTCAGAAAAGCAGGTTTAAATACGTGGATACTGGAGATCCGATACCGGAATGGACTGATGCCGTCATTCCATTAGAAAATGTCGAGTCTTACGATGCATACTTTAAGATATCCGAAGATTTACGTGAACCTGATACGATAAAAATTCGTATTCCAGCAATTCCATGGCAGCATATCAGATCAATGGGTGAGGATATTGTCTCCACACAATTGCTATTCCCACGTGGGCATGTGCTGCGTCCGATTGATTTGGGGGCTCTTGCAGCTTGCGGCATACAGAAAGTAAGTGTCAGTCGAAAACCAAGAATAATGGTGATACCGACGGGATCAGAGCTTGTTCCTGTCGGTCAAAAAGCGAAGAAAGGTGAGCTTGTAGAGTTTAATTCGATTGTCTTAGCAGCGATGGTCAATCAATGGGGCGGGGAAGCTATTCGGTCTCCCATCATTAAGGATGATTTTTATGAAATTAAAGCAAAAGTAAGTGACGCAGCTGCCAATTCGGACCTTATTCTTTTGAATGCAGGATCTTCCGCTGGTTCGGAAGATTTTTCGGCAGATGTGATTGACGCGTTAGGGGATGTGATTCTCCATGGAATAGCGGTAAGACCCGGCCACCCTGTGATCATCGGTTATGTGCGAGATCAATCCGTGGATAAAAAATCCCGGAAAATTCCAATCATTGGAGTACCAGGATATCCCGTGTCAGCTGCATTGACCGCGGAATTGTTTGTCGAGCCACTCATAGCACGCTGGACTGGAAGAGAACCTGTCGAACATGAAGAGATATCAGCAAGATTAACGAAAAAGGTGAGCTCTCCTGCAGGTGACACAGATTTATTGAGAGTCGTCGCTGGAAAAGTTGGCAATCATTTCCTGTGTGCGCCACTACCTCGCGGAGCGGGAACTGTCACCTCATTAACAAAAGCTGATGGATTGGTCATTATCCCTCCTGGTGTTCAGGGTATATCAGCTGGGGAATATGTCCGAGTGAAGCTTTATGGTGGCACAAAAAAACTGTCCGCCACGATATTTGTTACTGGATCACACGACCTTACCTTGGATCTGCTTGCGCAAAGCATGGTAGATCATAACAAGCGGTTGGTTTCATCGAATGTTGGCAGTCAAGGTGGTTTGATCGCTTTGAACAAGAGAGAAACTCATATCGCAGGAACACATCTGCTTGATACCTCATCCGGAAACTACAATCAAAAATTCCTACGCGAGTTTATTCAAGACTATCCAGCATTATTATTCCATTGGGTTCAGCGCGAACAGGGAATAATCGTTAGGAAGGGTAACCCAAAATCAATCCGATCACTTGAAGACTTGTGCAACGAAGACCTCCGGTTTATCAACCGGCAGCGCGGATCCGGGACACGTCTTTTATTGGATTATCATTTGCGGATATTAAAAATTGATGCGGATCAGATCAAAGGATACTCGTCTGAAGAATATACGCACTTGGGAGTAGCCGTAGCGGTAGCATCCGGCAGGGCGGATTGCGGATTAGGTATTGCTTCAGCTGCCAGGGCATTGGGACTGGATTTTCTTCCACTTTTTTATGAGCAGTATGACCTGGCGCTTTTGGATATTCCAGACTGCGATGATATCCTCAACCTACTATCGGATATATCCAGGAAGAAATGCTTCCAAGATGAGGTCAAAAACCTGGGTGGTTATGACACTTCGAAAATGGGACAAATCTGGCGGCAAAAGGTCAAATCTGGATAATTACTCAAACAGGCGTGAAAAAGCAGGGTCTGTTTTTGCGTTCTTGATTAGCTCAGCCAGCTTAATGGATTTCAAATTACTCACAATGACCTGTTCTAGGTCGTTCCAAAAATATTGAGTCGGATTGATCAATGATGTTGCATTGCGGTTTTTTGTCTTGTTATTATGCGATACAAGATCTATCGGTCCTTCCAAAACCTCAAGCACATCATTGACGGAAATGTTCTCAGGCTCTCCCGCAAGTTTCACTCCGCCTTTGGGTCCAGGGGAAGCCTTCACAAGTCCCGCCTGCATCAATGTATGGCCTATTTGATGAAGGAAAGGTAGAGGAATGTTTAATTTGTCTGATAATTGTGCCGTCGGATATGATTTTGGGTTTTCTGAAATTCCTAAGGATACTAAAAATTGTAATGCATAATCTAAGCGTTTACTCACTCTGAACATGATCACCTCAAAGATGGTTTTCTTAAAAATATCAATGATTGTTGATAAATCACAGTGACAAATCACATCAATATTTGATAATCTTTATCGAGGTTCAATTGAGGTGAAGAAGAATTTTCCCATTTGACCACAACTCTTCCAGGTCATAATAGGCTCTCTGTTCTTCATTAAAAAGATGAATGACAATATCTCCAATATCGAGGACTATCCACCCGGCTTCTGAGTGACCATCCTTTTTTATCCCCTTGATTTTTATGGATTGACAGGCATTCATGACTGAATTTGAGAGACTTTCCAACATGCGGCTGCTGCTTCCAGAACATATCACGAAATAATCCGTGAATGACGATACTTCTTTTATATCAAGAAACAAAATATTTTCTGCCTTCTTTTCATCCAATGCATTGATAATGCGTTTCGCCAAATCAATAGTGTTCAGTTCACACCTCGTGTCAGGTAGGGGGGATTAGGAATTCATGCAAATTGGTGTATAAAGGACCAATGGACCGCAATTCACTTCTAAATAAGATAATCCTGTCTAGGACTTGATCCGTCAAATCTGGCGGTTTTATTTGCCTAATATTCATTCCAATGGCAAGAATCTCTGTCGGATTCAGGTTTTGCTTTATTCTTGCCAGGGTCACGTGTGGCGTAGTACTATCAGCTTTAATCTTTATACCGCACTTGTGGCTAGTATTTTGAACTGCAGAAGTCAATTTTCCCAACCCGGGAGTACTCCTGACACCTATCCAAACAACACGTGGCTGTCGAAAATGTGGAAATGTACCTAGCCCCGTGAAAGTGCACGCAGTTTGATTGAATTTTGACAGCTCCAACTCCAATTCATATATCAGTTTGTCGATGCTTTTTTGATCAAGTTCTCCAAGGAAACCCAATGTCAGATGAAAATTTTCAGGTTGAACCCAGGTCAATCCTGTATTGAGGAAGCTCTTAATATCAATTTGAAAATTTGTTAAGCGCACTTGGTTGACATGCGTCAATCGGATTCCCAGGAATACCCGGATAAGATTCACTTTTTGAAGTATATGCAGGCACATCCTCATTGTCAAGCAATCATCTTCACAGGTGATGATAAACGTGGTATAAAAAGTTTACCCTACTGTGCTCGTGATGCAGCGTTTCGCGTTTTGAGCCAACATTTGTTAAAAGGGTTCCGAACTTTTAGAATGTACGCGATAGGCTTTTGCCAAGGCGGAAATTCTTAGTAGGAATCCACCTGCTTTTGCAGGTTCAAAACTTTGCAGCACACGGCATGGTGGGGTCTTTTATTGTTGACATCCATCCTGCCATCCGCTAAACTGTATTTGATAATCGAGAGGAGGAATCCGTGTCTGATAAATATTGGTTGACAATGATTGAAGGACCAAAGGTGGGAACCCAATATTATCTGGAAAAAAATGAAATTTGGATTGGTCGCGATAAAAGCGTAGATTTGAATGTAAACAACCCGGAAGTATCGCGGAAGCATGCTAAATTGACGTTTTTGAATGGCAATTTTGTGCTGGATGACAATCGATCAACAAACGGCACATTTGTAAACGATATAAGGATAGTAATACCAACAAAAATACTGAATGGTGACATCATCAAGTTCGGAGGCCAGGTCACTTTCAAATTTGATGCATTTACTCCAGACGCGGAAGCAACGGTTGTGAGCTATATATCACCAGAAAATAAAAAATTCAACCAGCCCGGAAGCCTGGGAGATGCGCACATGCCACCCCCCATATTAAAAGAGCCGGAAATTCTTCAAAGCCTTGTTGAGAAAAAAAATCAACCGCAGAGCAGGATTCAAAAGGAAAAATTAAAAAAATACCCTGGTTGGGCAATCATTCTGACAATCATAATCATATTTCTCGTGGTATTCTGTCTAGTGCCCATATTGATTGTTGAGATTGGTGATTTATGGTGTCAAGGATTTTTAGGTGATCTGTTTCAATCGATTGCGCCAGGCTCGTGCTATTGACGCCGCGGCCATTTTATTTGGTATGATCGATTAGTGGATTATCAATTACATCAGGGAGAATGAGGAAAAAGGGAAGAATAATTATCATGGTATTTTTGAAAAATTGGCAAACTGATCACAACGAAAATAAGGAGAATAAATGTCGCAACCAGTTGAACCTAGAACCACAATTATTGCTGAAACCGAGAATTTCTTGGCATGGCAAGCTGATGAGCCTGATGAAACAACATTTCATCTCGATATCAACAATGTCACTCTGCATTTTTTTAAGGAAGAATGGCAGGAATTCCTATCTTTGGTAAAAGCCGTCATCGAGAAAAAATAGAAATTATTACTTCTGCATCATGAACCTGGACGATTTTCAAAACTTTGCGAATGTTGATAAATCAAACATGTTGTCTGAAATCGACAGTCTTCCAGCTCAACTGGATAAGGGCTGGAAACAGGCAAAGAGGCATAATTTAATCTTGTCTTGTGAATGCAGCTCGATTGTGCTGACAGGAATGGGCGGCTCGGCTATTGGCGCAGATCTGATTGCGTCCTGCCTCGAAAATCAAATTAAGATCCCGATCATCGTTCATAGGAATTATGGACTGCCAATTTGGTCAGCGGGGAAAAATTGTTGTGTGATCGTAAGTTCGCATTCGGGAAACACTGAAGAGGCGCTGTCTTCATTCCATGAAGCAATCAAACGTGATTGCTCTGCATTTGCAGTGACGACAGGCGGACAGCTGAATCAAGTTGCACTTGAAAACAGCATTCCTGTTGTTCAATTCTCCCATGCGGGTCAACCAAGATCAGCGGTGGGATTCAATTTTGGCATACTTCTTTCCATCCTCAATCAGATAGGGCTCATTGGGGATCAGGAAGCTGCAATTAAGGAATGCGTTGATTTCATGGAGGAACAACAGAAGCGCTTGATCGCATCAGTGCCCACAGCGGAAAATCCAGCAAAAAAAATAGCATCTCGACTAGCGAATCGTTTTATCACGATTTACGCTTCAGATTTTCTCATCCCTGTGGCAAGAAGATGGAAAGGACAATTAAATGAACTGGTTAAAGTATGGGCTCAATATGATGTGATCCCGGAAGCCAATCACAATTCGCTTGCTGGTATTCTGGAGCCAGGAGAAAAGCTCAAGGATCAATTTGCGATTTTTCTTAATTCAAACCTTCTTTTAAAGAAAAACAAGGTTCGGATTGAGATGATGGAAAAAGAATTGGTGGCCAATGGAATTGCATCAGATGGGGTCATTGCCAATGGAAAATCGCGGCTACTTCAAATGTGGTCTACTATTCTCTTGGGCGATTACATGGCTTATTACTTGGCAATGCTGTATGATCGGGATCCTACGCCCATACAACCCATCATTGAATTCAAGAAAAAAATAACAAAATTACTCGAATGACTGGCAGGTGAAATCTCCATCTGCCAAAATATCCAGAGACTTCATTAAGAAACGACTCGATACATCGAATGAGGAATTGATATGTTTGGGGTATAGCGACCCAATATTGATATTTCCAGCAAAAAGCATCTGCAGAGTCTGGACATGTTCACATAATGTTATAGGATTTTTTTTATCAGAAATTTCTCCGGAGTAATTCTCCAGGTAAGGGGGAAATATTTCTCTGATGCTTTTTTCTGCTAGATTATCATATTTGACAATGCCATTGATTGATATTTCCTTCAGATTCTCAAAATATGAAATCACATCTGGATTATCTTTCTGAAGTATTAAGGCGAGATCACTCAAAAGCAGGATGTTACTGCTATCGTCATGGGTTGGAAAGATGTGAATAATATGCAGATTGGCATCAGCTCCAAGGTTCATAATAAGCAAATCAATGGATTCAGGTAGCGAAGGATTTTGTGAATGGTTGTTTTCTTTGTATAGCAATACCGTTGCTTGTAAGGATCCTCGAGATGGGATTGAATCCAATTCAGATAGTGAAATCTTCGTCTCATCGAAAAGCGATGCGGTGATTGCACCCGCCGCAAAAAAGGGGACGAATGCTGCTAAAAAGAACAGGAAGTACTTAGGGCTTCGCATGATAATGAAGCTAAATAAAGAATAGTAATCCTGATAAAAAGCCCATCGTGATCCCAAAGAATATCAAACAGCCTTTTATAAAATAGCTCTTCTCTATTTGTGAAGATGAAATAGACAGAAACCATTTTTGCAAACGCTTTCCTTTTACCAGCAAAGGAATTGTAGCATTCCAAATTTTCATCTCGAGTTGATTCGGGCAATCAGCAATCATGGGGCACCTTCTATTTTGAGGTCGTTTTCTTCAGGATTCTTCCTTTCGAATCCGTGGTCAGCCTTAGAGTTCTCGGCATCGAGTAACCACCTTCAGTGGTGATTGTTGTTTTGATTATCCAGGAATATTTATTCTCAGAAATTTGTGAGATATTTGGTTGACACCCGGAAAATTCTGGATGCTCCTTGCTGATTTTAGCTTTAACTAACGAAATAATACTTGGATCCATTTTTTCCTCACTTTATCCGCCTGCGTAAGAATGCAGGAATATCCAATTCAGTCTGAAAATTCTCTTCTACTTCGTTAAACGGGAGATCTGCTGATTGATTATTCTCAATTTGATTAAGATTCTCGCTATTACAGGATTTTGTCTGTGAATGCTTGTCGATCGAAGTTGCGCCAATACCGGTAATAATCAGGATCACTTGTGCCCGATCATTCATGCGATCATCATTAATCACACCGGGAATGATTTCAGCATGGTTATTTGTTTTTTCTTGTATAAAAGATAAGGCATCTGATACTTCAATAAAAGTGAGATCGGAGCCACCTGAAAAATTGGCTATGATCCCGGTTGACGAGTCCAGGTTTATTGAATCAAGCAGGGGATGATTCAAGGCGTTTTCTATTGCTTTCATAGCCTTATTCTCGCCGCTTCCAACCCCTATGGTTAACAAGGCTCCTTTTCCATTGAGCATCATATGCCGAATATGCGCAAAATCCACATTAATCATTCCGGATTCGGTTACAAGTTCTGAAATTCCCTGTACGCCCTGGCGCAGGATATCATCAGCTAATCGAAATGCCATTTCCATCGTCATATCTTGAGAGGCAAGCTTCACCAGTTTATCATTTGGGATTGTGATCATTGTATCTGTGTAATGCTGTAATTTTGTTAAACCTTCTATGGCGTTCCGCTGACGTCGACCAGCTTCAAATGAAAAAGGGGTAGAAACAACAGCGATAACTATTGCCCCCAAGCTTCTTGCAACTCTCGCTGCAATCGGGATTGATCCGGTTCCGGTCCCACCTCCCATCCCGGCAGTTAGGAATACCATGTCAGCCCCATCGAGTGCGCGGCTAAGTTCCCGGTAGCTTTCTTCAGCTGCGGCTTCACCTGTTGCGGGAACTCCACCAGCTCCGAGACCACGAGTAAGATGTGGGCCCAGTTGTATCTTTGTCGGTGCTAAATTAGTTTTAAGAACTTGGGCATCGGTATTTGCTGCGATGAATTCAACATTTTTGAACCCGATCTCGATCATCCGGTTGATCGCGTTACACCCTGCTCCACCTAATCCAACGACCTTAAGGATGGGCAATCTGGAAGCAATAGGTGTATGAACAATCGGTTGTGGAGCGATATTTATTGTCATTTTTTACCTCGCTGCAAGAATTGTTGCAATACTTGTGCCACATTGATTTAGTTCTTCTACCAGGCAATCACAGGACCGTAAATCCTCCATCTGTTCAGCCTCGAAAAATCCCTGATCATTAATAACGAGCACCTGCTTGGCAAGCTTTGCTTCTTCTAGAGAAAAGCCCACTGCCGGTTTATGGTTTTTCACAAAGGTTTTTATTGCTTCCAGGTGCCAATCCGATACTCCCCAATCATAGGAAGGCAATAAAACATATAGATTGATCGATTTTTTTTGTGGCGCAAATTCCTGTGATTGATCGACAAGCAAATTATGCAGCGGTACGTCTTTTTGAGATTGTGTAGTCACCAGAGAATGAATGGTCGGAATCATGAGCGGATGATCACTGGGCGGTAAAACCAGATTACATGAATGTACACAATCGCTAATGGGTAATGCATTACAGTCAGACACAGAAAGTGGTGTCCGTAGGAGATTGATGATTTTATTCACGACATCAAAATCTTCCCACAGCGGATTAGAATTTTGGTTAGTAACTAAACCAGCTTGAAGCAGGTGAATTGGTAAAGATTTCTGGATTATCGCCTGGCAAATTTGATCGTACCGCTCAAAGGTTCGAAAACATTTATGATCATCCGTGGATTCCTTACCACGAGGTGCAAAGCTCACTGGAAGAAGATCCTCGCCACCAGCTCCCCAGTCAAGATCATGATTGTGAGTCCAAGCAAGTACAGAGAGTTCTATGACATGAAAAATTTCAGGATTCCGGATCATTAAATTTTCAAGGCATTGGCGAAAAAAAATTAAATCAGGATAATTCCCTAACGGATTCAATGGTGTGAATATGGGTATTAATCCATTTTCGAGCGATAATTGGCTAACGTAAATAAACCGATCCAAAAAGCGGTTGATTAGATCGCTTTGGACCCAACCTTCGCTTCCCCAATTTGATATTAAATTTGGTTGATCAAAGAAAATTACTCTTTTGACTCCCCACTTTCCATAAGCTTTGAGTATGGCTTCAACCTCATATTCTCGTGGCTTCT
>CAZCHK010000037.1:0-21782 GCA_964498605.1 uncultured Anaerolineaceae bacterium | reverse complement strand
AACCTCTTGAAAAAGCCTCTGAAACGTGCAACAATAGTCTATATCACTTTCTTTCGGGAGGAGAGAAATGAAACGACTATTCTGGCTGATCGCTGCAGGTTTGGCGATTCTATTGATCGCAGGCTGCAAGCCCATCTGCGCCACGGAAGCGCTGATGGCCCCGGTGCCGGACACACCGGGCAACTGGCAGGTCATTGATACGCTTCTGCCTTCGTTAAGCTGGACCTATCCGGATGATTCCTGCACCCCGGAAGGCTACCGCATCGAGCTGGACGATGATCCATTTGGCAGCGAGCTTGGCGGGGGGACAGGCAATCCCAGCACCAGCTGGAGCCCGGGATCAGCTCTGACACCTGTCACCCAGTACTGGTGGCGCGTCACAGCCATCAACGACACGACGCTGGGGCCTCCATCAGATTGGTGGCGCTTCTTCACCGGTCCGTTGTGCGACCCCGATGACCCGATCCCCGCTCCTGTGATGGTGTCTCCGCCCAATGGTTCAACCGTGAATTCATCAAGCGTGATAATGCGCATCGGCTTTCCGGACGGCTGCATCATCCAGGGTGCCTGGACGGACATTTCCAGGGATCCCTCGTTCTCTGACGTGGATGACCCGGATACCTATATTGGTTACGATTGGCCGCTCTCCACAGCCTGGACGTATGGCAGTTTAGAGGATTGCACAACCTACTACTGGAGATCGATGCTGGGAACTGATAGGTCCAACCACGGTCCTTTCTCATATTCTAATTTCTATGTCGACCTGTCAGGTTCCTGCCCGCCCGCTGGCACCCCGGGCATCATCAGCGGTACGGTCTGGCTGGATACCTGCACACTGCCCGGCGCGGGTCCCTTCGCCACCCCTCCGGATGGCTGTGAGGAATGGGGTTCCGGCATTTACTGGGGGGACGCCATTCGACAGCCCGGCGAGGACGGTATATCCAATGTGGCGGTTGCACTCAGCCCCGGTCCCTGCCCGGCAGGTTTCGGGGACACCGTGCTGACCGATTTGGAAGGCCGCTACGAATTTTTGGACATTGCGCCGGGGGATTACTGCCTCGCCATCAACGCCTCTGCAGCTGGTAGTCCACTGCCCATGGAAGGACGCTGGACGATCGTCCCCAGCGGGCACGAAGGCTGGACATACCGGGCGATAACTCTCCATACCGGCGAAGAGCTTAATGGATTGGATTTTGCCTGGTCGCTGCTGCGCTACACCGGACTTCCCACCGTTGTTCCGGAAAGCGGCCAGGATGTCAGCTTAAAACCCTGTTCGGAAATGGGAGAACAAGAATGTCAATCCTGGGTAAACTCGGACCGCTGCCAGTGGTTCACTGGTACTACCCAGGGACCAAACGACAAGCTTCCAACGCCATATTTCTACTGTGCTGATAAATAGTTCGCGGGATAAAAATGCTGCACTGCCATTTTGGCAGTGCAGCATTCCAAGCCGGACCTGATTACCTGGCTTCTTCCTTTTTCTTATTCTTCAATGGCAGCACCACCAGCGAGCTGACGATGAACGCCAGTGTCGCCAGCCCAAACAGGAACAGGTAGCCCCTGGAGCTGGATCCCAGCAGTTTATTGATCGGGTCGATCAGCACACCCCCCAGCAGCCGCGCCACCCCCGAGCCGATGCAGGTGGCGATGTTGGCAATCCCCAGGTAACGGGCGGCCTCGCTCCGGGGGACGATATCCGTTGCCAGCGCCCAGGAAGCCGAGAGGTACATCCCCACGCCCATGCCGATCAGAATGCCGCCGATGTAGATGAGGTTGATGTTGGACGACACAGTCGTCATCAGCTGTGCTCCTCCAGGCAGGGCGGTTAGCACCTTTTGGGTGGGGCCGTGCATGAAGAGCAGGATCACCGCGCCGCTAAAAGCCACGATCCCGGCAGCGATGATGAGTGGTTTGCGCCCGAACCTGTCAGACAGCCACCCGGCGATGAGCGCCAGCACGATCAAACCCACGCCCAGCAGGATCTTCAGGTTCCCAAAGAAAGCCTGAGCCGCGCTTTCGGTCATCTTGACCACGTCCTGGAGATAGTTGATGAGGAAAGTCTGGATAGCGATGAAGGCTCCCCAGAAGAGAATCTTGTTGACGAACCAGTAGCGGAAGGCGGGATACTCCTTGAGGTTGACGTAAAAGGATTTTTTCAAAGCCTCCCCCACCGAACGCGTGACTGCTTTCTCTTCCGCCTCAGACCTGGTCTCCTTCGCCCAGATGGCGGTCAGGACAATGCAGATGATGAAGAGCACCACCGGAGCTGCCGCGGTCAGATAACGCGCCGTCGCCCCAAGGATCTCCACCCTGCTCAGCAGCATCCCCGCCACCGCGCCGCCAGCCATCATTGCCGCGATATCAAACACGGCCTTTACGCTGGAGGCCGTACCGCGCTGCTCTTCCGGCACCTGGTCAGGGATGAGCGCCTGCCAGGGTCCCTGCAGCACGTTGGAAGCGAACTGGATGAAGATCATCGACATCAGCAGCACCCACAGGGCTGGCGCAGAGGCCATCAGGAAGAGCGAGACCGCGATCAGCACCGCCCCGCCCACGATGAACGGCAGGCGCCTGCCCCATTTTGTTTTTGCCCGGTCCGAGAACACCCCCACAATCGGCTGGGTGACCATGGCCACCAGCAGTCCGATGAACTGCAGGATGCCCAGAGCCGTGTTGGGCATGTCCGGCGCCAGTTTGCGCGTCATCATGGCCTGCAGTGGTTCCTGCACGTTGGATGAGAAGGTCAGCGCGAAGCCCAGCAGGCAGATGACAATGATTTTGAAGATCGAGATTCGTTTCATGGCTGCTCCCTGTAAAAGAACTTATTTCTCCCATAATTGTATATGAAAAAAACTCCCGCGGATGATTTGCGGGAGGTTTGATACGTAAGCAGTTTTGATCTAAACAGGTGCCAGCGTGCCAGCGAAGATCATCCACGCCAGGACGGTTTTGGCCGTCAGGCTGAGAACGATGTACACTTTTTCACCGAACAGATAGTCCCTCCATGCTCCAACCTTCTTGTACTGCAGCACCATGTTGACGGCGAATATGTTGAAGAACACGAAGATGGTCGGAATGATGGCGTATACGAAGGCCGGGGGCTGCGCGTCCGGATTGTTCAGCGCACCGAAGAAGTACAGCACGATGACGATCCAGGGGATGATTCCGGCGAAACTACCGAAGATGAAGGAAGACCAGTTAGTTTTCTTGGTGTACTGGTTGTGGTATTCCATTACGATCCCGAACAGGTTCATTGTGGCGTTGATGCCGAACATCAGGATCAGCGCGCCAAGGTCCCAGATACCCACCAGCATGCCGATCAGGACGATCATCAGCGAAGAGCTGAACGCGTACTCGTAGAAGCGTGCCGGGTTCATGCCTTTTTTCAGATTCGCGACGTACCATTTATAGCCGAATGTCGCCAGGCTGAAATGCGCGATCGCGGATATCAGCAGGAAAGCAGCCACGGCCGGTCCGAAGCGCAGGTCGTACAGCAGCTCGGAGACAGGGCTTAATGAAAATGTGGTCAGGTCAAAATTGAGGAAATTGGTAAAGATCGGGTATGTCGTGTCGTTGCTCAGCACGATCATCAGGATGCCCTGGATCAGGTGAAGAAATCCCATCACCAGGTTAAAGCTTCGCAATCCTTTCAGTTTCTTCTCTGTCACCACGATCTCGTTGGTCGAACTTGCAGTTGTCATTTTTAATCTCTCCTTGAAATAGATTACATACTGGATACAGTTTATCCACTATCGGATGTACATACAATTAGAAATGTATTAACATCTTGCGTTTTTTGCACAGAGTGTCAAGCAGTGCTTGATCTCATCGCCCCTCTCCAGCAATGATTTTCAGCAATCATGGAACCATGTCTTTTACAAGCGTTATTCGATCAAAAAACAATGCAGAATAAAAAAAGTACACTCGCCAGATGAATATCGCGGTGATTGATCTGCCCCCCAATATTTCTACGCTGTAGTGCGCTTTTCAATTAATAATGAGGCGCAAACACGACTGCCGCCAGGCATGGATTTTGTGTTTGTTCGATAGGACCGCACCGAGTTTTCG
The DNA here is from genome assembly GCA_964498605.1 of uncultured Anaerolineaceae bacterium. Lineage (GTDB taxonomy): Bacteria > Chloroflexota > Anaerolineae > Anaerolineales > Anaerolineaceae > JBGQAS01. Next base: position 17,714 of record CAZCHK010000037.1, on the reverse strand, counting down.
GATAACTTCAATAAAATATCGCTTTTCAAACATTTTTTTTGTATAATACTATTCAGACTCGAAAAGGAGGTCGAAATGGGCGATAAAAAAGGTAAGAAGAACAAGAAGGATAAGAAGGATAAGAAGGAAAAGAAAAAGAACAAGAAGGAAAAGGAAAAGTAAGTCTCTTCTTCCCAATTGTTCATAAAAAGGACAAATCAAGGAGGCTGCCATGGCGAATAAAGATCGCGGTAAAGAAAAGAAAAAAATGAAAAAGAAAAAAGTGAAAGTCGAAACGGTATCTGCGTAAATATCAAGCGCTCCCGTTTTTTTGGGGGCGCACTTTCATTGTGGTCTAATTTAATCGCAGTTGATTATGTCCAGCACTGTCAACGAACAATATTGTCTGTTGGGGGATGAAAATGTCTGACGGAAAAAGAAAAAATCCATCTTTGGTCAATTTCCTGAGAAGCCAATATTAAATTGAAAAAGATCATTGTTTTTCTCATTTCCGTTCTCGTAATAAGCCTGTTTTTCATCAGCCTGCTGTTCAACATACGCAGCATCACACCGCCTCCTCACATGGATGATATGGGGTCAGGAACGCTGCTTGATTCTCTTTTCGCAATCGCGCTCTCTGTGGTTGTCCTATATAGCGCAGCCGGTTTGGGCTGGTTGTTGATCAAACCTTTCAAATTCACCAGCTGGTCACACGCAGAAAAAACTGTCATCGCTTTACCCCTGGGATTGGCATGCATCGCCTATGGGGAATTTTTCATGGGTCTTTTGGGATGGCTGAAGCCCATCCATCATATAGCCTGGCTAATGGTCATCACGATCGTATCGATCAAGTTTAGCTCAGAATTCCTTTCCACAAGTCTGGTCACTCTGGTAGGATTCAGATCAACCTGGAAGAATTTCTCTGTACTAAAGAAGGTTTTCCTGCTGATCGGGATCCTTGCCATTCTACTTGCCCTCTTTCTGGTCTTTACTCCCGCCTGGGATTATGACGGGTTGATGTACCACCTGGAGGGTCCCAGGTTATTCCTGCAAAAGGGAAAGATCATCCCGATCACGGACAACTGGTTCACCTTCTACCCCGCCACCTACGAAATGCTGTACATGCTGGGAATGGGGTTGGGAAGTGATATCTTTGCCCGTTTGATGCATTTTTCGTCTCTGATCCTCCTCCTGTTGTCCACCTATTCTTTTGGCAAACGATTACTCAACAGGAATATCGGGTGGCTTGCGGCTGCGATCATGATGGGAATTCCAATATTGTATCTCTGGGGGATATTGGCGTATGTGGACCTGACATGGGCGTTGTTCCAATTCTTATCCGTGGCGCTGTTCATGACCTGGATCCAGCAAAAACAAACCTCGCTCATCATCCTTGCAGGGATCTTGCAGGGATTATCTCTTGGATGTAAATACCCGGCCATAACCAACGCGGCCATATTGGGTTTCTGCGTGATCCTGTTCAGCTTTAAGGGTAGGGATTTCTCCTCCGGGTTGAGGTCAGCGCTTGGAAACACTTTTTACTTCGGTTTTTTTACTATACTGATTGCATCGCCCTGGTATATGAAGAATTTCTTCTGGACGGGTTCTCCAATATTCCCGCTGTATCTTCAACAGGATATGATCAACCCGACCCAAATTCACCTCTGGATGAAGTACATCGCGAACTTTGGAGTCGGGAGGGAATGGTACAACTACCTTCTTTTGCCTTTCTCCATCTATCTGCGTTTTGATAAATTCGCTTCGTTTATGGTCAGCATGGATATGCCCAGTCCGATTTTCCTCATTTGTTGGGCCTACCCTTTTATCAGGAAGCGATTTTCGACCAAGGATCGCCAGGCATTGAATATACTTGGTGCTCTAACCGCGTTGCAGTTCGTTGCCTGGGCGCTTGGCTCTCAGCAGAACCGTTTTATGATGCCCTTTTTTCCAAACCTTTCCATCATCGCGGCGGCCGTCCTGCTTGATTTTTCAAAACGAGTTGAAATGTATCGACTGGGCAGAATCGTTGCCATTGGACTGATCGGTGGAATGCTGGTGAGTTCCTTGGTTTTCATGGGGATCTATCACTACATATTCAAACCTCACGAACTGCTCTTGGGAACTCAGACCAAGGAGGAATTTCTCGAGTTTATACTCAAAGACTGGAAAGGTATGCAATATATCAACGAAGAACTCCCTTCAAGTGCGAAGGTGTTCATGCCCTGGAACGGGAAGGGTTATTATTGCATAGACAAATGCCTTCCGGACGTGGATCATTCCAAATGGACCGCTCTTGTCCAGGATACCTCAACCATTGTCGATGTGAAAGAATGGATGATCGAAAATCAAATCACGCACCTGCTTATCAGCAGAGAAGATATCAGTTACTTTCTAACATCCCACGATATCAATGGCATCGTGAGAACATCATACGAATTCTTGGTAAATGATCTTGCACCCAAGTGCACAAATAAGGTGTATGCGGATAATTGGGTCTTGATATTAGAATTTCAACCCGAAAAGCTCTCCTGTCACTAAAGGACATTGACCAATCGATTCAATCGAAATGATCTTTGATTGTCCAATAATATTGAGACACTTAATTTCATTTTAATGAGAGTTCCTCGCCGAGAACTTGAAAGGTTCGCGATGATCAAAAAAATGGATATGGAATCCCGCTCGGAAAGGGTGTGTCTGCTTTGCCTTTCCGATGCGCCACATGGTTATCCCCTTGAAACCTCAACCACCTTTGTACCATCAATGACATGAGATGTGGTTTGAGCATCCCGTTGAGTTGAAACCAGTAATGTCAAGACAATAAACCAAACCAGGATTTCTGATTCCAGGATCAAGCTTAATGAGATATTTGCAATGACTGCATAAACCAGTACAAGAACGGGTAAGACGGATAATACCGTCTTTTCCTTAATAAAATAGCCTGTGGCGCGTATGAATCCAATGACAATTAATGAAAAAAGAAAGAATACACCGAGGAACCCCAGATGAAGGAGAATATCTACATATCCATTATCTCCCAGAACGATAGGGGTCTCCCACTGCAGGATGCTTGTAAGTTTTATGATAAACCCTTCGAGATGCCAGATTGCGCCATAACCATGACCTATCCAGAAGCGCTCATGAATCACATTATCAAACAGGTATCGCCATATGGTAACCCGTCCAGTGAGGGTAGCATCCTTTCCAAATAACTTTAGAAAGAAATCCAGATTGAGAATTGAAATCGCCAGCAGGATCAATACAAAACTAATCCCGCCAAAATAATGTAAAGGCTTAAGTTTGCATTTCCACTTTGACCAGATGAATACAGCAAAGGTCATGAATACAATGACCAACGCTGTGATGATCCCTGTGGTTGATTTACTCATAAATAATAGGAATGACGTTATCGCGAACATTATTAAATTGAAGAGAAAGGTCCTTTTACGAGTCTTTCCAACGCCAAAGAGTTTCACCAAGAACAGACCAACTCCCAGGGCCATAAAGCATCCCATGAAATTCTTATGGGTGAACATTCCATTCCATAGTTCATTGTAAAATGCATCTCCCATGATTCCTTCAGGAAGGAAGAGAGCGTAATAGATACTGATCAAGCAAATCACAACATAGAACCAGGCAATTCGCCTGGTCAAACCTTCCAGAGAATAACTATCACCGAGATAGAGGGCGATCAGAGTGCAACCCAAGAGTAGGGAAAATTTATACAAAGTAATCGTCACCCCAATGGACCAGATCATCGATGTTCCAGCGAAACCCACAAAACAGAGCACCATCCAGTTCCTTCGGCAAATATGAAGAAATCTATTCCACCCGTGTTCCCAGGAAATGATCAAAGACATGAGCAAAACAGCCAATAGCAGGAAGAGCATTTCTGTATCGCCATTGATCCATTGACATGCACCAGTTATCTTCAACCAGTTCGACGGGCAGGTTACGCCTCGAAAACCAAAGAAATAAAATTCGCGCATCGCTGTGAAGAAAAACATGAACTGAACCAAAACTTCCTTGCTAATATGGCCAATTCTCTTCCTAATCTCATTTTTCATCTTATCTTCAATCCAGCCTTAACGCCTTTCCGAATAAATCTCTCTCACAAGATGCCTGACCAATCAATAAACCTCCGCCTGCAACCCATTTCTTGTCTATCAATATTTTCTTAATACATTCTTCATCGTTATTGTTACCAAAATAATCTTAGATCCCTTTTTAAATTTATGTACCCCGATGTCATACTCCTGCCTATCATTGCCAATCATAATCAAAAAAATAGTATCTCCAACAATGATAAGAAATCGGTTTTAATTATCGCACAAGCTCCACCAGCAAGAATTATCGGTCACATGAGAATCATCGTATTAAGACCAATCAATAATCGTAAATTTTTTGTGAAGTAATCGACTCTGCCAAAATCAAACCAACAACCAATCAAAGACGCATCACCGGACTGCCTTTTCGTTTTTGCGAACTTTGTACAGCATTTCTACTGCCTCGTTATTGCCAGGCATAACACGCAAGGCTTGAATGAGAACGTCTTCTGCCAAGGAATTCTCCTCTCTCCGGTGATGGATGTCAGCCAGGCGGGTGTACGATTCCAAATCGCCCGGGAAGGCAAGGATGTTTAAATTGAGTATATCAATAGCCGCATCAAGCTTCCCGGCACCCATAAGCTGGAAAACCAGGGTGATCAATTCATATGCGGTGTAAAAATAATCCTTTTCGTCATTCATTTTTAATTTTGAAAGAAGGTCCTGGGCTGCCTGTTTCCCCCCAGCCTGGTAGGCATGGCATACCGGTATCATCCACGACACATTTCCAGGTTGTGCTTTCTGCCCGAGCATCGTTCGGAGCGCTGCCCCGGTCAGGCGATGGATGGCTGAAGACTCTTCGTTGGAAAGTATGATGACAGCCTGCTTTCTTTCCGGCAACAGTACCAGATTGCCTGTCCATCCAAACCCCCCTCCCCCGTGGCTGATGGTCCTGACTCCCTCAAAGTGCCCCAAACTCCAGCCCAATCCCATGTCCTCTTTCAATTGGACCCCACCCCTTTTAGCAGCTGACGTCCACATCAGATCATAACTGGAAGCCGAAAGAAATCTCTCTTGTTGATAGACGCCTTTGTTCAAACTGCCTATCACCCAATGGCACACATCCTCAATCGAGGAGTGCAGAAAACTGGCTGGCGCATCCGCCCGGTGGTAAGGATAGATCGGGTTGACAATCATTTCAGGCGAGCGCAAATGGGGAGCAGCCAGGCGATCCCGCTCAACATCTGCCAGCAGAAATGTGCTGTCTGGCATTCCGGCTGGCAACAATATGTGTTCCCGCATGTACTCCTCAAAAGTCTGTCTCGAGATCTTTGAGATCAAGTCACCCAGGATGTCATAGCCTATGTTGCTGTACCAAAAGCCCTCTCCCGGTGCGCGGACCAGTTTTTTATCTTCTAGGCTGCGTACATACCGCTCAAGCGCACCTTCATCAGCCTCCGGGTGTAAGACAAAGTCGTTGTAATCAAATTCATCCATGTCCGGCAGACCTGATGTGTGGCTCAAGAGCTGACGGATGGTGATCTGGGAATAACGCTCGTCGTTCAGGTTGAAATAAGGAAGATACCGCGCGATAGGCTCGTCGAGCTGGATCACACCCTGCTCAACCAGCTGCATCACCGCGCAGGCGACAAAACACTTTGATATGGATTGAAGACAGAAGACCGTACGCGGCGTGACGGGTGCCAAAGTTTCCAGGTTCTGGACACCAGAGTAGCGTGTGTAAACGATTTCATCGTTTTCCACGATCCCAACTCCCATCCCCGGAATTTCCCATCGGGAGCGGATCTCTTCGAGCACATTGTCAAGCTGTTCTTTAAATTCTTTCATTATCTCTTCCGGGTTCTATGTGGCTCAAAACTAAGCTGAATTTTCTTTATTTATTGTATGCCAGATTGGTCGTGCCTGTCCATTCTTTATTGAGAATGGCAAAAATTAAAGAAAAAATCCCGTTTAGGGGATTTTGCGAAATATGGGCCCGGCTGGGATCGAACCAGCGACCAAGCGGTTATGAGCCGCGCGCTCTGACCACTGAGCTACGGGCCCCCTTTCGTGCTTTTCAATTATAACATTTCATCATTGGTTGGTAAAAAAAAATCAAAGGCAGCTTTGGCTGCCTTTGATTTCTGCGAATCAATCTGGATCATTCACCCACATAAACGGCATATTCGATGGTGAGCGTTCCAGCCGGGTAATCGCCGAAGCCGTCATTCAGGGGGGTTTTGAAGGTGGCTTCCGTCTTCAGGTGGTACTCGCCTGCCGGCCACTGATCCAGAGCTGAGGCGTACACCTTGCAGTAGTATCCGTTGCCCTCAAGGGCTACTTCGGTCATCTGGCTCAAGGGGATATCCACACCGTTGAGTGAAAATTTGAATCCCAATTTCTGGTAGTTATCGACCAGGAGTTCAGGTGAGGAAGTGCACCACCACCAGGCCCAGACAGCCTTCTGGCTTTTCGGCATGATCACCGTGTAGGTATATGTGTTGCCAGGCATCATCGTTTCGTATGTTTCAACTGCCAGGTCTTCCAGGTTCTCAACCGAACCGCTGCTGACAAAACTGGTCACGCTCGCAGCAGGCAGGAAGACCGGGTTTCCGTCCGGGATCACGCCAAAGCCTGCCGGAAGCAGGATGTGGTTGACCGCTTTCTGCAGCACATAATCATCCTGGGCCAGAGCCAGTTCCTCATCCACGGGGATGCGCACAGTCAGCTGCACGCCCTGCCCTTCAAGGAAAATACTGCCATCGGGAAGCGTGAAACGCCCGGTGGGGAACTGTAAATAGAAGTTTTCAGGAAGCAGGAACTGCCCGCGCGCCACTTCCGCCTCGACTCCTCCGGATGGATAGACACCCATCACTTCCATGCCAGGAACCTGGCTGAAGCCGTACGCTTCCAGCTCACAGGCCGAGGCGCACGCCTGGTCAACCAGCAGGACCATTTTGTCAAAACGATACTGGTTGACATTCGGCAGCACCTTCTCGCGCGGACCCTCCGCTTCGAATTCACCTGTCGTGGAACTATAATACTCCAGCTGTCCCATCGGGATTTCCAGGTCGGTCAGGAAACCCGCCAGTCCGAGATTGGCGCCGCCGCTGTTCTGGCGCATGTCGATGATCAAACCGTTCACGCCGTTATCCGAGAACATCTTCAGCGCGCGTTCGAACAATCGCACCAGCAGGTTGAGGTCATCGTAATTGGATGTGATCTTCACGTAACCCACCGTTCCGTATTCACTCTCGATGATGTCCTGTTCCACCGGCAGGGCGAAATAATCGAACCCTTTCATGATCGATGTGTAGCTGAAGCTTTCGGTTTCCGCCATCGTTTTCATCGTCCTGGCCACAGCAACAGACGAGCCCGGGTTGGTAAATTCCACCGTGGCTTCCGCTCCGGCGGGAGCTCTCAGCAGGTAGCGTGCCTGCTGATACACCCGCGAAAACTCTGTGGAAAACGGCGCTGACAGCGCTTCAGCACTGCGGATGGCATCCAGGATCGGCTGACCATTCCAAGACTGGATGGTCGCGCCAAGTTGAATGCCTGCCTGCTCGGCCGGGCTGTCATCGAGAACGTAGATCACGATCACTCGTCCGTCATCCAGCTCGCGAATGGCGAGACCGTAACCGTTCGATATGGTGCTGTAGAAGATCTCATTTTCGATCTCACCACCGCTGAGGTAGACATGACCGTCGTTGAAGGCCCACACGAAATCCCTCAGCGCCAGGTAGTAGGCTTCAGCCTCACCCGCGTCCTGGGCAGCCTGCACTTTGGGCATCACTTCATCATAAAGAACTTCCCAGTCTGGCGCTTTTCCTTCGATGCCGTTGAAGGCGTACTCGACCTTGAGAATATCGTACATCTTCTGGAACGCGTCGACGTAGGTGTCCGCGGAAAAATCCTTGATGGCGATATCAGCTGGTTCGTAGAGCGTGGCGGATACCACCTCCTCGCGAACGATCTCAAATGGGGTCTGGTCCAAATCGATCACAGACCAGCCTGACGGCACCGCCTCCACCGGGTCATCGGCGGTGAAGAGCAGGCCATCCTCGCCGAATCCGCTGGGGAAGGATTGATCCGTATCTGGCGACCAGATCACCAGCTTACCGCCGATCACCTCCTGGTTGTTCTCAGTATCCGTGACGATGGATGCCAGGTAGCCCGGCCAGCCGTAGGACCTGTCGTCGCCTTCAGAGAAAGGCCCACCCGTCAGGTTGGGAGAATAGGCAACTGCGAAAATCTGTACGCCCTTGTTGGTCTGTCCATTGTTATCGACATCGTTGAAGATGCCTTTGGGCAGCCGGGGCAGCTGGATGGAATATGTACCGCTGTTGTTCTCGTAATCCACGTCCATGAACCCCAGCACCTGGCTGTCCACGGCCAGTTCGAGCTCCATGTCGCGTTTCACAAAAGCGTTCATATCGTTCAGCATGACCGCCTGTTCTACGTAATAAGTTTCCAGCACGAAATCATTGGAATAGGAAAAGTCACCCACCACCTCGTTGGGCTCAGCTCCCCAGCTTGTGCCTGCCTGCGGGGGCTCTTCGACCGCCACCGGCTCACTTTCCTTGGGCTTGCAGCCTGTCAGCAGCATGCTCGTTGTCAGCAGGATTCCAAGCACGATCATGATCATCTTTTTCATACGCTCCTCCAGTAGGGTTGATTTTCATTGCGGCCCAGGGATAACACCTTTTACCCCCGTCTCGAAACGCTTTGGGCAGACATGGCTAAATTTTACACCTAACCATGAAAACCTGATCCTGTTGAGATATGAATCATTGACTTTTCGGGATGGAAGTGCTATCGATTTGATTTCTTCGATCACAGCAGCGAGAAGTTGATCTTCTCATGTCCCCGGAAAAACCATTGAATTTCGAAAAAACTGGAACAGCTTGTTCCCTGATCTATTAAGGAACGGGAGACGAGATCCGAATCGCCATCCCCCCTGCGGGGAGCGGTGAGTATTCAGTAAAAAATTACCGGCATCAAATCCGGTTATTTTGAGCGGGAGACGGGATTCGAATCACCATCCCCCCTGCGGGGACCCGGGAATATCTAAAAAAATAACCGGCGACAATTCCGGTTATCTAGAGCGGGAGACGGGATTCGAACCCGCGAATATCAGCTTGGAAGGCTGACGCCTTACCACTTGGCGACTCCCGCGTCTTTCAAAGCGGGTGAAATTATACCAAATTTTTCTTTCCGCTTCCTGGAAACTTTAGCCTTGCTTGGCTTTGCCTGCGAATAATCCCACCAGGCGCTTCCACCCGGACCGCATCTCCAGCCTTTTGAGTTTCCATGTCCCGATGATGCCGTACGGCAGGAAAAGCACGATCAGGATATACACGATACCGATCACGAAGGTCGCTTTTTCGCCGAAGAGGCTTTTCAGGCCGTAATCCATCATTTTGTATATCGCCGCGCCGATGATGGCGCCGCTCAGTGTTCCCACACCGCCGATCAGGGTCATCAGCAACGCCGCAATGGTGAAGCCCAAACTTGCGGTGTTGGGGCTGACGATCGGCTGGAAGAGCGTGTGCAGGGTTCCTGCCAGGGCGGCCGTGACACTCGACAGCATCAGCGCCGCCAGTTTAAAGAGGAACGTATTGTAACCCAGCATGCGTGCCCGGGTCTCGTTCTCACGGATGGCCACGCACACTCTTCCCGTGGGTGAATTGACGAACCTGCGGTAAATGATATAGAAGAGCACCAGTACCGCCAGCGTCACAAAGTAAAAGCGCATGCGGTGCGTGGAAGCATTGATAAATTCCGGGCTGATCACGCCCTGCAGCCCCACGTCTGAGCCAGTGTAAGGTCCCGCCTCGCTGGATTGGACGATAATATGAAACACCGACGCCAGTCCCAGCGTCACCAGGGCAAATGTAACCCCTTTTACTCTCGGCAGGACGATGCCGAAAAGCAGCGCCTGGACCACTGCCGCAAGTAGCACCAGGCCGATCGTCGCCCACAAGGACCAGCCGAAGCTCTTGATCATGATCCCTGTGGCGTATGCGCCGACGCCAAAAAACATCGAATGCCCGAAGGAGAGCATCCCGGTGATGCCAAAGATCAGGTCGAAACTCAGCGCGTACAGCGCCAGGATGCATATCTCGATCACCAGGCTCTGCACGAATTTTGCCACCCCGTCCCCATTGGCCAGCAGATCGGGAATGGATTGCCCGTTGATCAGTGCCGTCACGAACGGCAGCGCGATCATGATGATGATCACGATCCAGCCAATTTTTATGTTTTTAAAAAACGCCTTCATGTTCTCGGAAAATCTTGTTTTCGTTGTCGGGTTCATGCGTTGATCACTCCTTCCGTCCCAGAAGTCCCTGCGGAGTAATAAGCAGGATGATCACCATCAGCAGCACGGTTGATGCAGGCACCAGGGGAGGTGAGGGTTTGAAAGGCTCCTTGAGGAACGGGAGATTGATCCCTACCTGTCCGTACTTGATAATGAACTGCTGGATCAATCCGACCAGCAGCGAGCCCACCGCTGCCCCGGGATAACTGGTCAGGCCCCCGATGGCCAGCGCGATCAGCGCGTTCAGGATCATGCTCTCACCCATGGCCGTCGACACACCCATGGAAGGCGCTGCCAGCGCTCCGCCCAGTGTGGCCAGCCCGATTCCCAGCGCGAACACGAACGTGAAAGCCTGCCTGACGTTGATCCCCAGCGCCTCCACCATCTGCCGGTCCTGCACACCCGCCCTGATGATCATGCCAATGCGCGTGCGCTTGATCAGCAGCCAGATCGCGATCAGGATGATGATCCCAACAACGGGTATGAATATCTCGTTGTAGACCCGGATGCGGCTGTCCATGAACGAAATGGTTGAGCAGTGCTCGCTCAGCAAGGTTGAGAGGGAGGTTGCCGGGCAGTTGCCGCCGGTGCCGTTGAACATGATCGGCTTCGGCATGGTGAACTCCGGCCTTCCCCAGATGGAGCGCACCAGCTCAATCCCGACCGCGCTGATGCCCAGCGTGATCATGAGGGTGTAGAGCGGTCTTGCGTAAAGTGGGCGGATCATCGTTGATTCGATCAGGCTTCCCAACAGCAATCCACTGAGCAGGGCGGTGATGATCGCGAACAGGAAAAGCCAGTTGGAACCCAGTCCCACAACGGCAGTTGTCAGCGGGGTGTTGAAGAAGTACACCAGCAGGCCAATGAGCAGCGCCGCAGCCAGCACCGCGACATGCTTCCATGACCACTTGAAACCCTTGCTCCTGGGGCTGGGGTTCCTGCTGTTCTGCAGGCCTGCGTAGCTGAACCAGAGTACCAGGCTGCCGATCAAGATACCTCCCAGAACAAGAACGGGGTTCGCCTCGCCAAAGCCAATGGCTGGCGGGATCACCCTCGCCCCGGAATCCGCAAACACCGAGTACGTCCCCGGGCTTTGGGAGTAATTCCCATAATCCCAGCCTGTGACCGGATATGCCCGCAGCGCTACCACTAGGATCAGACCTCCAATCGCCAATCCCACCCACGGCCAAAGTTTCGCGATAAATGATCTCCCTGCCATCCTGCTCCCCAGATAATCCCAAACCGGCAGCAGCGCAAAACCGGCCACGATAAACATAAACGGCGTCAGCAGGTCGATGAACGTGTCGGGGCGCACGTAGACCGTCCAGGCGATATATGCACCGGTCATGAACAGGGTCCCGTGTCCCAGGTTCAGCACGTCCAGCAGTCCGAAAATCAGCGAAAATCCGGACGCCACAAGGAAGGTGACCGAGGCAACGGACAGGCTGCGCAGCAGGGTGATGATCCAATCCTGCAGCCCCATGCTTCTCTCGGCGAGGAACAGGAGCACACATAGAAGGATGGTGGTGATCAACAGGACCTGATTTTTCTTGATAAACAAAGCGAATTTACTCATGGCCTGCTCCTATGCCGCGCCCAGGTACTGGTGGATTGTTTTTTCATCAGAAACAAGATCCTTCATCTTCCCACTCTTGACTGATTTTCCTTCTTCAATGATCACGTAGCTCTCAGCCAGCTGGCTGGCGACAATGAAGTTCTGCTCCACGAGCAGGATTGTCGCGTTCTCCGAAAGCTTGCGGATGGCTGTGATCATCTGCTCAATGATCACGGGAGCCAATCCTTCGCTGGGTTCATCAATGAGTAGTAATTTATTGTCCGCAACCAGCGCCCTCGCAATTGCTAGCATCTGCTGCTGTCCGCCGGAAAGGTGATCCCCGCTCAAGTGTATCAAGCGCTGGAGGTCGGGAAACAGGGAAAAAATCATGCCCCTTTTTCCTTCGTAATCCCCTCGCTTTCGCTCGGCGATTTTCAGGTTCTCTTCCACGCTGAGATCGCGGAAGATCGCTCTTTGTTCGGGGACGAATCCCATACCCAGGGCGGCGATCTCGTAACTGCGCCTGGCGTGGACGGGCATTCCATCAAAAATGATTTCCCCTTCCCGTGGAGGAGTCAACCCCAGGATCGTCTTCAATGTGGTGGTCTTGCCCGCGCCGTTCCTGCCCAGTAAAGCCACAATGCTGTTCTGGGGGACAGGGAAACTGACACCCTGCAATATGTGATACTGTCCGATAAAGGTATGGATATTTTTCACTTCAAGCAGTGCCGCCATGTTCAACCACCGTCCTTCCTGCTGCTCTTCTCGTACAGTTTGCCCAGATACGCATTTTGAACTTCAGCGTTGGCGGAGATCTCTTTTGGTGTTCCGTCAGCCAGGATGCTGCCCTGGTGCATCACGGTGATCCTGTCCGAGATGTTCATGACCACATTCATATTGTGTTCAACCAGGATGATCGTCTTGTTGCCAGAGCTTTGGATCTGCCTGATCAGGTTCATCATATCCGGAACCTGCTCGGAGGCCATTCCCGCCGTGGGTTCGTCCAGCAGCAGCAGAATCGGATCAGGCGCTAAAATGATGCCCAGCTCGAGTTTGCGCTGATCGCCATGGGGGAGCGTTTTTGCCAGCGACATCCCCCGGTCTGCCAGGCCAACCTGGCTGAGGATCCTCCACGCTCTCTCTTCGTACTTTCGGAAATGGCTGGCTGAACGCAGAAAGCGGAAACTGTCTTTTCCCGTGGCCTGGGCAGCCAGCCTGACATTTTCAAGGACGGTCAAATTGGGGAAGAGGTTCGTGATCTGGAAGGAACGCCCCATGCCAAGATGGATCATCCTGTGCATCGGCATGCGGGAAATGTCCTTTCCCCTGAAGTACACCTTGCCCGAAGTGGGTTCGATGGCGTTGCTGATGAGGTTGAAGAATGTCGTCTTGCCGGCTCCGTTTGGTCCGATGATCGAATGCACTGTGTTTTCGTGCACCTGCAGCGAGACATCATCGACCGCAACCAGCCCGCCGAATTCTTTCCGGATCTTTTTCGTTTCAAGGATGATTGAACCTTCCATTTTTTTCTCTCAATTCTGCTTATTGTGTCCTGCTTATAATAATAATGAATAATTGCAGAATGGGGCAGGTGTATGAAACCCACCTGCCCCGAATGACGAAAATGAATTATTGTCCCGAAAGCGTTCCATAAGGAAGATCGCCGCAGCGGTCTTTCAGATTTTCAGGAAGCAAGCAGGGGGGTTCCGGACGTGTTGTTTCCACGTATTCGTAGAAGTTGGCATCCGGGTCGGTGATGTTGAGCAGCGTCAGGATGTACATGTCCTGGATCGCGACATGATCCTCAGGGCGAATGTACACGATGCCCTTGGGACCTTCGAAGGTCATGCCTTCCATGGCTGTGATGAGAGCTGCGCTGTCGGTGGATCCTTCGGTTATTTTGAGCGCTTCGATCATCATGATCGCCGCGTTCATGCCGTCAGCGTCAAACAGATCGGGCATCACGCCGTAGCGAGCCTTGGTCTGCTCTTTGAGGAAATTGTTGGCCGCATTGTCCGCGGCAGGTCCGGAATAGTGATACAGGATACCGTTGGTGCTTCCCACCGCATTGCCGTACCACAACGGCATGAGAATATTGTCGATGAACGTCGCGCCGAGCGCCATTGTCTCGGTCACTCCCAGGTCGGTGGCAGCCTGCATCAGGGGAACAAAACCGCCGCCAGCCCATGTGACAATGTACGCTTCAGCGCCTGAGTTTTTGATCTGCTCCATGTAGGGGGTGAAATCAGTTGTGTCCAGCGGCGCGAAGATATCCTCCGCAACAAAGGTCGCACCATCAAGTGTGCAGGCATCGCGGAAAGCCGCTGCCGAACCACGTCCGAAAGCGTAATCGGGAGCGATCTGGACCAGATTGGTGTACTGTTTGGTCAGGTAAGCGCACTCATTGATGGCATCCTGGTAGTTGTTGCGGCTGGTGCGGAATGTGTACTCATTGAAATTGATACCAGTGATATCGTTCGCGGCAGCGGGAGCGACGATGAGGGGAATCTGGTTCTCTGCAGCAATTCCCTGCAGCGTGGCTGTGGCGCCGGAACTGGCTGTTCCAACCAGGATATCCACTCCCTTGACCTCGATCATCTCGCGGGCGATCGTGGCGGTTGTGTCCGGGGTGCTCTGATCGTCGGCAACATACACCGTGATCCGGCACTCATCAAGCACGAACACGTTTTCCTGGGCTGTTGCGAAGCTGTACACATCTCCCACGGAACCTGCACCTCCAGTGGCGTATTCCATGCCCAGCATGAACGAGCGCAGGATCATGGTGCCGTAAATGGCCAGCGCGCCGGTCACATCGGTGATCAAACCTACCTTTATGCCTTCACCGCAGGAGAACGGAACATCTTCAACCACTGGTTCCTCGACGGGTTCTTCCACGACGGGTTCTTCGACAACCGGTTCCTCAATTTTGGGGGCACAGGCTGCCATAATCATGGAAAGAACGATGACAACGATCAATACGAAACTAAATTTTTTCATTTTTTTTACTCCTCCTTAGAGTAAATTTTTTGAGATGATCAAACAACAATCAAATAGATTTTTTATCGGTTATCACCTCCTTCTGGTTTTGATACTCAATAAGCATATTCAAGATTCAATGCCTTTCCGCAGTTTTATTGCATGAATCCACAAATCCAAGCAGCAGCGCGTTGAAAACCACTGGTTTTTCCAGGCACAAAGCGTGTCCGGCTCCCGGCACAACAACGAGCTGCGCGTTCGGTATTTGGCTGACAATTTTTTCGCTGTACTTGCGCGGCTTGAGGATGTCTTCCTCCCCGACCACCACCATGGCAGGGGCTTTGACCTCGTTCAGCCGGGCAGTCATGTCCATGCTGGCAAAACAGTTGATCAGCTCCTCCACGGCTGAATGATCCAGATCGGCATAGCGTGCCGCGGCCGCAGCCAGCGCTGCCTGGTTGCGCGCAATATACGCGTCAGAGAAATTCAGCATGAAGCTTTCCTGGTACAACCGGATCGGATCTTTCGCCCTGCAGGCATCCAGCCATGTGCCGATGAAACCTTTCAGCACCGGATCGGATTGGCTCACAGCGGAAGACAGGAAAAGGCTCAGGGTTTTATGAGGGTATCTCAAAGCGAAAGCCATGCTCACCTCCGCCCCGTAGGATATTCCCGCAACGTGCGCTGTTTCAATTCCCAATGCTTCCAGCAGCATTGAAAGGTCGTCCGCGTGCAGCTCCATGGTGTAAGGACCCTTGGGATGATCGGATTTCCACATCCCCCTGCAATCGTAGAGCAGCACCCGGTATTTTTTCGAAAGCACACTGGTTTGCAGCGCCCAGCTTGCTGTGCTCATGAGAATGCCATTCGAAAGCACAATCACTTCCGCGTCCTCCGGACCGTGAAGTTCGTAATACAACTTGGTGCCATTAACTGGAAGACTGGGCATTTCTCTCCGGTTAAGGCTGGAATCCCAGGAAGGTTTTCTTTGCTTCGCCTTCACCCCTGTCCAGAAAGACCGCTGAAACATCCGCGCCGATCTTGATGGTTTCAGGCTGCGTCACGTCCACGCCGACGATCTGAGCGCAAATCGACGGCCCTTCGATCAGCTTGACGACTCCCGCGCAGTAAGGGTTTTTCCGATCGTAACCGGCCTGGATCATCGCGGTCGTGGCGATGGCGATGATGGAGAAGGCCGACAGTGTTCCCCTCCCCGAATACTCAACCGGCTGCATGTCTGTCGATTTGCATCGAGGACACATGGGGCGACCCGGGTAGTACTTGCATCCGCAGGCCCTGCAGCAGCTGCCCTGCAGTTTATGCTCAGAGAGGGCCTGGTAATGTGTTGCGCTGGTAAATTCCAAATCGCTCATGTCTATCTCCTCTCAAAAATGTGGACCGCGCAGGTCTGACCCGTGCCACCCACGTTATGGGTCAGTCCCAGGCTGGGATCTCCCGGCAGCTGTCGTTCGCCTGCTTCGCCGCGCAGCTGCTTCCATATCTCGAGCACCTGTCCCACGCCTGATGCGCCCACCGGGTGACCTTTGGACTTCAATCCCCCCGAGGTGTTGATCGGACGTTTTCCACTTCTGCCGGTATCGCCTTCCGCGGCAGCCTTCCAGCCCGCGCCCGGCGCGTAGAAACCCAGGTCTTCCGAGGCGATGATCTCAGCGACCGTGAAGCAGTCATGCACCTCAACCACCTTGATATCTTCCGGTTTGACCCCCGCCATCGTGTAGGCTTCCTTCGCCGCGGCCTGTGCGGAAGCCAGCGAGGTCATCGTCAGGCGGTCGTGAATCGCGCCGTCGCTTCCCTGCCCTGAACCAATGACATGCAGGGCTTTATCGGAAAACTCGTTGGCGCGGTCCTCGCTCACCAGCAGAACCACCGCCGCCCCATCGGAAACTGGAGAGCAGTCATAGAGTCTCATCGGCCAGGCGATCACGGGATTGGCCCGGTCATCGTGCAGGAAGTCCATCTCGCTCCCCCAGCTTGGAACAGGCAAGCCTTTTTTCGCCGCGCTCGCCTTTCTCAATTCCATGATAGTGGAAATCTTCTGCCCGAACTGCGCTTTTTCATTGAGCGATCCATTTTCATGGTTTTTGAAACCCACCTTGAGGAAGACCTCCTGGTCAGCGTTGTATTGATGCATGTAGGCCGTCGCCATGGACGCGTACAGACCGGGGAAGGTAAAACCGGCCGGAACCTCGTACAGGGCGTCTGCGGCCGTAGCCAGCGTGTCCGTGACGCGTTCGATGGGTAGATCGGTCATTTTTTCGATCCC
The DNA here is from genome assembly GCA_964498605.1 of uncultured Anaerolineaceae bacterium. Classification (GTDB taxonomy): domain Bacteria; phylum Chloroflexota; class Anaerolineae; order Anaerolineales; family Anaerolineaceae; genus JBGQAS01. The sequence goes on along the minus strand of CAZCHK010000037.1, from coordinate 558 downwards.
ACCCACCAGGACGATGTCATAAAGCCCGGAGGCGATGGCTATGATCCCCTCGCGCAAAGCCAGACCCCCGCTCGCGCAGGCCCCTTCCACGCGCGTGGCCGGGCGAGGGGTCAATCCTACCCAATCCGCCATGATGGGAGCCGTGTGACCCTGGTTTTCAAAAAGGTCACTGCTAAAATTTCCGATGTACAGCGCTTCGATGTCCTTGGGCTCGAAGCCCTTGTCCACAGAAGCGAGCATTTCCTGGAATGCACTCACAAAAAGGTCGCGGCTTGTTTTTCCGGGGAACGCACCGAACTTCGACATCCCGGCTCCCACAACCGCCACGCCTCGTCCCAGCTTGCCTTTCGTCATGAAACAACCTCCATCGCTGATGTTTTCATCGATCTGATCTGTCAATCAATCTTTTTGTAAACGCGCTTGTTTTTTCCTTCGATACCATCCGGTCGAATTCCATATGGATCGCTCAGGTTCATGGTCAGCCTGTCTGCAGCGATCTCATAACGGCCTTCAAATTTCGCGATCAGCCCCAGCGTGTGCTGGGTTTGATCCATGTCG
>CAZCHK010000036.1:0-21887 GCA_964498605.1 uncultured Anaerolineaceae bacterium | reverse complement strand
GGTTCTTATAAAGATCGAGGAAGTGTTGCCCTGGTCAGGTTTCTTAGAGGTCGTCATGTCACCGAAGTAGTTGAAGATTCATCAGGAAATGCGGGTGTGTCTTTGGCTGCTTATACCTCAAAAGCTGGGATCAAAGCTACGATATATGTTCCCGAAGGCACTTCTGAAATTAAGAAAAATCAAATTAAAGCTTATGGAAGTGACCTTCAGATAGTCCAAGGGGCGAGAACAGATGCGGCGAATGCGGTCATTGGAGCAGCGGCGCGAGGATCCGTGTACGCAAGTCATGCCTATATGCCTTTCGGATTAACTGGGATCGCTACAATATCCTGGGAAGTAATAGAAGAGCTTGGAGAACCTCCCGGCAGTATCATCTGTCCAGTCGGACATGGAGGAGCACTATTAGGCATTTTCTACGGTTTTATGGCACTGAGAAAGGCAAACTGCATAAAGAATTTGCCTTTGATGTGCGGTGTGCAAACCAGGGCGTGTGCACCCATCAGCGAGGCGTTTTCTTCAGGTAAGAAGCTCAAGCCAATCAGTCCCCAGCATTCGACGGCTGCTGAGGGGATCAACGTTTGTGCACCAGTTCGAGGTCAAACTTTAATCAACCTTTGCAGAGTGGAAGGTGGCAGATTCTATTTGGCTGAAGAAAAAGACATAATGGGATCACTGAATGAATTAGCAGGGGAAGGTTTTTTTGTTGAACCTACTAGTGCAGTGGTCTGGCCAGTGTTGAAGAGCCATATTCATGATTTTCCGGAACCGATTGTGATTATCTTGACTGGTTCGGGGTTAAAATATATGCCTTGAAGTATAGAACTTGCTGAACGCGAAATGCTTGGTCTTTCGATGAAGCATTTGGCGTTTTTCAGAGTTCAGCGGAGTGAACAATTGAAAAACAGGTCCAAAATAACAGTTCGAGAAGATCCTCAAGCGTTTGCAGAAAGGTTGGGTTTAGAGTTCAGGGATTACCTCTTATTGAACCGTGCACTCACGCATAGCTCGTACCTGAACGAACACCCGGAAGCATTGGAGGACAATGAACGGCTTGAGTTTTTGGGTGACGCCGTCTTGGATTTCAGTGTAGGAGCTTGGCTGTACAATAATTTTCCTGAGATGAAGGAGGGGGAGTTGACTCGTTTGCGTGCCGCACTTGTGCAAACTGAACAACTTGCTCAATTTGCAAAATCAATAGGATTGGGCAACGCGATGAAGTTGGGTTTGGGTGAAACTCAAAATGGCGGTAACCAAAGAGATGCGTTGCTGTGTGATACTTTTGAAGCCCTTATTGGTGCTGTTTATCTTGATTCCGGAATGGACCAGGTATGTAAATTTATTTTTTCCATGTTGGAAGATGCTTGTCATGCGATTATCATGAATCACACACACGAGGATCCTAAAAGCACCTTGCAAGAGTGGGCTCAATCCAGGGGATATTCGCCGCCACAATATCTTGTTACACACTCCAGCGGTCCGGATCACCAAAAGATGTTTGAGGTTGATGTATTAATCAATTCCAAGAAACAGGCCAGCGGTAAAGGTCACAGCAAACAAGCAGCAGAAAAAGATGCTGCCAGCAATGCATTAAAAAAAATTTAGAAGAGATTTTTTATGACCAGATTAAAATTATTAGAGCTTCAAGGATACAAAACCTTTGCTTCAAAAGCACAGTTTGATTTCCCGGGAGATATCACCGCTGTCGTTGGTCCGAATGGGTCAGGAAAATCCAACATTGCTGATGCAATACGCTGGGTTCTTGGGGAACAAGCATATTCGGTATTAAGAGGAAAAAAGACCGAAGATATGATTTTTACTGGATCAGAGTTACGTCCTCGAGCTGGAATGGCGATGGCATCGATCACATTCAATAATGATGACGGCTGGCTTCCAATAGATTTCAGCGAGGTGGTCATATCCAGGCGCGCGTATCGTGATGGTGAAAATGAATACCTGCTTAATAACCAAAAAGTTAGACTTAAAGAAATCAATGAGCTACTTAGTCAAACTGGATTATCAGAACGGACCTACACGATTATCGGCCAGGGTTTGGTCGATGCTGCTCTTTCATTAAAGCCAGACGAACGCAGGAAATTTTTTGAAGAAGCAGCTGGCATAGGATTATTCAGATCCCGTCGGGATGAATCGATAAATCGCCTCGAAGCCACCAAAAGAAACTTGGAACGAGTAAATGACATCATATCTGAACTTGGTCCACGGGTGAACTCCTTAGAACGACAGGCAAAAAAAGTACAGGAGTATGAACGCATTCGGTCTGACTTACGCCTGATGTTACGCGATTGGTATGGTTTTCAATGGAATAAAAATAATGCAGAGGTCCTGGGGGCTGCAACGATTCTCAAAGAGCGGGAAAAAACTCTTGAGAAAGCCCGCAATACAGCTCAAAAAATCGAAGAAAACTATCGAGATTTTCATGATGAAATGCAATCTCTTCGCGACCAACTGATTGCGCATAACCAAAAGCTATCTCAATTACACATCGATCGTGAATCGACAACTCGAGATTTGGCAGTATTTGAGGAGAGAATGCTCGGCATAAAAGCCAGAAAACATGATCTTGAAATCCAAATCGCCACGATCAATGAGGAGATCAAATCAAACGACATGTCAATTTCGTCATTGGATAGCGAATTGAATTCAATTGACCGCGAGGTCACAGAAGTCCTTGCTGAAAGAGACAACTCGAAGGCAGATCTTGACACCAGAACGAAGGAGCGAGGAGAAATTGAGGAAAGCATAAAAAAGCTCGATGAAAAGAGAGTAAACCTGAATACTCAAAAAATTGAGAAGGAAATCCGCCTTGAACATCTCATCCAGTCTGATAAAGAACAAAACGAAAGTTGTGCGCTGTTGCAAAGTCAGATTGAGGCATACAAAGTGACGCTGGAAGAAGTTACATCGAAAATTACTGAAAGCAGCATTGGAGCCAAGAATCTTGAGAGAGACATTGCGGTAATTCAAACAAAGATAATTGAGTGTGAACAGATTTTGCACCTGCATGGCAACAATCTGGTTGATAACCACAATCTACATGTCAGCCGAGCAGCTGAATTAGATTCCTTGATCCAACGGAAAAAATTCTATACAAATGCCAAAACACAGATGGTAGGCGCATCAGAAGGCGCGAAAAGAATTGTTGAGCTGATGTGCAAGAACCCTCATCATCGAATAACTGGCTTTTTGCATCAGCATTTGAAGGTACCAAAAAAATATGAAAAAGCTGTCAATTCCTCTTTGCTTGATGCAATCGACACAGTCATATTGGACAGCGAAACAAACCTTGATGAGATTATCTCCTTGATTCCCAGGGAGACAAACCAGTTCACGTACTTATTTCGATTGCCAGACATTAAATTTAAAGAACCTGCTCTGATTACAAAAAAATCAAATCATCCCAGACTGCAGGATCTTATCTCGTTTCCTGAGGAGATCAAGGACCTGATTGAAAACTTGTTATCGAATTATTATTTTATCGACAGGGAAGTGAATATTTTCGACGCTTTACAGAATCTCCCTCGGGGATCGGTGTGCGTGACCGAATTTGGAGATATGTATCAAAAAAATGGGTTGATCGTCTTTGCAGGAGATGGCAGACAATCCGGGATCACTTTTGCTCGAGAAATCGAGGAAACCGAAAAACTCATTTCGGAAACAGAGCTGGAAATTAATAAAATAAAAAACAATAATGACGAAGAACAAACCCATGTGGACCAGGCTACGATTCAAATTGATGAACTCAATGAAGAGTTATCGTTGTTAAATCATGATTTACAAAATATTAAAGTCATTCTCCTAGACTATCAGAATCAGTTTGAAAAAATTACAGGAACCATCGAATGGAATGAGAAACAAATGCGATTGGTATCAGAAAAGTGCGCCAATAACACACTAGAGATCGAATCGCTAAAAAAATCATTATTGGATATCAAAGAACGACAAAGTGAACTAGAGGCTGTCATTCTCATGGAACGAACCAAACTAGACCTCATTCCTGTAGATCCAATTATCAATATTCTAAACGAGAAGGAACAAAATTATCAAAGGGTGAACCAGAAGTCCCAATTATTTAAGGCACAAAAAGAAGATAAAAATCAGCAAAATCAGCTGAAAAAATTAAAAGTTGCCTCACTGGTTGAGCAACAAAAAGAAAATCAAGAAGAGATAGCGACACTTGAACAAAAAATTCATGACATTTCCGAGCAAATAGACCGAATTAAGGATCAGATATCGGATATATACATATTCTCGAGACCCCTTGAAAGTGAGATTTCCGAAAAAGAAAATCAAAATCAAGCATACATAAAAAATCTGGGAACAGCCAGGCAATCACTGACTATGGAAGAGAGGTTCTTCGCTCAAGCGCAGCTTGATTATTCGAGACAAAGAGATAAGCTAGATAATCTTCGGAGTCGAATTGAAGATGATTTTGGATTGGTTGCTTTCACGTATGCTGAAGAGGTAGAGGGTCCTTCACCGCTGCCTTTTGAGGGATTGGTTGAGCAGCTTCCGAATCTTACTTTGATACCTGAAAACCTTGAGGAGTCTATTCTCCGCCAAAGGGCTGTTCTTCGACGTATTGGGCCTATCAATCAGGAAGCTGATAGGGAATATCAAGAATCTAAACAACGGCTGGATTTTCTTAACGAACAGGTAAAAGATTTGATCAAAGCTGATGAAGACCTTCGAAAGGTTATTGGCGAATTGGATGTGCTGATTCGTTCCGAGTTCAAAAAAACCTTCGATTCGGTCGCAAAAGAATTCCATGTGATATTCGGACAGCTTTTCGTCGGAGGATCGGCGCGGCTGTTGTTATCCGAATCTGATGATCCAGAATTTTTAGGTGTGGACATCGAGGCAAAGCTGCCTGGAAGGCGAGAACAGGGGTTATCACTACTTTCTGGAGGGGAAAGAAGCCTCACAGCGACTGCTTTGATTTTTGCCCTGCTTAGAGTTTCTCCGACACCCTTCTGTGTGTTGGATGAGGTCGATGCGATGCTGGATGAATCGAATGTTGGTCGATTCTGCGATTTGTTGAAAGAATTAAGCGCGAAAACACAATTTATTGTCATCACACACAATAGGAATACTGTCCAGGCGGCGGATGTGATTTACGGCGTTACGATGGGTAAAGATTCGGCAAGCCAAGTGATCGGGTTAAAACTTGATGAGTTAAGTGAAGAAATGATTAAATCAACTTAACATAAGAACAGAGCTTGATCACTCAAGCTCTGTTCTTATGTTACTGTATGCTGCTAATGTCAATATTTGGCAGAGGTGGGTTTTCAGGTACTTTTTCTTTCCAAGTATCATAAATTGTTATTTCAGAATTTGATTTAAGATTCTCTATCCATTGTGAGAAAGCAGTATCTTTCAGGATGGATATGTACCTATCCAGGATCGGTCGTGAGCTATCATATCCCAATAGGCGTAAAACGTGGTAGCCATTGCTGTCGCTTACTATAATCATTTCCCCCACTTCTCTCATGGCAAAGGCAGCTGCTTCAATTTCTTGCCCCATGATTCCTCTTGGGTACCAGCCTTGATCACCCCCAAAAATGCTGGTGTCCTTATCCAACGATAGTTCGGAAGCCAGATCTTTCCAGTTCTCGCCGTTGTTCAATCTTTCAACAACGGAGTCAGCTTCTTCTTGCGTGGCTACCAGAATATGCTGAGTCCAGACCTGCTCACCGATCACGGGGACTGATTCTGTGATCCAAGCGTACATCTTCTCCCGAATGAGTGTCTTCCTCTGATTTTCGAAAAGGTCACTCTCTGTCAGGTTGTAACGCCCGATGTACTCAGTATAGGCTTTAAAATTTTCTTGGTACATTTCCAATGTATAAACAGTTGCTGTGGGTTCAGGGGTATTTGTTGGGAAAGGAGTATTTTCACTCGAATTGATCGTCGCTGCTGGTGTGGGAGATAAAGCTTCTGTAGATGTTTGATCCGCTGCGGGATCTGCACGGGTTGAAGTGGCCAGCAATGCTTTTTGTGTTAACGAAAAGGTGGGTGTCGTGATGGATGTGGCTGTCGGTTCGGTAGTCGGAGTACCATTGGGATAGTATCCAAATTCCGTTATCAACGAATCTGAAACTTCGATATCTGTAACTTTGACGGCTGATTTTTCTGCTTCTTGCTCTATGAGTACATCCTCAATTAAGGATTGTATGACTCTTTCGCCAAAATATAACGGCGTTTCCATTTCATACTTGATTGTGTAAATTTCAATCAATAAATATTCAGGAGCAGAGAAGCCAATGGCCGTGTAATAACTAGCAACTTGAGCGTCTGTCACGTACTGGTTGCCATTATAAATTCTACGGAAAACAGCCGCTGTACGGAAATCATCAACAGTGATGGTCCTGCCATTTACTTCCGCTACCGCTGTTTGAGGTTCAACCAATAACCCTTTAATCAAACCAAAAGTCACTAATCCGACAATGACCGCGCCAATAATGCTGGCCAAAATTATGAAAAGATTTTTCTGGCGTTTTTCTTTTTCAAGACGAACAAGATGCTTTTTGTTGCCAGCATTGGATCTGGAGATGGTCGAAATGGTCGTGCTTTTTTGGGACGCAATTCTTTTTGATTTTGCCATGTTAATTCTCCCATTTGCAGCATTGGGACTGTTCATTGATTGTCATGATCTTATCGGTCAGGTTCCCAGGTTTCACCAATAAACGGAAGTAGCGCAATCTGGCGAGCACGTTTTATTTCTACAGCTAATAAGCGCTGGTGTTTCGCGCACGTTCCAGTTTGGCGACGAGGACGTATCTTGCCTTCTTCTGTCACGAAGCGGCGAAGAATTTCGATGTTTTTGTAATCAATCAATGCATTTTTATCTGCACAAAACTGACAGAGTTTCGGTTTGGCAGCATAACGTCTTCCGCTGTAACCTTGCGATTCGCTTTCGCGAGATGTAACTTCACTCATTGTTATCTCCAATTTTGGGGGTGAATATCACCACCCAAGCATTCTATTCTTTTGCGCTGATGATTGCAAAACGCAGAAGCGATTCGGTTAAACGCAAATTGCGTTCGAGCTCAGCACAGGAAGCAGGTGGCATTTCAGCTTTAAGTAAGACATAAAAACCTTCGCGTTGTTTGCGAATCAAGTATGCCATCTTTCTCTTTCCCCAAACGTCAACAGAATTGATCGTTCCGCCAGATCCTGTGATCCAGCCTTTTAATTTCTCAAGAAAGGAATCGATAGCAGCCTGTTCCAGTTCAGGGTGGATAATGATCACAACTTCATAATTACGCACGAGAGGAATCCTCCTTTCCATGGGTTTGCCCTAAATCAAAATCGTTGATTCTGTGAAGGGCGGAAAGGTTGATACTTGTAAGGAATCAACCAGCAAGAATGGATTGTACCTCAAAATTGTCATTATGAAAAGGAACCACTGATCAAAAAGTAGTTCCTTGTCGGGGCGAGAGGATTTGAACCTCCGACTTCTTGCACCCCATGCAAGCGCGCTAAACCGGGCTGCGCCACGCCCCGAATGTAGAGCGCAATTATAGCGATATACAGGAAATTTTGCAATAGTATTATGAACTGACTTGTCCAAACGCATAATAGGTTTTTGTGTGAAAGGAAGGATCACTTAATGAAATGGCCTTCAAAAAAACTGAAAATCGCTTATTGTACTTTTGATTCGTTTGGTAATAGTCCCGTTTAAATACCTTTCTTTCCAGACTTGCATCCTGGTGACTGCTTTGTTCTTCAATAGGCAGGTATTCTCCGCTTTGAATGTTTTGTAGTGAAGCAGATTCCAAAAAGGCCTTAAGCTGTGAGCCAAAAAATGGATTTGCGCCTTCCCGGAGCAGAGCATCACTTTGGATCTTTTTTAATTCTATAAATTCGGCAGGAATATCAATATCCGGTGTGTAATCCGGTTCAGCAAAAAATGCTACATATCCTCCCTTATGTGTCACGCGGATCATTTCAGATATCAATTCTGATGGATTTTGAATCCACAATAGAAGATAATGGCAAAATGCAACGGAGAACGATCCAGATCGAAATGGTAAAGCACACCCATTTCCTAAAACCAGTTTTGATTCAGGTAAGAATTTTCTGGCTTTTCGGAGATATGTAAAGTCTACATCGATACCCCAGAGTTCCTTATCGGAGGCGAGTTCTTTAAGAACAGCACCAGTACCGCACCCGACCTCCAAGATCGGAGCAGAAGAATGCAGCCCAATGTGTGCAAAAAAGTATCGACGGAGGTCAGAAGTCCAACGGGCTTGCTGTGTAAACCTTTTATGCCAAAAGCCTAGATTATTTCGTGTCAAATTGATACAAGCTTATCCTTTATTACTTTCCATGGATCTTTCAGCATGTTGCCCACAGTGATTGTGCTGCCCTGTTCAGGTAGCACGTCGCCATCAGGTTCGATATAAATCCAGGTTTTCCCAGCGCCAGATCTTTGTTCCTCATTTCTCTCAAGCTCAAGTGACACAGGATTTAAACTTGAATAGGGGACAGGTAAATCCCAAACCAGATTGATGCCTTTTTTAGCAACATGATTTTGCATCTCGCCTAGTTCTTCTTTCAGGGAAGAATCCTCGGCACTAAGTGAGATCGATTTTACGCCGTACTCAGCAAGCTGGTTCACAACATCGAAAAGGCTTTTCTTGGATTTTTTCGTGAGCGTGAGGTGAACTGTAACAAATATATCCGCGGGCATAAGGTCACGGATTGCTTCCCAACCAACCTCACTCTCAGGATCCAGGCATAGCATGATGTGGTCAAGTCCGTTATTTAGAAGAGAGCCCATGAATTCTTTCTCTGAAAGCCTGAAACCGCAGGTCAGAAGACCACTTACCATGCCCAGCGCTTCTGCGTGAGCGACCAACTCAGGAAGGTCTGGACGCATACATGGTTCTCCTCCGGTAAAGATGACGTGAGGAATCCCTGCTTTCCAAGACTTGTTCAAGATTTCTTTCCATTCGTCAATTGATAGTTCTCGACTGACCCGTTCAGTCGGTGTTGTTTTAATGGCTGAGGATTGGGGGACGCTGTATGTTAATGCGCAGTCGACTCGCAACGGGGAGGTGAGCTCAGTGGAATGCGGATCAATTCGATCAAAACCAAGAAATATTTCTGGTGAAAGATCAGGAGTTGTGATCAAAGTTTCCAGCCTTTGAGAGAAATCAGAATAATCTTTTAATATTTTATCTCGCCCAATCTGGTATCTGCCTTTCATCCTCCTGATGATCTGTGATAAATCATGATTTTGAACCAGGCTGTATGCATATTCTGTCGCAGTAGGATTTAAGTGCAGGACTGTTTTTGCATTTAGAATAAGGAGACCTTCTCCAGTTGGTTCAATTCTCAAGTGTATGCGATAAGGGGTTGGATTGGATGGGTTGGCTTTCGATTCAAAAATACCCACTGGCAAATCTGCTGCCAGTGGAAAAACCCGGTCAATAATTGATAACAGTCTGGCTTTCATCTTCACTCCTTTGGTAATGATCCAATTCTGGTATTCCTCGAGGGTAGGGGTCGTTTTGATTTTGAGCAAGAGGACATCCTCCACCACATACAGAGACCAGTGTGCAATTCAGGCATTCTTTCGGAAGATGCTTCCTTTCGCGTAATGAAATGGATAAGGGATGATTCCATATTGATTCCCACGAGCTCTCTAGAATGCTTCCAAGTGGCTTGTAATAGGATTGACAGGGGATGACATTTCCATCTGGTTCAACGCACATGTTATACAAAGCAGCTGTGCAGCCTTTAATTCCCAAGTTTTCAACGATGGGATCGAAATGGCAGTAGCGTGTCGGGGTATACCAGATCAGCTTTTGGTGATGCTCCGTTGTCTTCTCTTTTGCCAATTTCATTAAAACTGAAAGTTCTTCATCCGCTAATCCTGTATCCACTGATGCCCCTCTTCCTGAATGGATCAAAGCGTTGATTCCAACAGTAGGCACACCCAAGGTTGCAAGGAAATCCAGCAAACCGGCAAGATCCTTGATATTCGTCCTCAATAATGTCGTGTTTGTCATGATGTAAAGCTTTGATCTGACCGCATTTTGAATTGCCTGGATCGTTTGCTCCCATGCACCAGGGTGAGCCACCATTTTGTCATGAGTGTCTGCCCTATGGGATTCTATGGTGATTTGAACATGATCCAAGCCGGCATTTGTCAAAGAGTCCACGAATTTCTGATCCTGTAGTTTTCTTCCGTTTGTGTTCAGTCCTGTGATCATACCCAGGTTTTCTGCAAACGCGATCAGGTCGGGCAAATCTGGACGCAGGGTTGGTTCTCCACCTGTAAAAACGACATGCGGTATAGAAAGATCCCAGATTCGTTCAAGAACATTCATCCATTTTTCTGTGGAAAATTCTTGAAGGTCCCTGGATTTTACGTTATAGCAGTGAGAGCAATCATTGTTGCAATCATAGGTCAACGCCAGATCCATCCTGTAAGGCGCGGATGGCTGTTGAGAAAAAGGTGCGAATGTTTCCAGGTTCAGATCGTGAATAGGGCATATGTCATCTCTGAAAAGAATCGAGTTGATCTGGAGTTCAAAATCAGCAAGGTCTTTGGCGGTTTGTTCCTTTGGCGCAGAAAAAAGTTTACATATCCAGCTGATGGCTTTTTCTTTATCAACCTGATTCATCAGCAAATATACCATGTACGTTGCGCTGGGATTGAGATGAAGCAATGTGCTGGCATTGACAAGAAACACGCTTGATTTGTCAGATTCAATTCGTAAATGAACCCGGTTTTTGTAGCCATTTTCAGATACCAGGAAATGGTACATACCTGGATTTGGAAAATACGGCTTAATACTCGAAAACAATTTCATAAAAAATTACCGACCGCCACCTGCGCACGCGCAGGCGCAACCTGCGCACGCACAGGCGCATGCGCAGGAGGATCTACCTCCTCCTGAGGACCCACCACCAAACCCGCCCCTAGAGCTGGAAGAAACAGTGGAGACAGGCACAGGGTTGGTTTTGTTGGTGATCTTTGATGTGAAGTCTGTAAGATTTCCCACAACTCCTGAGGAGAAGGTTTGTGCACCTTTTGTGATACCCGCCGCAAATGTTGCCCCGGGTAAGGTTGGCATGTTGATCGCGCTGGTGCTTCTAGCTGAACTTAAGGAAGGTGGGGAGGATGTTCCAGCTTTCCCCATCAAGCTGGTTCCAGCGGCTGAAGATCGATAAGCAGGATCATAGCGAGGCCACCAAACCGGGACAAATACTGGTCCTGAACCAAATGTTTGTTGAGTGCGTTGATCAGACTGCCTGTCCAGCATAGCCCAATCCATAACCTGTTCATAGACCTGGCTCTTGACTTCCGGCGTCTGGGCTTGTTCCACCTGCTGCCAGGCGCGTTTCATCACATCCTCATAATATGTAATCGATTCTTTCCTGCTGAAGCCTTTCATTTTCTCGGTGACACTTTTCACGATGTTGATCATCATTTCTTGCAGACCAAGCTGGCGTTCCTGCCCGGTTTTTTTCGAAAAAGCTGCCAGAAATTCAAGTTCATAGGGCTGCAGACCTTCCGGAATAGGACTCGAAATGGACAGGCTTAAAGGATCCTGCGTGACAACCGTGGCAGCGTTTTTCTTAATAACAGAAAAAAGGATCATCTGAAGGATTTTATCCAAAGGTTGCTCCATGAGAACTCCTGCTTCGACGGCAGTCAGTCCTCGTTTTACCCCCAGTCCTTCCAGCGTGATTTTCGGGGGCATGTACTGCAGTTTGCGTTTTTTTGCAGCTCTTTGGGATGCGACAACCACAAACACAATGAATCCTCCACAAAGTGCCAGGCAGACCACCGGGATGATGCCTTCCCAATCTGCGGATGTTAAATAGATCAAAGGCGCTTTTTGCACAGCCCCATCCACGACCAGGCGTGAAGGGAACGACGCGCCGAAGGTGTACTGACCATCTCCAGAACCGCTTGTCGTAGACCAGTAGTAGACGACTTTGCCATCCTGGAACCAGGCTTCAGGTGTGTCACTGCCTGGCCAATTCCTGGGTGTATCGTAAACCGGATCGCTTTCGGTCATTCCGGCTGGCAGGATGAGATATACCTCTACTGTTGTAGAACCAAAGACATAATCGCTGCCAAACCATTGGGGGATGAAACTGAAATGGGCGTAAGGTTCTGACTTGTCCACTTTCGCTTCGTAAAGCAAGTTTTTTACGCCATTGATTTTGAAGTTTACAATCCCAGATCTTCCTGCAGGGATGGCGTCCCCTGCAAGGTAGATCGTAACGCCATTGTTGATTTTGGATAGGTAGGTTGATGGGACTGCAGAGCCATTGATCGCTGCGCTGGCGTTGGTGATGTTGAAATCATTATTGGGAAGGCCGACATCCACATATTCGATCGGTCCGGCTGAGGAATGATTGTTGAACATCCACTCGTACTCGATGTCTGCGCTGCCATCGGGATTGATTGCAACAGCCACCTTCATTCTCTCGACATTAAAATAGTAAACATCCTGCGCCTGTACGGTTTGAACGACACTGGCAATGGCTATCACGACCAGCAGCAGGCATAAGATCTTGGTCCTTTTCATTTCTAAATCCTCCGGATCATTACCACTTGGGCTGTTCTGTCATCGTGTAGGTTGTATGACAGTACGGGCAGGTGACCACAGGTGCGCCAGCTGCAATCTTGATGTTTTCAGGAGCCAATGTTCCTCCGCAGGATTGACACTTTACAACTGCCATGTCCACCTTACCGGGAACATCAATCTTAACTGTGACATTGGTTTGCTCCGGTTCTTTCTTTTTGAATACTTTGACCCCAAGGAATACAAGCACAAATGAAATTACAACCAGAACCAAACCTGTGATGAAGTTGCTGGTCGCTTCGTTGGGGGTGTCAGGTTGTCCGGATGCCAGGACAAATAACAAACCAAAGACAAAAAGACCTGCAGCAAGCATAAATGAAATGATCCTGAGTGTGCGCATGTTCCTACCTCCAATACTTTTTGTTCCATTTATTATACGATGTAAAGTCTGAGTTGTTTCATTGGCTTCTGAAAATTTTTATCCTATTGAAAAAAGCTCATTACATTCTATAATAATAATGGATTTTCTTAGACACCCAGCATCGCGGGGTTCATTATTGGTGTCATAATTTTAGTGAGGGAATAATTCGGGAGCTGGATAAGGAGATTGTCATGAAACGAACCTGTTTTTTGTTGCTGATAATGTTGATTTCATCATTGCTGTTGGTGACGGCCTGTGAATTTGATGCGCCGACCTGTACGGAGATGCCAACCCCGATCTTGATCAGCCCCGGAGGTTCGGTAGAGAATACCTGGCTTGAACCCGTGGCATACCCGACATTCGCCTGGCTGTACTCGGGTGAATGCGAACCGGATTCATATCGGCTGATCGTTTCAAAAATCGACGGCGATCCAGCTTACTTTGGCACCGAATACAAGTTCCTGGAAGTGGAGATCAACCGAATCGTTGAAGGCCCAACCATGGTCTATGCAGACGGGTCCACGGCGATTGTCCAAACGTATACCTCCAGTGAACCCTTCGATGTGGGCACATACTACTGGCGGATCACTCCCTACTCAGGTGACTTTCATGGAGACAGATCAGAGTGGAAAGCTTTCAAGGTGCTTTCTCCCTGCACAAGTTCCAGCCAATATACTTTGGCACCGAAGCTTGTTTCTCCAAGGAACGGCCAAACTGTGTACACCAACCGACCGAAATTTCTGTGGCTGGATGAAAACACCTGCAGCATTCCCGGGTACTATATCCTCCAGGTAGATGAAAACGGTACATTTACCGGCGCAGGAATGTACGAGTCCCCTAGATATGATTGGCCAGAGTGGTCGGGTTTTGTTTTGGATTACTGTACGACCTACTACTGGCATGTATTACCTGTGTTTGGATACTGGGTGGATGATATTGGTCCGGTATCCCAGGTTTATACTTTCAATACTGCTGCTGCGGATGGGGGAGCCTGTGATGCTGACACTCCCCTGTTGACAGAAGAATCGCCCGCTGTTCCTTTTGCGGAAGTGATCATTCATGCCAACTGCCGAACCGGCCCGACCCTGGAATATCCCGTCATGGATACGCTTCCTGCAGGGACCCGGTATGAAATTCGTGGACGCAATCGGTTGGGTGGCGCATGGTTGGTGATGAATCCCAGGATCGAGGATGAGTGCTGGGTGGATGCAGGCCTGACCAGGGTGATCGGTGACACCAGCCTGGTCGAAATCATCGATCCTGAACTGCCTCCATACGAACCACCCTCGGAAGATTCTTCGGATTCCCAACCAGGTATTGATTGCTCCATGTACAATCAAAATCCAATCGCGTGCGAGAACACGAATGTCTGCTGGTGGGATTCCAGTGTTGCCCCGAACGGAGTGTGCAAGAACAAGTAAATGAAAGCTGCCATTTGTCAGCGAGCCCTTTTATAAATAGCAAGGGCTCGCAGCTGTCTTTAAATGGCTAAATATTTCTCGCTATAATTACCGTATGAATGACAATCAGGATTACAAGAATTATCTGGACCTTGTTCGAGAAATGAACGTGCATTTTTACCGTTACCATGTCCTTGATGCACCTACTATCAGCGATGCGGAATACGACCTGATGGTACGCCGACTGCGAGGCTTGGAAAAAGAACACCCTGAATGGGTGACCGTGGATTCTCCCAGCCAGCGGGCTGGTGGCGAACCGCTACAAAAATTTCAAAAAAGCCGTCATCCCGGGCCGATATTGAGCCTGGCTAATGTTTTTTCAAATGACGAAATAATATCCTGGTATGATCGGATCCTCAAGCTTGACTCACGAGTAAGTAATACCGGTTTTGTTCTTGAGCCAAAAATCGATGGTTTAACGGTTGTCCTGCATTACAAGAGAGGGCATTTTTTCCTTGGCACGACACGAGGCGACGGAGAAATCGGAGAAGTTATCACGCCCAATCTGCGCACAGTAAAATCCATTCCTTTACGAATACCCGTAAACCCCACAGATGCCCATGTTCCTGAAAATTTCGTAATCAGAGGGGAAGTCTTCATCAATAAAAGTGATTTTATAAAACTGAACAAGTGTTTGGAGGAAAATGGCGAGAGAACCTATCAGAACCCTCGCAACACTGCGGCCGGGTCCCTGCGCCAGTTAAATTCGTCCTTAACCGCAGAACGACCCCTCACTTTTCTCAGCTATGCTATCGTGAGCTCGAGCGAAGAAATGCCTGGGACTCAAATAAGTTTATTGCACACTCTGCGTGACATTGGATTTCCGGTAACAAATGATTATGAATTCTGCACAGGCATCAACAATTTATTAGATAAATTAGACCGGTGGTCTGAAAGAAGGGATTCACTACCATATGAGATAGACGGGGTTGTAATTAAAGTAAATGACCTGGCACTGGCGAATAGTCTGGGTTTTGTAGGAAAAGATCCAAGAGGCGCGATCGCCTACAAGTTTCCTGCACGTGAAAGTTCCACCACGCTCAGAGATGTTCGGTTAGCAGTTGGAAGAACAGGGGTGATCACCCCCAATGCGGTTTTGGAACCCGTAGAAATTGGCGGTGTTGTCATCAAACAGGCAACGCTCCATAATTTTGATTTTATCCGCGAGAAGGACATCCGTATAGGAGATAGGGTGTTGATCAAACGTGCGGGAGAGGTCATTCCTTATGTTCTGGGACCGATTGTTGATGCCAGGAATGGAACTGAAGTCCCCGTGGCTCTTCCAACAACCTGCCCTTCATGTGGTTCTGCGATCAGGAAGTACCCAGGAGAGATAGCCTTGTACTGCATCAATTCCGGGTGCAAAGCTCAGCTTGTGCGCAACATCGAGCATTTTGCGTCCAAATCTGGCATGGACATCGCCGGCCTGGGTCCGAACATTGTGGAACAGCTTGTTGAAGAAGGATTGGTTAAAGATATAGCTGATCTGTATTATCTTTCCAGTAATCAGCTTCTTGCGTTGGAGGGATTCGCGAGAAGAAAAACTGAAAATATTTTATCTGCAATTGATGCCTCCAGGCAGCAGCCGTTTGCCCGGTTGATCACCGCTCTTGGAATTCACGGGGTAGGCGAAGTGATTGCCCGCGATCTGGCCTCTCGGTTTCAAAACCTGGACGGCTTGATGAGTGCAGATGAGTATAGCCTTCAGAACATGGATGGAATTGGACCGAATATTGCGCAGGCGGTCGTCAACTGGTTCCAGACCATTGAGAACCGAGAGGTAATCGCCCGTTTAAAAAATGCGGGAATTTGGCCAGAAAACCAAAAGGAGGCCTACACTGGCAGTTCCCTGGCAGGTATGACCTTTGTTGTAACGGGAACCCTCCAGAATTTCACTCGAGAATTGATAAAAGAATTCATTATTCAAAACGGCGGGATCCCAAGCGATTCGATTAGTAAAAAAACCAATTTTTTGGTGGTTGGTGAGAATGCCGGATCAAAACTGGAAAAGGCTAAAAGCCTGGGAATTCAGATTATCTCTGAAGATGAATTGATCAAAATGGCCTCAGGTTGAACATGGTTTCAACTGTCATATTGAAACCCGGACGGGAAAAATCTGTGCTTGTCCGACATCCCTGGATATTTTCTGGTGCTGTGGGTTCTTTGATCGGAACTCCTGAGAACGGCGAACCGGTGGTAGTGTGCGACAGCAGAGGAAAAAAGTTAGGATGGGGAGGGATCAGCTCCCAATCAAGTATCCGCATCCGCATGTGGACATTTGACGAAAATCAACAAGTCGACCGGAGGTTGCTGGAAGACAGGCTGGTAATCAGCATACGCCGCAGGGGTGACTTGTATGAAATCACCAATTCAATCCGGCTTGTTTTCGCAGAATCCGATGGATTGCCAGGTCTGATTGTTGATCGATACAACGAAATTCTTGTGGTTCAGTTTTTAGCTGCTGCAACCGAGTACTTTCGTAACGAGATCATCGAATTTCTGGACAGTCTACTTCATCCTGAGGTTATCTATGAGAGATCCGATGTGGAGGTACGATCTCTGGAAGGTCTCTCACCCCGAAAAGGTTATATAAAAGGCGATGGAAAACCTGTTATCAGCGAGATTACAGAAGGCAAACTGAGGTATATGGTAGATGTTGCCAACGGACAAAAAACAGGACTCTATTTAGACCAGCGCAGAAATCGACTATTAATACCCGGTTACAGTGAGGGAAAGGATTGCCTGAATTGTTTTTGTTACACCGGTGGGTTTTCGATGAACTTGATCATGGGAAAAGCAAAATCTGTCGTTTCAATTGACTCATCAGCAGAAGCGATAAACCAGGCAAAAAAAAATATGGCATTGAACAATCTGCCAACTGCTGATCAGGATTGGATTGAGGGGGATGTCTTTCAGCAATTAAGGAAATTTCGCGATCAAGGGATTAATTTTGACCTGATCATTCTTGATCCGCCAAAATTTGCACCAACTCGTGCCCAGGTGGAAAAAGCCAGTAAAGCATATAAAGACATCAATCTACTGGCCATAAAGCTCCTGCGGGATGGTGGGACATTGTTTACTTTTTCTTGTTCTGGAGGGATCAACCTTGATCTATTCCAGAAAATCATCGCTGGTGCTGCGCATGATGCCGGAAAAGAAGTCAGGATTGCGGGTTGGTTGTTTCAAGATATGGATCACCCTGTTTGCCTGAATTTTCCTGAATCACTGTACCTTAAAGGAATGGTGTGCAATGTATAAAAAAAAAGCAGGCTGCTGTCGCCTGCTTTAGAGGTGGAGATGGCGGGAATTGAACCCGCGTCCGAAAGATTAGAACCTCGAACCTCTACGAGTGTAGTTGGTCTTCATAGTCGCTCATGATTCAAAGACCAACAGAATGAATCACTTGCCAGCTGCTTGGACCCTAGAGTCCTCTTTCGGTAAGATCGCAGCGCTCTGACCGGCACTCCGGCTTTATGACACCTATTCCATTATCGGCAGGAGATCGAAACAGAAAGGTGTGATCTCGTTTGAGATCAGTTGCGCTCTCTATTGCTTATGCAGCAAGAGGAAGAGCAGCGTATTGAGTGCGATTGGCACTTGTTTTTTGTGCTGATTTTTCGAGTTCGGCACCTCTCGACTCGCCATCCGGGCTCAGCTTCCTCCGTCGAAGCCTGTCATCCCCAGTAAGTATAGTATATCAAAGTTGTGTAAGAACTGCATTAGTGTGGGCGGAACAGGACTCGAACCTGCGACCCCATCTGTGTAAGAGATGTGCTCTAACCAACTGAGCTACCCGCCCAATAATTTGTCTTATCCTTTTGAGGTGGTGATTATAAAACATAAATCGTTTGATATCAATATAATAAGAATACGATCGTATACTGAATATTGGAGATGAAGAAAGCATGCGCTACATACGTTTTACCGACCAGCAATTCTCTCAAAAATTTGGCTGGATTCAACAAGATAAAGTCGGGCTGATCGAAGGAGATATATTTGGAAAGCACCGCAGATTGAGAGCGGATATTCCTATTGAAAATGTGACATTGTTAGCACCGGTGTTTCCAGGAAAAATTGTTTGTGTCGGAAGGAACTATGTCGATCATGTTAAAGAGCATGGCGCTGAGGTTCCTGAAATCCCGCTACTTTTTCTAAAACCTTCGACAACCATTATTGGACCCGGGATGCCAATTCTCTTACCCCCCCAGTCAAAACAAATAGAGCATGAGGCGGAACTTGCTGTGGTGATTGGGAGAGAATCAAGATGGCTCAGGGCGGAGGATGTAAAAAAATCAGTTTTTGGTTACACAATTGCGAATGATGTAACTGCGCGTGATTTACAGCGAAAAGATGGTCAGTGGACAAGGGGTAAAGGATTTGATACGTTTTGCCCTGCCGGCCCATGGATTGAGACTGAGTTTGATCCTAGCGATGCGATGATCAAATGCAAAGTCAACAGCGTATTACGGCAAATGGGCTCAACCAGAGAAATGATATTCTCGATAGATCAACTGTTGATATTTATAACCAGCATCATGACATTACTCCCTGGGGATATCATCCTTACCGGTACTCCTGCGGGTGTTGGACCTTTAATGGCAGGCGATGAGGTTGAAATTGAGGTTGACGGACTAGGTGGGCTTTCAAACCCTGTCCAGGACATGAAGATACCAGCATAGTGAAAATGGTATAATTTTATTTTAACTTTCGTAATCAATTCTGGGTAAAAGGAGTCAACGATGTCTGGTCATTCAAAATGGGCAACCATCAAGCGGAAAAAAGGCGCAGCAGATGCCAAACGTGGTCAGGTCTTCACACGTTTGACGCGGGAGATTGTTATGGCCGCCAGGGAAGGTGGCGGTGACATGGAAGCAAACTTCCGGTTGCGGCTTGCAGTGGAAAAAGCCAGAAGCTCCAATATGCCGAAAGATAACATTGAGCGTGCAATCAAGCGCGGCACCGGTGAAAACAAAGAAGGCGAGGCGTTTGAACAAATATATTACGAAGGTTACGCCCCAAATGGCATAGCCGTAATTATTGATTGTGTGACGGAAAACAAGAATCGCACGGTTTCAGAAATTCGACATATCATGACGCGCTCCGGGGGAAGCATGGGTGAAGCGGGTTCAGTCAGCTGGCAGTTTAAGCGTGTCGCGTATTTTTCCGTTCCTGTGAAAGATATGTCTTTTGACAAGGTTTTTGAATTAGCGGTGGAGGGCGGCGCGGATGATGTCACAGAAGAAGACGGTTATTTTGAGGTTATCGGACCAGTGGAAAACTTCAAAAGATTGTCCGATAAATTCCGCGAAGCAAAAGTTGAAATCGAGGATGGCGAACTCAGAATGATCCCAAACCAGATGATGGATTTGAGTGTTGAGGACACATTACAGGTACTTCGGGCAATTGATGCTCTGGAGGAATTGGACGATGTGCAACATGTTTTCTCAAATCTCAACATATCACCGGAAGCACTGGCTGCATTGGAAGCGGAATAGAGAAATGCTTGTCATTGGGATTGATCCAGGTATCGGGAAGACCGGATATGGATTGGTCAACGAAAATGAAAAAGGAATACAAGCCATTGCGTTTGGAGTAATTCAAACGGAGATTCATGGCAAATCAGACCTTCGGCTAATGTCACTTAGTGAACAATTGACTGGCATCATATTTCTCCACAAACCAGAAGAAGCGGCAGTGGAGAAACTTTTTTTTCAGCGAAACATCAGTACAGCCATAAGTGTAGGGCAGGCAAGAGGTGTTGTCCTTCTTGCACTTGCACAGCATCGTGTCCCGGTGGCTGAGTACGGACCGAAGGAAATCAAACAAGCCATCACCGGATATGGTGGTGCTGATAAGAGACAGATGCAGCATATGGTAGCCACACTGCTTGGATTGAACTCGATTCCAAGACCAGATGATGCGGCTGATGCTCTGGCTGTCGCGATTTGCCATTTGCACCAGCTTCACCACAGGTATTATCAACAGGTATAACATCTTGATAATCAGCAGTCCTGCCAATCAGTTAATAAAACAGATCCGAAAATTAAGGATATCGAAATTTAGAAATGCATCGGGAGAGTTCTTTATTGAGGGAGCTAAATTTGTTTCTGAAGCGATGCAATGCGGCTGGGATATTAAGCATTTGATCATTGCACCTGAATCGATTAAAAGTGAATTTGTAAACGAAGTAATCGCATCAGCTTCCAACAGCAGTATCGAGATCATTGAAGTAACGAATAGCGTTTTCAATACCATCGCGTCAAAGGATTTGGTTCAGGGGATTGGTGCGACCGTAAGAACCCGACCTCAACAAGAATTGCGACCAATTAGTGAAAATGATATTTGGGTGTGTCTGGAGGGTGTACAGGATCCAGGAAATCTTGGCACCATTCTACGCACGAGTGACGCGGCAGGGGCAAAAGGGATTATTTTAACGGGGGACTGCGTGGACCAATATGATCCTGCTGTGATCCGATCCAGTATGGGGGCGTTTTTTTGTCAACCTATCATCAAAACCTCACTCGTTGAAATTGAGAAATGGAAAATAACCCATAGAATCTTGTGTATTGGCACCTCTGATCAGGCTACAACCATGTATGATGATGTTCCATATGCTTTACCTGCAATTATCATGATGGGAAGTGAGCGCAAAGGTTTGAGTAAAAACGCGTCAAGTTTGTGTGATTTGTTTGTGGGTATCCCGATGATGGGAAGATGTGATTCTTTAAACTTGGCTGTTGCGACAGGGATCATGCTTTACGAAGTGTTAAGAATTACAAAGCATTCCGAGAATAAAGGAAAATCTTATGATTGAGTTTATTAAAGGGAGAGTAGTATCTTGTGATTCTGAAGAATTGATTCTAGAAATTAACAATATTGGCATCAAAATTATTGCCACCAAAGATCTTGTGAAAAGTTGTCAGATTGGCAATGAGGTCGTCTTAGTTACGTATTTGCATTTAAGAGAGGATATCATCCAACTATATGCTTTTAGTTCCAAACTTCAGAAAGATTGTTTCTGCTTGCTGCTAAAAGTTGGAGGTATTGGCCCTCGAACAGCAATTTCAATTCTATCGACACTATCGCTGCATTCTTTTCAATCAGCAGTAATCAACAACCAGGTCGAGGTCCTCAGCGCTGTCCCAGGGGTTGGTAAAAAAACCGCTTCAAAGATTGTTCTTTTCTTGCAGGATAGATTTCCAATTAATGGAGATCTGTTAACTTTCGATAGCCCTAACAACATCGATTACGAGGTTTTACAGGCATTATCCAGTTTGGGTTACAGTATTCTGGAGAGCCAAGCTGCGGTCCAATCAATCGCCAAAGATGTTCCTCAGGAATTGGAAGCACGCGTACAGGCAGCGTTAAGGTATTTTTCCAAATAGGATTAGTGCTAAACAGTGCTTATGTTACAATACATTCTAAATTTTTAATCGA
>CAZCHK010000035.1:0-23669 GCA_964498605.1 uncultured Anaerolineaceae bacterium | reverse complement strand
TTTGAGATGCGTGGGCCTTCTCCGCGAACAGGTAGGCAGCGGTGATTTGATCCCGCTCCATCGGAGAATAGGATTCTGAAAGCTTCGCCAGTAACGATTCAAGGCTCATGATCAATCATAGATAACGAATAAAACACCTCTGGCGTGATGAAGGCTTCAATGGGAAAAACCATCCATGTACTTTTTGGGAACGAAACCATTCTCGTGGATGACTTTTTTATACCAGTATCCACTGTCCTTTACAATGCGTTTCTGGTTATCGTAGTCGATGAACACGATACCAAATCTCATGGAGTATCCAAACGACCATTCAAAATTGTCAGTGAATGACCAGTGAAAATACCCTTTGATCGGAATACCTTCCAAGATGGCTTTGTGCACTTGCGTGAGGTGATCCTGAATATATTGAATACGGCGCCAATCACGAACCCTTCCATCGAAATCCACCCCATCTGCCACGGGGATTCCGTTCTCGGTCATGATCATTTTCTTGGGATGATAATTATCCCAGATCGTTTTCAAGCAATTGTAATAACCCTGCGGGTAAATTTCCCACATCTGCGAGTAATCATTCCCTTCCGGTTTGATCTGTGTCAGCCCTAAAAGGGGTACATCTGGATCAGCTTTGACGACACCTCGAGAATAATAGTTGACACCCAGGAAATCAACCGGCTGCGATATGATCCGAAAATCATCCGCATCGATCTTGGGCATGATCGGTCCAAACAGGTCGTGGAATTCCTGCGGGTACCTGCCTAGAAACAGCGGGTCCATCATTGACCGGTTTGCCATGGCGTCCACAAGGTTTGCGGCTTTTTGGTCTTCGGGAGACTGAGAGGCGGCATCGATCCAGGCTGTGCTGAGGACGATCCCTGCTTCAACCTCGCCCAGAGCATTGTCGCGGATGGCTTGCAGGGCTCTTCCATGACCCAGCAGCAGGTGATGGGCTGTTGCCGCGGTGGCGACGGGATCCTGCAATCCTGGAGCGTGATCCCCGAACAGGTTTCCATTCGAGACATACACGAACGGTTCATTCAAC
This sequence comes from uncultured Anaerolineaceae bacterium, assembly GCA_964498605.1. Taxonomy (GTDB): domain Bacteria; phylum Chloroflexota; class Anaerolineae; order Anaerolineales; family Anaerolineaceae; genus JBGQAS01. The sequence continues at coordinate 22,630 of CAZCHK010000035.1, read as the reverse complement.
GTTGACCAGTGTTTGACCCGGTCGGAAAACTTCTTTGCCATGATCGCGGCGTAATCAGAGAAGTATTGGGCTGTTTCACGGCTTGCCCAACCCCCGTTTTCCTGGAGCTTTTGTGGCAGGTCCCAGTGGAACAAGGTGATAAACGGCTGAATATCATTTTTCAACAATTCATCAACGAGGGCGTCGTAGAAATCCAAGCCCTTTTGATTGATTTCACCCTTGCCGTCTGGGAGAATACGGGTCCACGCTGAGGAAAAACGGTAGACCTTGATCTGCAGAGATTTCATCAAAGCCAGATCATCTTTCCACAAATGATAGTGGTCGTTGGCAACATCCGCATTCTGGTCGTGGAAGATCTTTCCCGGGGTGTGCGCGAATCTATCCCAAACAGACTCGCCTTTACCGTCCTCGTTCCAGGCGCCTTCTATTTGATGGGCCGCGCTGGCCACCCCCCACAAGAAATCGTTCGGAAATTTGATCCTCGCATCCATTTTGTCACTCCTTCGATAATTGATCCATCAGGTCGTTAAGTTTGAAATCAAGCATGGAAGCCAAAATCAGGTCTGCAGCTGAAACATCGAGGATCTTTGTGATCGGGTTAGGAACGCAGATGGTGAATATCCCCGCACTTTTTGCTGCCCGAATTCCGTTGGGAGAATCCTCGAACGCTATGATCTCATCTGTTTTCAGGTCAATGCTCTCTGCTGCTTTCAGGTACAGCTCTGGCGAGGGCTTGACATTTTCGACCTCATCTTCGGTCCACACTGCATCAAAAAAATCGATGATGCTCAAACGGGACAGGTTGCCCGCCACCCAGGCGCGATCTGAACTGGAAGCAATGGCCAGCTTGAGAAGCCTTGATTTGGCCTTTTCCAGCAGTTCTTTTACACCCGGTAAAATTTGTTGCTCCTGAAGTAGTTCCATCTCACGGTGCTGCTGCAGTTGGACCAGGCGAGAAACCTCACCGGCATCCGGGATCAATTTGCGTAATTCACAGACGGGATCATAGGCCGTGTTGCTGCTTCCGATCGTTCTAGAATAATTCTCCAGCGAAAAAGTAAACCCGTGAGAATTGTAGATCTCCTGCCAGGCATGATATCTGGGAGATTCGGTATCGATGATCAGACCATCAAAGTCAAAAATTAAACCCTTGAGGTTCATTATTTTAATTTTTCCTGACCAATGAACTTTCGATAAGGGGATACGTATTGAAGGTTCTCCTCATCTTGTTTTGTCAGAGTGTTTGCCACCAGACGGGCCAGCAGTTCACCCACGCCCGGTCCAAGCATGAAGCCCTGTCCGCACATACCGGTTGCCAGTAGATAACCCTCAATATTGTTCACCCATCCGATGATCGGGAACCCATCGGGGGTCATGGGATACAGCCCCCGCCATGTGCGTCGAATCCTGATGCCAGCCAGCTTGGGCATAATCTCCACGATCCTTTTTGAGATCATGGGTAAAAAACTGCTCGTTTCGTCCACATCAAATCCCCAAATGCTCGGACTGGGAGTCATACAAAAGAGGATCTGACCGGTCATGTGCTGGTAAAAGTAGAAATTCGATGAGCCGGCCGCTGGGCGTATGTCCACGATCATTGGATCGATGAAGTGCGCGACCGGTTCCGTGATCGCGGACTCGTGCGAATCTGGATTGACCGGAATGTCAACACCGATTTTGGCTGATACATCCTTGGACCAGGCCCCGCAAGCATTGATCACAACGGGTGAAGAATAGGTGCCTTTATTGGTTCGCACACCGGTTATTCTGTTCGAATTGACGTTTATCCCGACCACTTCTTCGTTAAACAGAAACCGGGCTCCCAGCCTTTTCGCGTGTGAATAAAAAGCGTGCAGAGCAAGCAAAGGTGAAGCGCTGCCATCATGAGGCGAAAAGGTACCCCCAAGCAGACCCTCCGGGTTAAGGTCCGGAATAATCTGGAGCAGTGCGTTGCTGTCGTACCACTCGATATTCAGGCCCAATGATTTTTGGATCAGCAACAGGTCTTGCAGGGTCTTTTTTTCCTCATCGCGGTAAGCGACAAATGAATAGCCGCCTTCAAACCATTCAATTTCATTGCCGTACTGCTCTTTCCAGGTGGAGAAGATTTCGATACTTCGCAGGCATAAGGCGATTTTGGCCGGATCGGAATGGGTCGCCCGTATCCCGCCGATGGCCCTTTTGTTTGAACCCTGACCTGGAGATGCTTCCCTGTCAATGACAAGTACGCGGCAACCGCCCTTTGCCAGGTTGAAGGCTGCCGGTACACCGATCGAACCCGCCCCGATGATGATCGCGTCATAATTGTCGCTCATCTAGGCCTTCTTTTCCTTGACACCAGCGAACGTGCCCAGGGGCACTTCGACGAACAATGGCCTCTTTACCTGTTCGCGAACCTCATCCGGTGAAATACCCTCCTCGCGGAAAATTCTCTGAATAAGATTCGTGCACGTTTTTGCTCCACAGGCACCCATCCCCGCACGGGTGACAGCTTTGATCTCATTGACATCCCGAACCCCCTGGCGGATTACTTCGCGGATCTCACCTGCCGTGACTCGTTCACAGCGGCACACGATCGTGTCGTTGCTGATGCTGTGAACCCAATTGTCGACCGGTTTTGACACGCTGCCATCCTGGAGCTTTATCCCGGCGATCTTTTCAGCAATATCCGCTGGAGCCTGTATCTGGACAATGGTGGTGTGATCCGTTTTCGGATTACCGCGAACCGCCTTGACCTTTAGATCCCCGAGCAGCCCGCCTTCCATGTCGATAACCGAGATCACATCATCTGGTTTCATTTTTGAATCTCCAAACTCAAGTGGAATGCTGATAGTCGGGTTCTCAGCGTCGCGGCGGTAATCAACGAGGGTTATGGCCAATCCGGGGCATCCGATGACACACTTCAGGCACCCTTTACAGGCATCCAGATTTCCAACGAATTTTGGAATATCACGAATATCATTCTTGGAAATCTGGATCAATCCTTCGCTGCACAACGCGGAACAGGGATTGCACGGGATCTCCTGTACGCAGTGGATGACAGGAAGAACGCCTTTGCTGGCGTGTGGCAAGTGCTCTTTGTTGATCACCCCCGGCCTGGACTTTAAAATTTCACCGGACCGGTACCACTCATCCGGTACATGTAGATCCTGGAATCCAAGGTGCTGGGCGATTTCTATCCCGCGGATCCGCCCGGAAAAAATGGCAGCAGAAGCTTCGGCGATTTCCTCGGCATCACCGGCGACAAAAGCTTTTAGATCGAAGTCCTTCGCCTTGATAAAGAGTTCATTGACGGGGTCCAGCCCCACCGCGATGAGGATGCTGTCGCACGCGTATGTCTTTTCCGTACCGGGGATTGGCTGAAACTGATCATTGATTTTTGCGATTGTGACCGATTCCACCTTTTCTTTTCCGTTTGCTGACAGGATGGTGTGGGATGTGTAAATCGGTACGCCCAACCTGGCCAGTTTATCTTCGTGCACCTTGTAACCTCCGCATTCCGGGAGGGCTTCAGCCAACCCGACCACTGCGATATCCGCCTGCAGGGCGTGATACCCCGCGATCAATCCGACATTCCCCCCGCCAACAATGAATAATTTCCTGGAGGGACGGACAAGGTCGCGGTTGACCAGAGTTTGAAACGCTCCGGCTCCAAAAACACCGGGCAGCGTGTTTCCGGGAAAGGTGAGAAATTTCTCCCGCGCGCCAGCTGTCACCAGCAGGGCTTCAGCGGTGATCAGAATATACTCAGCATTATCCTTCAGGACTCCGATCTTTTTGTCTGAGAAAACTGCCAGGGCGGTGCTGTGCGTCCATATCTTCACGCAGGGGAATTCTCGCAATTCCTGTTCAAGCTTCGCCCCGATGTCGATCCCGCGGGTGCTGGCGAAAACGGCTTCCACTGAACCGAAGAACCTGTGTGTTTGCAGGACCAGTTTTCCACCCAGCCGATGCTTGTCATCAACAAGGATGCAATTGACACCCAGCCTGCCCAGCTCCAGCGCCGCTGAAAGACCCGCAGGTCCCCCACCGATGATGAGCACGCGGGTCGAGATTTCCCGAATCGCGCTCAGCGCGTAGCGATTGGTGTGTTCTGGCAGAGTGGGGAGAGCATTCAGTGGATGGATATCGCTGTTCTCCTTGAGAAGCTCCATGCAGGCTTTGACAGGGATCCCGTCAGCGATTACCATGCACTGCGAGCATTGTCCGTTGGCGCAGAAGATCCCCTGGGGAGAACCATCCTTGGGATGGTGTCCGAAAACATTGATCCCATTGGCGATCAGCGCGGCAGAGATCGTGTCTCCCTCTCTCCCTTCAAGCGGCTGATCCTGCCATTGAAAACAGATCTTTCTTCTTTCTTCTACTGAAAGGATGGGATGTTTATGAATGCGAAAATTGGTCACGGAGATCCTTTGGTAATGATGTATTTGATTGACTGGGAAATTTTACTATATAGAATGAGAAATGCAGATCAATTTTCCGATACAATCGACCACATATTCATTAATCAACACCAAATCCCCAGATTGACGCGGGTTTTCAAATCCAAATGCATGGTAAACTACCTTTGGAAGAAACAGGAGCCAGCATGAACAAAAAAATTGCCGTACTAACCAGCGGAGGCGACGCGCCTGGGATGAACGCCGCCATCAGGGCTGTAACCCGCACGGGAATACACCGAGGATGGCAGGTCTCGGGGGTCAAGCAAGGTTATGACGGATTGATCAAGGGGCACTTTGTTCCTTTGGGTCCCCGCGATGTTGGCGGTATCCTTCAAAAAGGCGGCACAATTCTGGGGAGCGCGCGATCCGAGGAATTCAAGACCGAGGAGGGACGGATCAAGGCCATCCGGAATCTGAATGAAGAAGGGGTGGATGCGCTTGTCATCATCGGGGGAAATGGCTCACAAACTGGCGCGCACGAGCTGTGGAGGATGGATTTCCCTGTCGTCGGCATCGCTTCAACAATAGACAACGACCTGTACGGTTCGGAGATCACCATTGGTGTCGACACCGCGTTGAATATCGCCCTGGAAGCCATCGACCGTTTGAAAGTTACCGCTTCCTCGCACCAAAGGGCATTCCTGCTGGAAGTCATGGGAAGAAACTGCGGTTACCTGGCTTTGATGGCTGGAATTGCCGGTGGCGCAGAGATGGTCGTGCTGCCGGAGATCGAGATGGACCCCGAAGACATCGCCAACTCGCTGCGTGAAGCGTACCGCAAGGGGAAGGCACATGGGATCATCGTTGTGGCTGAAGGAGCAACATACAACGCGAATAAACTGGCGGAATATTTCCAGAATAACCGCGAGCGTCTGGGTTTTGACCTGAGGGTGACCATTCTTGGCCACATCCAGCGGGGCGGTGAACCGAGCGCGTTCGACCGCATCCTGGCCAGCAGATTCGGGGCGGGCGCGACTGAACAGATCGCCAACGGGAATTACGGCGTACTGGTCGGGTTGAACAAGAGCCAAATCACCGCGACACCTCTGGATGAAGTGGTCGCTGGTAAAAAACAGCTCGATCAAAAAATGATCGAGCTGGCAAGAATCCTGGATTGATCACGAATCTTATAACCGCAGGTATCTCTCGATGAAATCATCAATATCACCGTCAAGTGTGGTTTGAGTCGCGCTTGTTTCGTGTTCAGTGCGGTGGTCCTTGACCATCTGATAAGGATGCAGGACGTAGGATCGGATCTGGCTGCCCCATTCTGTTTTCACATACTCACCCCGCAGTTTATTCAATTCCTGGTCTTTTTCATCCTGAGCGATTTGCAGCAGCCGCGAGCGAAGCACCTTCAACGCGTTTTCGCGATTCTGGAGTTGTGATCGCTCGTTCTGGCAGGAAACCACGATGCCAGTAGGGATGTGGGTGATACGGACCGCGGTGGAGTTCTTCTGCACGTTTTGACCGCCTGCTCCCGCTGAACGATAGATATCAATCTTGAGATCATCGGGATTGATGTGGATGGATGCATCTTCCTGTGCTGCTTCAGGCAAAACCTCGACTTTGGCAAACGACGTGTGGCGCCTGTGGTTGGCATCAAAAGGAGACAGCCTTACCAGCCGGTGGACACCCTTTTCCGCCTTGAGATATCCGTAGGCGAATTTTCCCGCAACAAAAATGGTCGAAGATTTGATGCCGGCTTCTTCCCCTTCAGCCCGGTCCCAAATTTCAGTCTTGAAATGACGATTCTCCGCCCAGCGCAGGTACATTCTTTCAAGCATTTGAGCCCAATCCTGAGATTCGGTGCCTCCGGCGCCTGAAGAAATTTCGAGGATGGCATTTCCGCGGTCATATTCACCGGACAGCAGAACATCAATTTCTGCAGTTCTCAGCTCGGATTCCAGGCCTGTAATTTCCTTTTCCAACTCGGCCTGCAAGCTATCGTCTTCCAACTGCGCCAGTTCCAGATCCTCATTGATCCTTTTTAACATTCCATCCCAATGATCCAGCTCCTGATTGAGATCGGAGATTTGTTTCATGATCGATTGAGCTTGTTGCGGGTGATTCCATATGGATGTGTCTTCAGACATCCGATTCAGTGCAGTTAATTCCTCTCGCTTCTTGCCTAAGTCAAAGATGCTCCATCAGTGAATTGAATTTTTCTTTTATCTCGATGATTCTTCGGATCAGGTCCTGCATGACTCCTCCTGTTAAGATGTTAATATGCTTTCCAAAAATTGCGTCTTGTCAAATGGGCTGATATCCTCCGGTTTTTCACCCAAACCAGCGTACAGGACCGGTAAGCCTAATCGATCGTTTATGGCGAAGGTCATACCGCCTTTCGATGATGTGTCCAGTTTTGCCAGGATGATGCCTGTGACCTTGACTGCTTCCGTGAAAGCTTTTGCCTGCTGCAGCGCGTTCTGGCCTGTGGTGGCATCGATGACCAACCATACTGCGTGTGGCGCTCCTGGCAGGATCTTCCCTGCGGATCGGTACACCTTCTTCAATTCTTCCATGAGGTTGAAGCGCGTGTGAAGGCGCCCTGCCGTATCGATGATCACCATGTCCAATTTTCTTGCAAGCGCTGATTGTATCCCATCGAATACCACCGCGCCGGGATCGCTGCCTGGCTGGGCAGTGGTCAGGTGAACTCCCAGGCGGTCTGCCCATATCTGCAGTTGATCAACCGCGGCAGCTCTGAACGTGTCTGCGGCAACCAGGCTGATTTTTCTGCCTTTTTGTGTGAAGAGTTTAACCAATTTGGCTGCCGTGGTCGTTTTGCCTGATCCGTTGACTCCTACAAGCATGATCACAAAAGGGTGACTGGAATCGAAATTGAGGTCCGGCGGGTTGAAGAGCCTGTTCGCCAATTCTTCTTTGAGCAGTGAGTGAAGATCCTGCTGCTTGGTAATTCCCAGCTCGTGGACCCTGGCTTTCAGAGAGCCTATGATCTTCTGGGTAAGATCAATGCCCAGATCAGACTGAATGAGCTGGCTTTCCAATTCATCCCAGGTCAGAGCGTCGATCTGGCTCAGGCCCAGGAACGCGGCTAAACGACCGAAGGTGGACTTGCGAGTTTTTTCAAGCCCGCTTTGCCAAAGTTTTTCATTTTGGTTCACGCTGCAGGATTATATCACTAAGATAAAGTTGAATTTGCGTATGCCAGCTGACCGCACCCGGCACTGATATCCATCCCTCTTCTCAATCGTATCGTGCAGGGAATCCCAGAATCGGTTAACACCGACTTGAAGCGTTGGATTTGCCTCGGTGACGACGGCATTCCTGGATAGAAGCTGGTTGGATTGAGCAAGATTAGATTCACGTGGCACATCAGGCCCCGCACGAGGCGTGAAAATTGCTTGGCCATGGCGGTGCTGTCGTTGACACCGTCAATGAGCGCCCATTCAAAGGTCACCCGGCGATGAGTATTTTCCACATAAACCCTGCAAGCCTCGAGCAGTTGTTTTATTGGATAACTTTTCGCGATGGGTATCAAGTTCACCCGGGTTTGATCGTCTGACGCGTGCAGGCTGATTGCCAGGTTAATTTGGATTGGGTCATTGATCAGCTTCATGATTCCAGGGATAATCCCGACCGTTGAGAGGGTGAATCTCCTCGCGCCGATGTTGAGTGTGTCCGGACGGTTCAGGGTGTGGACAGACTTCAGCGTCTCTTCATAATTCAGCATAGGCTCGCCCATGCCCATGATCACGACATTGGTCAGCGAGGTGGAGCGCTTTCTCAGCAGCCTTTCGATGAAGATAACCTGGTAAATGATCTCACCTGCTGTGAGGTTGCGATGAAATCCCATTTGCCCGGTGGCACAGAACACGCAATTCACAGGGCAGCCCGACTGTGTGGATATACAAGCTGATTTTCTGGAATTGTATTCCATCAGGACGGCTTCGACCTTGTGCCTGTCGTGCAGTTCAAAGAGGAACTTTGAGGTTTGCTCGTCCTGGCTGGTTTGGCTGTCGATCAGTGTGAGCGGGTTGAAGGAAAAATCACCTTCCAGCAAATGTCTGACACGCTGGGGAAGATTCGTCACCTGTCCGGGTGACTCTGCCAGGTGTTTGTAGGCTCCATCCCAGATCTGCTGCTGCCTGAAGGCGGGTTGCTGCTGTGAGCGGACCCAATTGTCCAGTTCGTCGCGTGACACATCGAAGAAATTTTTCATAGCGATGATAATAACGAGGTCAAATCCTGTGCCACCAGGTCCGGGTGAATGCTGGATGTGTTCAATGTTTCAAGGTCTGTCACGCCCGATAACACCAGCGCCGTGGGGCAGTTGGCGGCCTGACCCCCCAAAATATCTGTGTCCAGGCGATCTCCGATCACCAGGGTTTCCGCGGGCGAAGTGTGCATGAGCTCCATCGCGAGATCCAGCATGTACGGATGCGGTTTCCCTGCGATGGTTGGCTCGATCCCGGAACTGATCCGGATCAATTCGATGATCGAACCCGCGCCGGGGATCAGGCCTTCAGGTGAAGGGAATGTCATGTCCGGGTTTGTCCCGTAGAAAGAAGCCCCGTTGCGTATAGCAATAACCGCATCACATAAGCTTTGGTATGTGAAATGCTTGTCCATGCCGACGACAACGGCAGCAGGATGATTATTGGAGATTATGAAACCTTTGTTGCGAAGTGCCTCCTTCAATCCGGTTTCTCCAATGACAAGGATGTGATCTCCTGGAGAATGGCGCTGGGTGAGTCGGTCAGCGACGGCGTGGGAGGACGTGATAATCCGCTCTTCAGGGAAATCTACTCCCAGTGCGGATAACTTCTGCTGGGCATGTCGTGGTGGCTGGGTTGAATTGTTGGTACAAAAAACAAATTCGGAGAATCGATCATCCAGAGAGCGGAAAACCTCACCAAGGTTCCCAATTTGCTGATCGGCTTTCCAGATCACGCCATCCATATCCAATATTGCGGCTTTATAACGCATGATCACAAATCAATGCAGACAGCGGATCAATTCTGATCCGCTGATATATTCAGGGCTGTGATGGCGTCGCTGGAGTGAGGACTTTGTCAACCAACCCGTAGTCAACCGCTTGTTGCGCATCTAGATAAAAGTTGCGATCGGTATCTCTTTCAATGACATCATGTGGCTGCCCGGTGGCGTTTGATAATATCTCAATTAATCTCGCTTTTAATCTCAGTATCTCTCGTGCCTGAATTTCGATGTCCGAAGCCTGTCCCTCTGCGCCGCCAAGAGGCTGATGCATGTGGATGGTCGCGTGGGGTAGCGCGTACCGCATTCCCTTGGTGCCAGCCGTTAGAAGAACGGTTCCAAAAGAAGCGGTGACACCGACTGCAACGGTGGAGATTTTGTTCGGAATCATGTTCATCGTGTCATATATTGCCAAACCCGAATAGATCTGCCCACCAGGTGAATTGATATACATTTGGATGGGGGCGTCGGCGTCTTCATGACTGAGATACAAAAGCTGAGCGACAACCACGTTGCTGACCTGATCATTAATTTCTGTACCAACAAAAATGATGCGCTCTTTGAGCAATAACGAGTAGATATCATAAGCGCGCTCACCCCTGCCAGATGATTCGACCACCATGGGAATGACATTTTTTGGAAACATGTACGTCCTCCTATTCCGTTACCTTTTTGTTCTCCGAGGTACTATTTTTCTCGGGAGATTTCCTGGTCGGTTTTTTTGCTGTTTCTACTTCTTTTTTATTCGTCGGAGCGGTTTGCCCGCCTTTGGGGGTGTTCACCTCGGATAATTTTCCGGTGGCGATGTCCTTGAGTCTATCCAGTATGCGATTGTTCATCAGCCTGTTGGCAGCCTGCATCGCGATGGCATTGGAGAGCTGATTGGGTGCCATTTTCTTTTGAAGTTTTTGAAAGTCTGCCGTGTATTGAAGGTCCTGGATCGTGGATTGAAATTCCTTGCTCAGTTCCTCTTTATCCAATTCGATCTTTTCTTCTGCCGCAAAGGTTTCAAAAATCAATCCCCGTTCAAGTCTTTTCTTGGCAGCCGGTTCGATATCCTCTTTAAGAAAGGTGGCTTTGTCCTTTTTTATTACTTTCAGGTACGCGTCAAGGTCAAGTTTTTGTGCGGCCAGATCTTCTTTTACAGATTCCAGGACATGTTCCGCTTCATGTTCAAGCATTTGAGGAGGATACTTGATGGTCGCAGATTTCAGAATCTCTTCAAAAAGATCATCAAAATACCTGCGGTCATAATCCTGCTTTGAACTGGTTTCCAGCTGGCTGCGGACTGCTGTCTTGAGATCATCAAATTTCTCCAACCCGCCAACCATTTTCGCAAAGCTGTCATCCAGCTCGGGATATTTCATGCTCTTGACGCTCTGGCAGGTAATCAGGAAAGCGATGGTCTTACCCCGGAATTTTTCGCTGGCATCTTTTTCGCTAAACGTGTGTTCTGTCGTTTTTTCACCGCCGGCTTGCATGCCGATGATCTCGTCCGCAAAATTCTTGTACGGGTAGTTATTTTCCTGGAAGTTTTCTTCGCCGATGATCACCTGCGACGTGGTCTCTTTGAGTATCTCCGCGTCTTCGTCCGCTGTGGGTTTTGTAATTTTAGCGGACAACTTCAGGTAGACCAGATCACCTTTTTGCGCGGGTCTCTCAACTGGTTCTGCGGTCGCGTAATTTGCACGCATTTTCGTCAGGTAATCCTCCACGTCCTTCTCCTGTACAACGGGGGGATTGTAGGCTTTGCGTAATTTGTGATAATTACCAAGCTTTATTTCCGGTTCAAGCGGAACAACGAAGGAAAATTTCGGTGGGTGGATGCTGACAATTTCTTCCAGCAAACCAGCACCTGAAGGGGTTATTTTGGCTTCATCCAGCATTTTGGGGTAAACATCATCAATAAGCAGCTCTTTAGCCTGTTCTTCAATGACTTCCTCTCCGAACGAACGGGCGACGACGGCGTAGGGTGCTTTTCCGGGACGGAATCCGGGGATCTTGTTTCTGGAGGCAATTTTTCTGGCGGCTTTTTGTTTGAATTCTAAAAGGGTTGATTCTTCTAACTCTACAATTACTTTTACTTGTTGGTCATCACGCAAAATTTTCTCGAGCTTCACTTTGGACCTCTATGTGTCAGATTGATGGGGAAGGCGGGACTTGAACCCGCACGCCTTTCGGCACATGATCCTAAGTCATGCCTGTCTGCCAATTCCAGCACTTCCCCAAAGACAACGAATTATACGCACTACTTATAGCAGCGTCAATGTGAATTATAATAGCGAAACTTTTTTGGAGTTATTACCATTCTATTAACAACAAGTGGAGAAATATGGGCAGAACAATCAATCTCGATTCCGCTGGGAAAGAACGCACGAAACTCACGAAGGAAATTGTTCTGGCGATGCGTGAAGCGATGACTCAGAAGGAGGAAAACGATCAGCTTTTCGATCTGGTGGCGTTCCTTATTGAGTCGATCGAAAAGGTCAACAAGACGATTGATGTCTCTGTGGCGGCGTGGGAGAAACGAGATTATTGGTTGAAAGCAGATCGATTTCGCCTGGATTGGAACTGGACAGCCGACGTCCCTTTGAAACTTCAAACCATCCTGGACAACCATGATTGGGGCCAGCTGGCAGGTATCGTCGCGCTGGTCAGTCAAAAGTTGAGGAAAGTGATCGTGGCTAAGAATCATCGATTGGGATCACCCTGGCTGGGAGCTTACGAACGACATCGCACAAAAAAGAGCAGCTCCGTTTGACGAACGAGCTGCTCTTCAATTATTGAGCTATAGGATCATTTTTTTCGCAGGATGATCCTGGCGTCTACTACATTGACGCCTTTTCCCTCTTCATAGACGAAAACGGGGTTCGCGTCCGATTCGAGAAGTTCATCTTGTAGATCCAAGATCATGGCAGAATACAAGCTGATGATGTCAACCAGACTCGCCTTGTCGCGTGGCGCTTCTCCTCGGACACCAGCAAGAATTGGGGCTCCCTTAATTTCTGCAATCATGTCGCTGGCTTGAATCGGAGAGACGGGAGCAACGCGAAATGTCACATCCTTTAGCACTTCAACGAAGATCCCGCCTAAACCGAACATCACAGTCGGTCCGAAAGTGGAATCATTCACAGAACCCAAAATCACTTCAGTGCCCATGGGGGCCATTTCCTGAACCACGACTCCATGGATTACGGCATCTGCTTTGTAGGCTTTGGCGTTCGCGATAATCTGATGATAGGTATCCCGCACGCTCTTTTCGTCTTTGATGTTGACTTTAACTCCGCCGGCGTCAGATTTATGCAAGATGTCAGGGCTTACGATCTTCATGACGACCGGATAACCGATTCTGTTGGATAGTTCTGTCGCTTCATTCTCTGTTTTTGCCAGATGTGTTTGCACCACCGGAAGCCCATAAGCGCAGAAAACTCGTTTTGCTTCGATTTCGGTTAACGCAGAGCGGTTATCTGCCCGCGCATCAGATATTACCTCGAGCGCTGTATTTCTGGCATTCGCGGGAATGGCAACCGGTCTTGATTGTCCTACGCTTTGCAGTACTCCATATTCTCTGAGAGCAGCCATGGCATTAATTGCCAGGTCAGGAGCGTTGTACGAAGGTATTCCATTGTCGACCAGCCAGCGCATGGCTTTTTCTGATTTTTCTCCGCCGACAAATGAGATAGTCACAGGTTTGTTCTTGACGCCTGATGCTTCGAGAGCTTTTTTCAATCCTTCGGCAATTTCCTGCGGGTTGGTCATGGCTGTTTCGCAGTACAGTACTGTGAGCCCATCCACCCAGGGGTGGGCAAACGCATAACGCACCGATTCCGTGTACCATTCGTAACCTGCCATTCCTGTCAGATCGACAGGATTTTTCGCGGAACCGAACTCCGGCATGTGTTTTTTCAATTCAGTCTGAACATCCTGTGGCGCGAATTGCAGCGGCAGCCCAAATTTCTCCGCGGCATCGGTCGCCAGGACACCCACACCGCCGCCGTTGGTGATGATGAGCAGGTGGTCGCCTTTCATCGCAGGTTGCAGTGAAAGCGCCTGCGTTCGATTAAAGAGATTGTTCAGATCAGATGCTTGAATGACACCAGCCTGTTCAAAGGCAGCGCTGTACACTTTCGCCGCTCCGGCAAGCGACCCGGTGTGCGAAGCGGCTGCAGCTGCGCCGTGTTCTGACACACCTGCTTTCAAGGCGATGATCGGTTTCTTCGCGTGTCTGCACGCGTCAATGAACCTCCTGCCATCCTTGAAACCTTCAACGTACAAACTGATGCAGGACGTATTCGGGTCTTCATCGAGCCACGTGACAAGATCGGCGATATCCAAATCGGACATATTGCCAATCGATATTAACTTGTCGAATCCTACGCCTCGAATATACGTGGCAGCATCGAGCGCGATCAGCAATGCCCCGGACTGCGACACAAGCGCCGCCTTGCCTGGCAAGGGTAAGAATGGGGCAAAAGACCCGTTCATTTTATCTGAGTTGGAAAGCACGCCAACGATATTGGGACCTAACACGCGCATGTTGTAACGATGAGCGATTTGTACTACCTGGTTTTCAAGATCCCTTTGGCCAACCTCGCTGAATCCTGAAGCGATGATGATGAGACCTTTAACGCCTTTTTTGCCGCATTCTTCAGCGGCTTGCGGGACAAATTTCGCGGGAATGGTTATGATCGCCGCGTCCACGGATTCGGGGACGTCCAATATGGATGGATAGGCTTTCCTGCCCAATATCTCAACGGCACTGGTGTTGATTGGAAAAATACTCCCCTGGTAACCATCCTTGATCAGGTTATCCAGAACGGTGTAGCCGATTTTGCCTGGAGTGGCTGAAGCACCGATTACTGCAATAGAGCGGGGACGAAGGGTCCCATTGATCACGTCGTGGTTCACAAATATCCTCCTGAAGAAAAAGTCATAACAAGAACGCTTTATTTTAATTGATTCTCCGGAATCTGACAGGACATTTTCATGAATTTCGATGACCATCTATCATGATTTACTCTATAATTTATTCATGGAGATAGAGAAAAAAAGGCTTCCCAGAAGTGAGGCGGTGCAGTCAATTATCGAAGCTAGCTTGAATGCGGTTGCGCCTGGAAAATTGATGACGAAAGTCATCCGGGCAGGTGAATCTACGATTCAGGCCAGGACTAAGAAGATCCGCGTTGGGCCTTATGCGAAATTAATCACAATATGCGTTGGAAAAGCGGCAGTTGGTATGCAGCAAGGATTAGAAACTGTGTTTCAGTCGAAAATCACTGCCGGACTGGTGATCACAAAAAATATCCCGGATGGAACCCCGAATATTGAAGCGGAAGTGATTTATGGCGAGCACCCTGTCCCGGGACTGAAGAGTTTGGAGGCGGGCCAAATATTACTCAAAAAAGTGGAAGGGTTGCGTAAGGAAGACACTGTCATCATTGGAATATCAGGAGGCGCCTCCTCGTTGTTGATCGCACCAGTACCCGGATTGACATTGGCGGATATTAAAAAAACCAATGAATTGCTCTTGAAATCCGGTTTACCAATTCAAGACATCAACTGCATTCGAAAACACCTGGATACACTCAAAGGTGGCGGATTAGCCAGGATGTTGTTTCCCGCCAGAGTAGTGACATTGATCCTCTCGGACGTGTTTGACGATTCGATCAGCAACATTGGATCAGGTTTGACAGCTGAGGATCCATCGACTTTCAAGGACGCTGTTGAGATACTAAATCAATACGGCCTGATGAAGGAGATACCCGCTTTGGTGGAAAAGTACCTGTCGGATGGAGCGCTCGGTTTGAACCCGGAAACGGTAAAAAGGAACGACATCTATTTAACCCGGGTTACGAATTTGATCATTGGGTCGAATCAACAGGCCATCAGGGGCGCCGAAAAAGCAGCCTTGAGCTTAGGCATTCTTCCGATTGCAATCAAAAAACCTTTTTTTGGAAACGCCGCCGAAAATGGACCTAAGTTCGCTCGGTTGCTGATTGACCGTAAAAGAAGAATTTCCAGCAGTCGGCAGAAACCATTCGTCATAATTGCGGGTGGAGAATCGACTGTGTATGTGCAGGGTGCGGGTAAAGGGGGTCGGAACCTGGAAATGGCTCTGTCCGCAGTTGAGATGCTGGACGGCATTCCAGATGTAAGCATGGTGTGTTTGGCCTCGGATGGCGAGGACGGTGTGACGGACGCGGCAGGAGCCATTGTCGATGGATCGACTGCCCGACAGGCAAAGCGGTTGGGACTAGATTCCCGGGATTTCCTGGCAAGAAATGATTCGTACAGCTATTTTTCTAAAACAGGTGGGCTGATCAGGACGGGACCAACGGGCACGAATGTAAACGATCTTGTTTTCTTATTTTCCTGGTGATGCGTACACCTGCGGGTTGGCGCAGTAAGGCATTCTCTTGCCCTCTAATCCGGCAATAAGATTAGTTGCCGCAACGAGTGACATTTTTTTGCGTGTTTCATGAGTCGCGCTGGCAATATGCGGTGTGATGATTACATTTGGATAGGATAACAGCGGGTGATTCCCGGGAATCGGCTCCGGGTCAAAAACATCAAGTCCCGCCCCACGAATCAATTGCTCATTTAGCGCCCAGATCAGTGCTTTCGAATCAACGACCGGTCCCCGTGAGGCGTTGATAATAATCGCATTTCTTTTCATGGCTTGAAATTCAGCCTTTGAGATCATCCCCCGTGTCTTTTCCGTCAAAGGAACGTGCAGCGTAACATAATCAGACCGAATGAGCAGCTCATGCAGATCCACCTTCGCGATGGATTCGTCCACCCCGCCGTGCTCAGTGCTGCTGGTGTATAAAATTTGCATGGAGAATCCCAAAGCCCTTTTTGCCACCGCTTGACCGATGCGGCCGTATCCAACTACTCCAAGGGTGGCGCCATGAACATCTTCGCCGCAGAGCACATCAGGTCCCCAGGGTCTCCAGATGCCACTGCGCACTTCGTCATTCGATTCAGTAATCCTTCTGGCCACGGCAAGCAGCAGCGCCCAGGTGTGATCAGCGCATGCTTCAGTTAAAACATCAGGCGTATGGCCTACGGGAATTCCTGATCTTGTCGCTGCATCCATGTCAATATTATCTGTGCCAACCGCCATTTGACTGATCGCTCTGATCTTTGTTGCTGCCCGAAAAAATTGATCGGTCAATGGATCCGTTAACATGCTGAACATCCCATCGATTTCAGGTGCGATGCCCAACAGGTCTTCCAACACAGGAGGAGTTTCCTTTTCCCAGGAAATGATCGAATACTTTGAAGCCAAAAGATTTGCAGCTGTTTGGGGAATTTTTCTCGAAATGAATACCTGCGTCAAAGGATTGTTTCCTTAATTTATGGAAAGCAGCGAATTATGGATTCGAACAATGGCAAATGGAACTTTTATTTTGCCAAGGTTTTCGTTATGCGGGCTTTGAATTGTCGCATTGTAAACACTGTAAAAAACTTCCTTTGTGACATCCAGGTATTGAGAAAGCTTGATTTTTGACGAGATCTGTATTGAACCATCAATCGTGAAAATCCCTAACGAAAGCCGGACGTTCAGGGTCTGCATATTTTCAGCGCTCATATCTAATTCGATGTCTTCTCTTTCAGGAGGAGAAAGATGGAAAATGTTGACCTGTGAGATCGGGATGTGAATTTCCCTTACCGCGGTAAACCTTGGGGGAGATTGTGGATCGGATTCAAGCATTTTGCAGTTATGCAGAGTGACAAAATCCGGCATTGCGACAGTCTGAAGCCAGGTGGATGTTTTAAATTGCTTCTTAATAATTACCGATCCAATGAGGATGCTGGTTTTAGTGTACAGCATGACCAGCGAGGCTTTCTCATCGTCAAGGATAGATATAGAATTCGTTATTTCCGGATTTTCCATTTTTCTCTCCATTTAGAATGAATAACGCTGCATGATTGCCGGGATCAAATAATCTTCGAATGAGCGCTGGTAATCGTAATCAGCCTTCCATCCCCAATCATCAGCCGCAGAAGAATCGTCCACATCCTGAGGCCACGAATCCACGATCATTTGACGGGCCGGGTCGGGAGCGAAATGGATCTGAGCTTTGGGGAAGAACTTGAGGCAGGTTTCGTAGATCTGCTGCGCGGAAGGGTTGAAGCTGGTGACATTGTACGCGTTCAAGGAGAGTTGTTCGCGGGGCGCCTTCGAAAGGCTCAGCAATGCCTTGATGGCGTCTGGCATCACCATGAAAGGCAGAGTCGAATCCTGTCGCACAAAACAGTCATAAGGTTTATTCTGGGCTGCGTGGTGAAGCATTTCCGGACCATAATCGCTTGTGCCGCCTGTCGGGACGGTTATCGCGCTGATCAATCCTGGAAAACGTAAACCGCGAAAGTCCACTTTTGGGCCCTCACCATTTCCACTGAGGATTTTATAGTGCTTCGAGTAGTACGATCCGATAATCTCGCAGTAAATCTTATTGCATCCGTACATGGTTATGGGCTGGCAGTAGTCACTTTCTTTGACTTTGCCGGCTTTTTGCTTCGCATCAGCTGAAGGCAATCCATACACGGCAATGGAGCTAGGATAGATGAATTTGATGGGGGAGCCTAGTACTTCTGTTTGTTTATGCGATTCCGCGAGGAGGTTGATGGTTCCTTCAACATTGACGTGGTGCGCTTTTTCTGGATTACGTTCAGCCGAGGTAGACAGGATTGAGGCGAGGTGATAAATCGTTGAGAACTCGTTGTCTCGAAATATATTATCGATCAATTTTGTGTCAAGGATGTCCCCCATATAGAACTGATCAATACAATCGGCAAGCATCTTGTCGAGGGGTGAAATATCGAGCGCGATAATTCTTTTCGATGATTCGAGCTTGAGCTGTGTTACCAGTCCGTGTCCTATTTCACCGTTCACACCAGTTATCAAAATACAATCTGATTGCATGCTTTAAACTCCCGCACATTTCGTAAGAATTGGATATATATTATTGTAATATGGACTGGAAAAAGTGGGCAGATAGATCATTATTTTCCATGCTCAGTTGCCTCGTCCTAACGCCTGCAGTTTAAATTGATTTTTTACTAACTCCAGGATTTGTGTAGGAGTCATGCGATCCGTAACCACGATCAGGTCTGCGTGTTTTTTTGCGTGCGCTAAGCGTTTCATTTGTTCCTGGTACTCCCACTCAGCCCAGTTGAGGTTTCTTCGTGAAGTGGCTGTTTGATATGACACATCTAAAAAAACCAGGTAACGAGGACGAGTCAAGCGCTGCCACATATCTTGAACATATGAATGTTCTTGAGCGATAGCGCGACAGGTCACGCCGAGTGGCTTGATCAGGCTGCAAAGAGTTGATTTCCCGGACCCGCACACACCAACGATACCAATCACCGGAGGATCGCTTACGTTATGCGTACGCATGTGTCATATTTTGAAATGATTATAAGGGTAACTCAACGGAAAGCCGGCGTATCAGTTTTTCATCCTCTTTTGACACGAATAATACCACGACACTCATATCATCATCAGGTCGATTGTTATCCAGATGCATGGCGCTTCTCAAAATTAAATCCGCAATTTCCTGAGGATTCGGATCGCCGCATTCAAGGAGATTGGAGATGATCAATCGGATATCGAGCGAATCACCTACGCGGCTGCCTGCATGCAAAATACCGTCCGTAAACATCACGATAAGCACGCCTGGCTGTATGGGAAGCTCTGAAATTGATGGCCGGATATTGCGATGCCATCCAATTGGAGAACAATCATCATTAATGTCAGAAAAGCTTTCACCCACAACCGTGAGCATGGGTGCTGGATTGTTCCTGGTGATAACGATCGTGTTCGATTCGGTATCCACAGATAGTATATTCAAAGTAGATGAGACCTTGCCGTTCTTTTCTGTGAATAACGCGTCGGAAGCAGCCCGTGCAGCGGCACCATCGCGAACTCCATCCGCCAACAGGCTTACCACCTTCCGAACCACCAGGGAAGATACGCTTTTTGCTCCTTTTCCCGATGTTTGACCATCCGCGAGGACGATCGATAAGCCCCCATTTGGCCGTTCAACTACCTCTAAAGAATCTCCACTCTCAGATGAAGCATATTTTCCAGTTTTCGCAGCAGCTATGCGTATTTCCACTGCTCAATTTTACACCAACTGCCGATTGCTTGGATGATGACTGTGCGTCGCAGTGTCCAGTCAAAAGATCCTGTTATCGAGGCTGATGATTATCCTTCAGTAACATTTTGGATGAACCATAACGGTCGCTTGCGCATTCACGGGAAACTATGTATAATATCGCGTCTTGTAGATAAGTACATACACGCAGGAGAAAGAAATGGTTCCACAACCCAAAAGAAAACTATCCAAAGGCCGTCGAGATCGCAGGCGTTCTCAAGATGCATTAAAAACCCAAAACCTTGTGCAATGCAGCAACTGTGGCGAAATGCGTCTTCCTCACACAATCTGCCCAAAGTGCGGTCATTATCAAGGCAAGGAAGTAATCGCTAAAGCCAAGGACAAAAAACCGAAACAAAAAGGAGGCTAAAGGCCTTCTTTTTTTGGGGGGTATTTCTTAACCACATAAGGGTTGAATTGGATGAGGTATTCTTTGGGTAAAGATCCTTGAAGGAATATTCCGTCCTCCAAGTTTTCCCTGGTGACGATTCTTCCAACAGAATGAAATAGCGAAAGTAGGCTTCCCTTTTCATAAGGCAGGAATACTTTTATTGAATTACTGTCATGGCATAATTTGTCTTCAATTATTCTTAGCAGGTTGTCGAGGCCTTGTTTTTGCAAGGCAGATATCGGAATAGCAGCGGGGATACTGAAATTTTGATTGAGCACGTCAAGACCTTTGTTTATCTTATCCATCTTGTTCAGAATGGTAACCGTCGGAATACTTTCCGCTTCAATCTCGACCAGGGTTTGTTGAACCGATTTCCATTGGGCAAGGGCATTCGGGTGAGTCATATCGACTACATGAAGTAAAAGATCAGCCTCCGAGACCTCTTCAAGCGTTGCCCTGAATGCTGCGATCAGCTGTGTCGGTAGCTTTTGAATAAAACCAACCGTGTCTGTTAACAAGATGTGGCTCCCGCCCGGAAGTTCAATTTTGCGAGTCGTTGGATCCAGCGTGGCAAATAATTGGTCGGCAATATAAACAGCGGAATTTGACAGTGCATTTAGTAACGTGGATTTTCCGGCATTCGTATAACCTACCAGCGCCACGATGGGTATGCGCGATTTTTTTCTTTGTTCGCGGTACAAGGCTCGATTTTTTCGAACCTTATCAAGCTCATCATTTAATTTTGCGATCTTCCTGCGGATCTCGCGCTTATCAACTTCGAGTTGAGTTTCCCCGGGTCCGCGCAACCCGACCCCCCCGACGCTTCCTGTTCTACCAGCGGCTCCCCCGGATTGTCGTGCCAGGTGTGTCCATGCCCGTGTCAACCTGGGCAGCCTGTAATTCAATTGAGCAAGCTCAACCTGAAGCATCCCCTCTTTTGTGCTGGCGTGCTGCGCAAAAATATCGAGGATGAGCGCGGTACGATCCAGAATTTTTATGTTATCCCCCAGTTTTTCCTCCAATTCCTTTTGATGTCTGGGGGATAGTTCGTGATCAAAAACCAGTACATCAACTTGAAGGTCTTCAGTAAGGAGTTTGAGTTCCTCGACTTTTCCGGAACCAATGAGCGTGCTCGGGTTGGGTGAGCTGATCTTCTGATAATCTGTACCGGCAACTTCCAGCCCCGCGGTATCAGCCAGTAATGCCAGTTCCGCTAGAGAATCCTCACCCGAAAGGAAGGTTTCTTCGCCAAAAATTTGGACGCCAAAAAGAAATGCTCTTTCAGGTGGAACAAATGTGGATTCGGGGGTACGGTGTTTCATCAGTTTAAAGGTTTCTTTTTCCTATGGTCCAATTAACAATCCTGTCACAAGCTTCCCGGATTCGATGGGTCGCGGTGCCCAGAGAAACGCGAAGGAAACCTTCACCGCATTTGCCGTATACAATTCCAGGCGTCGTGCTGACTCCGGTTTCCTCAAGAAGCCCCGCGCAGAACTTTATACTATCCGAATGTTGAGGCGGTAATTTTGCCCACACATAGATTGCTGCTCGCGGTACACCGAGCGTGAATCCGGATTCTTTTAATGCAGCCACCACGATGTCTCTTCGCTCCTGGTAGATTTGATTACGTTCTTCCAGCCATGTTTGGTCTCCAGTCAATGCGGTGATTCCGGCATCCAGAATGGGGGCAAAATGAGAAGAATCCATTTGGCTTTTGTACGTATGCAAATACCGTATGACATCAGCATTTCCAACCGCCATACCAATACGCCATCCAGCCATGTTATATGTTTTGGAGGCAGAATTAAATTCTACACAGACATCCTTTGCTCCTGGAACCTGCATGATGCTGGGTGCTTTATAACCATCGAAACAAACATCCGTGTACGGAGCATCATGCGCAATGAGAATATTATGTTTTTTCCCAAAAGAAACCATATCTTCAAAAAAACTGTATGGCGCAACAGCTCCCGTGGGATTGTTTGGATAATTAATCCATAGAACCTTGGATTTTCTAAGAACATCATCAGGGATATGGTTGAGATCGGGAAGGAAACCATTTTCCTGCAGTAAAGGTAACGGGTAAATATCCGCGCCGGCGATCAGGCTGCCCGCAGTGTAGACTGGATAGCAGGGATCCGGAACCAGAACTACATCACCGGGATTGATCATCACCTGTGCCAGGTTGAACAATCCTTCCTTTGAGCCGATCAGGGCCAACGTTTCACAGTCAGGGTTTAACTCCACGTTGAATTTTTTTTGATAATATGCCGCGACGGCTTTTCGAAATGCCGGTGTTCCACCATTTGGCGTGTAACCATGAACATCAGCCCTTCTTGCGGAATCTACAAGCTTTTCAATGATGAAATCTTTTGGAGCCAGATCGGGTGAGCCGATATCGATACGAATGATATCGACCCCTTTCTCTTTTAATTCGATGAATTTTTTTGAGAGCGTGGCAAAAAAGTACGGCTGAAAATTCGCGATTCGATCTGCGGGTTGGAATTTACTGTTGGAACTGGTCATGGAGCACCTTTTGACAATTTATTTCCCTACCAGCCAATTATAAAGCGTATCGCCAACGATTTTTAAGCTGGTCGGGCTGATCTTATCCAATGTATCTTCTGATGTGTGCCAATAAGGGTAATCGAAATCAATGATTAAAG
>CAZCHK010000034.1:0-25320 GCA_964498605.1 uncultured Anaerolineaceae bacterium | reverse complement strand
CCGTGGAATACTTTTCTCCTTTGGTAACTGATGAAAATCGAGTTGCTTTTTGGGATGGTAGCCCAGGGTTTTCTTTTGGTGAAGCTTCTTTCCATTTTTGGGGAAATTATCGTTACGCAAATGATGCATTTGACGATGATGTATTAGATGCGTTTCCAAAATTTACTTTCTTGAAATTGCGGGAAGCGGACAGGATAATAAACCAACATAATAACGAATGCTATATTAATTATTTTGACCCACACTCGTTTTGGTCAATTTGGAGGAGGGTGTTTGCCACACCATGTAACAATAGAAATAATGAATTGATAACTGGCGAAAGCAATAATATTAAAGTAAAAATCATTACTTTTCCTGAAGAGCAACTGGTGGAATTGAGGATAACATCTTACGAATATTTATCTTCACATTTGATTGATGAATATGGTGTTGTAGATAATGATGAATACCCTCCGCTTAGTAATGATTGGATTCTGTTTACAAACAGTGAAATTACTGATTAGGAAATTCGATCTCAAAAGCAACAACCAAAACATCAATATTGGATCTCCGAAAAGATTCTCTTTAATTATGCTTTGTTATGTGAAAACTCTGTCCCTAATGATCCGTAACAGGACAGACACATCACTTAAAATGGAGTTGTAATAAAATGATCAAAATGACTTATCGGAAATATAATTTTATCGCTGCGTGACACTTTGAAATCGAATAAAACAACTTGATACGATAGACAATTGAGAACATATAACACATGTTATTGTAGAACCTTATAAGATTATTGGGGTGCGAACCACGAGTAGGATCTTGCCCCTGATCCTTGAAGGTTAGAATCGATTTAAGGCAAAAAAACACCGCGGGAAGTTTGCCGCGGTGTGATGTGACTGAACAGCGCTTACTCCAAGTCCTCTTCGGCTTCGGCGTCGATCTCTTCGGTGGCTTTCTTCTCCAGCAGCTGGAGCGATGTGGCGTTCACGCGTGTGGCGTACTTGGTCTCGCCGTCCCTTTCGTATTTCTCGGTCTTCAGGCGCCCCTCGATATAGACCAGCTTGCCCTTTTTAAGGTACTTCAGGCAGACCTCCGCCAGCTTGCTGAAGGCGACCACCTGGAACCAGTCGGTGCTTGATTTGATCTCGCCGGCAGAGCGCCACTTGCGATCCACCGCCAGCGAAAAGGTTGCCACCGGGTTACCCTTGCTGGATTCAAACTTCTTGGGATCGGCACCCAGGCGACCGATCAGTTGTACTCGATTCAATGAAGCCATTGCTCCCTCCGAACAGGATCTATTACCTTAAGTTTAGACCCGACCATGCGGGTGTCAAGCGCATTTATGCTACACTATCAGCATCAGAGGATGGATCAGGACAAGATATGCGCACAGAAAAGGAAATGCTCGATATCATCATCGATACGGCTCGCGAAGATGAGCGCGTGCGCGCCGTGATCATGAACGGTTCACGTGTCAACCCCAACATCCCGCCCGATGCGTTCCGGGATTTCGATATCATCTATGTCGTTACGGATCCGTCTGCTTTTCGTGCAGACGAGCGCTGGATCGATCGCTTCGGCGAGATCATGCTCCTGCAGATGCCCGAGGAGATGGGTGATCCGACGCAGAGGAACACCGACCGCGTGGTGTACCTGATGCAGTTCATGGACGGCAATCGTATCGACCTGACGCTTTTCCCTCTTGGCAGGTTGCGCGAGCTGGAAGAGGACAGTCTGAGCCTCACGCTGCTGGACAAGGATTGTGTCCTGCCCGTGTTCCCGGCACCCAGCGAGAGCTCTTACCTACCCGACAGGCCCACGCGCAGTCAGTTTGAGGACTGCTGCAACGAGTTCTGGTGGGTCAGCCTGTATGTTGCCAAGGGGCTCCTGCGCGGGGAGATCGCTTACGCTCATCACATGCTGGACGTGGTGAGTCGGTCCCAGTTGATGAATATGCTGACCTGGCAAATTGGCGAGGAGACCGGGTACACAAAGAACCCCGGCAAATTCGGCAGGAATTTCCAGGTTTTCCTGCAACCAGGCTTATGGCAGCAATTTCTTGATACCTATGCGGACGCTGAACCAGAAAATATGTGGGATGCCCTTTTCGCCATGTGCGACCTGTTCCGCCGCGCGGCGGTGCCGATATCGGTGAGTTATGGCTTCACTTACCCCGCTGACGATGATCGCCGTGCGTCGGCCTACCTGCACCAATTGCGAGCTTGCTCGAATCAACCAACTTTTACCCAACATTGAGAATTTTTCAGGTTAAATACATTATTCAACGATAAGATTATGAAATATGCTCGCTTGCAACTGAAACAGATATTCTGTACAATGTTGGTAAAAGTAAGGACATCTGCCCTTCGATATCTGAGAACGTGGTGACAATGGTTCCATCACAGAGGAGAGAGACATGGATATCATCAAGGTGAAAGCAAATTCCCGAACGGCAGCCGTGGCAGGTGCGATAGCGGGGGTGATGCGGGAACACAAGCACGCCGAAGTGCAGGCGATCGGCGCGGGGGCGGTCAACCAGGCGATCAAGGCGCTGGTCCTTGCCAGGGGTTACCTGGCAGAAGACGGTATGACCATAGCCTTCACTGCTGAGTTCGTCGACGTGGACATCGCGGGGAACATGCGCACGGCCATCAAGCTGGTGGTGGATCCCATATAGAGACCACCTGTTCCAGAACCCATACTGCGCATATCAGGACATGTAGCGCTGTACTCGCCTGTAGCACGACTTTGGCGGCTGCAAAAACACAGTGTGATGTATAACCCGGCCAGTTACCTTCAAAGGTACCTGGCTGAACCTTATATCATTATTGCCTACATCTCCCTTTTGTCAAAATTGACCTCGTCCTTACCGGTCAGCTTCTCCTGCACCTTGTGGAGTACCAGCTCGAGGTGCTTGGGGTATGCCACGTAATCAAGATCATCTGCCGGCACGGTGAGAACCGGGCACAGGTTGAATCCCGCGATCCACTCCTCGTACAGCTTGTTCAGGTCGGTCAGGTACTCCGGGGCGATGGCGCGCTCATAATCGCGGTCGCGCATGTCGATGCGGTTGGAGAGAGTGTCCACGTTGGCACGCAGGTAGATCAGCAGGTTCGGCGCGGGGAGGAACTCGCGCAGCGTCTGGTACAGCGTGTGGTAGGTTTCGTAGTCGCGTTTTGCAAGATTTCCCTGAAGGTACAGGTTTCGCGCGAAGATGTCGGCGTCTTCGTAAATACTGCGGTCCTGGATGACCGAGCCGGGGTAATGGATGAGGTCCTTCTGCACGCGCAGTCGGTGGGTGAGGAAGAAGATCTGCGACTGGAAGCTGAAAGCGCGCATGTCGCGGTAGAAATCCGCCAGGTAGGGGTTTTCGGTGACCGGCTCGTAGAACGGCTCCCACTGCATGTGTTCGCATAACAGGTTGACCAGGGTTGATTTTCCAACGCCGATGTTGCCGGCTACCGCAATATACTTTTTCATTCAGCCTCTCCCGGATGGTGTGAACTGGCTGGGATTATAACCGATTCATCTTAAAACAAAAGACAGCCCTTTGGGGCTGCCTTGTTGTAGGTTTACTCGACCTTTTTCGGGGCGCCGACCGGGCATACTTCCGCGCACTTGCCGTGGTCCTTGCAAATGCTTTCGTCGATCACGTAGACGCCGCCTTCTTCGTGGATGGCGGTTTCAGGGCATTCGGGTTCGCATGCGCCGCAGGCGATGCACTCATCAGCTGAAATTCTATAGGTCATTGATTGTTCCTTTCCTTTGTGCCAGCACACTGGCGTATTTACAGGCCAAAGATAGCAAAGAGTAGGCGATTTGTCAATGTTATAAGCAGTATGATTTTTGTCAGAAGTATGACCCCTGCACCGCGGCAGCGTTGTTATACCATGTAGACCCTGAGTCGCTGCGCATCCCGTGTTGTGATACTCAAAAATCAATGTGTTAATGTAAATCAATACGGTCAAAGATAATCGGATGAAAGTAAAATACATTATTCGATCAAAAGATGGGTCAGCGATCACCCATGTCAACTTGACACCATTCCTGCTTGCCGTTAAAATCATCTCCGTTGTGCCGAGATAGCTCAGTTGGTAGAGCACGCGACTGAAAATTGCGGTGTCCCCAGTTCGATCCTGGGTCTCGGCACCAAAAACCACCTTCATGGTTGAAGGTGGTTTTTGATTATTCGATTATTAATGCCGATTCAGGGTTCTTCAATGGTCAGCGAATCGAAGCCCAGCACCACTGGTGTGCCGTTGACGCTGGTTGCACCGAAGGCAATCAGCCCATCGTACCACTGCGGCAGGGATGAGGAGACGGTACCGGACCACACCTTGGAATCGTTCACGTAAAGCGCCAGGTCCTGCCCGTCGCAGACAGCCGTGTATGTGTTGATGGCGTTGCCGGGCTTGATTTTGCCTGTGCCGCCGTCAGCGATCCTGTCCCAGGCCTGCACGCCGTCCTCGTAGTGTACGTCGTAGATCTCGTACAGCCCATTGCTGTGAATGTTGAACTCGTAGCGCCCCTCATTCCAGTGTACATGGCACATCAGGATAACCGAGCTGGCATTGCCTGTGCGAGCTTCCACGTCGACGGTGAACCTGACGTTGTTGTATTCATACGCATCATAGGAAATGGCATACCACCAGTTGTCCTTTTCGATGTTGAACCACAGCTTACCACCATCCAGGTAGGACTGGATCTCATCGTACGTGTTGGTCCATCCGCCGTAAAAATCCTCGGTTGGCGAACCCTCCTCGAATTCCTCGACATAGAATTTCTCTGGTTCGTAATCGAAGGCGTCCTCCTCGGTTATCTGCTCGGGTTCAACCGCGGGAGGGGGCGGCTCAACGACCGGTTCGCTGCTGGGAATGACCTGTTCCTGTGTTTTTCCGCCCAGAATACCGCAGCCGCTTACAGCGACCAGGATCAAGACGGCAAGAACTGATAACGACCTCTTCATGTTATTCCTCCAATAAGAATTATAAGATGTCACAATTATACAACCGACAGGAGAAAATCAATGTTTAGGATCATCAGGACGATATTCAGACCAGCATCATCGATAAAAAAAGCAAGCCGGAGAAATTTCCGGCTTGCTTTCTGACGCAGACAAATGTTTATTCTATCGTAAAGGTATCCAACCCGAAGGTGATGGGCAGGTTCGCTCCACCGGGTCCGGCGATGCCAAATCCGACGTAGCCTTCCCAAAGCTGCGGCAGGCTGCTGGAAACTTCCACTTCCCAGGCTTTGCTGCCGTTGACGTAGAAGGCCAGCGTCTGGCCGATGCAGGTCGCGGTGTAAGTGTTTGTGGCGTTGCCCGGCTTCACTTTTCCTGAACCGCCGGTGTAAATGACATCCCAGGCTGGCTTGCCGTTGTCAAAGTGCACGTCCAGGATGTTGTACACACCGCCTGGAGTGACGTTGAACTCGTACCAACCCAGGTCCGGGTCGAAGCGGCACACCAGCGTGAAGGTTCCCGAATTCAAACCGCGGTTTTCCACAACGGCAGTAATGGACACATCCTCGTATGTGTAGGCGTCGTAGAACATGTAGCCCCATGCCAATGAGTCTTTGAGATCCATCCACAGCTTGCTGTTTTCGGCGTAGATGTCGATCTGGTCCGACCATTCTTCATATGGATAGTAAGTGGAGTAGTAATTGGCAGTGGGGGCGTCGTCCTCGAACTCCTCGGTGTAGAACGGTTCCGGTTCGAAGGCAGGAGCTTCCTCCACCTCTTCCACGGGTTCGGCTTCCCCAACCGGTTCTTCTTCCATCACCTCGAGCGTGGCGGTGGGGATGGTCTGTCCGGTGGTGGATGATCCGAACAGGCTGCAGCCGGATAAGAGTCCCGCGATGACCAGGCTGCTGACAAGAATGATTGTTTTACGCATTTTCTCCTCCGTAAATTCAGTTGATAGTCAATTATATAAATAAACATGTGTTTGAGCAATGTCACCTGTCACATTGGTACATTCTCAGTTTCAAGCAGCGATGGAGATAGATTGGGAAAGAGGGTTTCATGCTTCCGGGATGGACCAGGGGATGCAGTTCGGATCGCTGCTGTCGTCAACACCTCCGGGCAAGATGACCTGGTAGAGGCGCCATTTTCCGCTGGGAGCCTGCACCATGCGAAAGATGATCCCCTGAACCTTCCCCACGTTGGTTGTTACATCGACCGCTTCCTGGGTGGGAGAAATGCTGGATGGGGTGGATGAAGTGATCACCACTACTCCTGAGAGATCGAAAAGGAGCATGCTATTCTCACTGGCTGCCAGCATATTTTCATCAAAGATATACCCAAAATCAACATGCTCCCCATCAAAGAGACCTTTATTGAAATATGGAATATTCTCTTCTAGCGGTGAGTTGGTTTCATAATCAATCAAATTATGAAGGTCTAAAAGCGAGAATTGTTGAGAAACAATAGCTTGCGTCTTTCCTGAAAATACCAGCCAGACGGTCCAAAAATCCCGTTCTTGATACGCTTTGACAAAAGTTTTGACCGCCTTTTCAGGTGTCTTCAGATCCAGGGTGTCGTAATAGGTTCGGGACTGGCTGATGCCGAACAACGAGCACGATGCTGCTCCAAAAACAAGCAGGATGATCAATACTGTGAAAATAACAACAGCAAATGACTTTCCATTTTTCATTGGACTCCTCCTAGCAATCATTATAGTGTGTTAATTTTCGAAGCTGATCGTGCTCATCGGCACGGTCGGTTCGGGCTGGCGCCCATTGACGACCCGCCGCACACGTTCGCCAAGGGGCTCCTTCACGCGCGCCAGCAGCGGTTTAGCCATCAGCGCGTAGAGGGGAGAGGCTTCAGCCCCCAGGTCACGCAGCATGCCGCCCAGGTGAGCCTGGTGCAAGCGCTCAGCCACGTACACCGGCCTCCCCAGCGTGGAGAACTGGTTCAGCAGATGGGGCAGCAATCTCTCGTCGTTCTCGATCTGCGGATGCAGCACCAGGCGCAGGAGGATGCCGTGCGTGCCGAACACGCCGGAGGCGAACGCGCTCACATCACCATCCAGTTTGATCATCCAGCAGGAGCTGCTTTCAGGTGGATCGGGCTCCACCGACTGTACCAGTGGAGGAACCACGGCAGCATACAATTTCCTGATGGTAAACTGGCTCTCAGGATCACATTCCTGCCAGAGTTTCGTGCTTTCATCACTGGTAGCGCTCAGCTCGGGCATCCTCCAAATGTGCTGCCAGGCGTACACGCCGAAACCCGCCTGGCGGAAAGCGTTGAACATGGCGTGCTCCTCCTCAAGTTCCAATAGCAGCGCACCGGCTCCCATTTCACCCGCCTGGCAGGTCAGCATGTCCAGCAGGGCGAAGAGCGCATCCTCGCCAATGGAGTCCTCGGGCATGATGAAGGACAGGCGCGCGGCGTGCTCGGCGCCACTGCGTGACACCTGCCCGATGGCTGTGGCGCGCCTGCCGCCGCCAGGGACGACCGCGGTGAAGCTGCCGATGCCAGGGTGCAGCAGCGTGAACAGCCCCCCCAGGCCGGCCGGGTTTCCCCGCGTCAGACGCAGAGAGGCATTCAGGCTGAGCACATTTTCGCCGTAGCGGATGAGGGGCAGGATGTCTTGCCAGTTGAAAGGTCGCGCGTTCATGGGCACAGGCTCAGAAACAGACGGTGGAAGCGGTCGTCACCGGTCAGCTCGGGATGGAAGGATGTAGCCAACAGGCGTCCCTGACGTGCGGCCACGATGCGCCCGTTGGGCAGGCTGGCAAGGATCTCCACACCTTTGCCGACGCTTTCGATGAGCGGGGCGCGGATAAAGATGGCGTTGAAAGGCCGCTGGGGAGGGTCAAAATCATGTAAAACAGGCACGGTGAGAGCGATTTCGAAGGAATCCACCTGGCGCCCGAAAGCGTTACGCTCGGTGACGATGTCCATCAGCTTCAGCAGAGGTTGGTCTCGCTTGGCGTCGTTGGAGAGGAAGATGGCACCTGCGCAGGTGCCCCATATGGCCTGCTTCCTGCCAAATTCACGCAGCGGATCCATCAGGTGGTAGGCGGCCGCCAGCTTACCGATGGTGGTTGATTCGCCGCCAGGAATGATCAACCCGTTCAGACCGCGCAGGTGTTCGGGAAGGCGCACATGCACCACCTCGATATCAAGGTTGCGCAGCATGGTTTCGTGCTCCGAAAAGTCACCCTGCAGGGCAAGCACGCCGATTTTCATCATCCTATTATAAATCGTATGATCGAACCATTTTAAGTGTGAAATTAAGAGGCGGCCTCTGCGGACGCCCCGTGAGTTAACCTGTATGCTGGCATGTTCAGGTAGTCCGGTGGGCTGCCCCTCCAAAAGCGCCGGATTTACCAGCCCCTGCCGGCGATGCGGTCCTTGTCTTCCATGCCCGAGATGTTGATGCCCACCATGGGTTCGCCCAGGTCGCGGCTGACCTCCACCAGGATCTTGGCGTCCTGGTAGTGGGTGACAGCTTTGACGATGGCTGCGGCGCGCCTGGCCGGATCTCCGGACTTGAAGATACCCGAGCCGACGAACACACCGTCCACACCCAGCTGCATCATCAGCGCGGCGTCCGCGGGGGTGGCCACGCCGCCGGCGGCAAAATTGACCACGGGCATGCGTCCCAGCTTCTTTGTTTCCATCACGATCTCGTACGGCGCGGCGATTGTCTTGGCGAATGCCATCACTTCCTCGTCCGGCATGTTTTGCAGCAGGCGGATCTCGCCCAGCACCTGGCGTGCATGTCGCACGGCTTCCACCACGTCACCCGTGCCGGCTTCACCCTTGGTGCGGATCATGGCTGCGCCTTCACCCACGCGGCGCAGGGCTTCCCCAAGGTTGCGGCAGCCGCACACGAAGGGCACTTTGAAATTGTGCTTGTTGATGTGGTGCGCTTCATCCGCGGGAGTGAGAACCTCCGATTCGTCGATGTAATCGACGCCAATGGCTTCCAGGATCTGCGCTTCAACGAAATGACCGATGCGGCATTTCGCCATCACCGGGATGGATACAGCCTGCATGATCCTTTCGATCAATCCAGGATCTGACATGCGTGCCACCCCTCCCTGCGCGCGGATATCCGCGGGGACACGCTCCAGAGCCATCACGGCGCACGCGCCGGCGTCCTCGGCAATTTTTGCGTGGTCCTCTGTGACCACGTCCATGATCACGCCGCCTTTGAGCATCTGCGCCAGACCTTTTTTCACGGCAAATGAACCGGTTGTCGCTTTCATATACGAACCTCCAGAATATGATTCGCTGGTATTGTACCACTGATGGTGAGCCATCAAATGTGTCTGACAACCGCGATGAAATCTACCAATCCTTACAGTACCGGACACGGACATTACAGATTCACAGTACAATAAAGCGGTTTGATACTACAGATAACGATGCGAATACTGAACTATATCGCAACCACGCAAGCTTACTTTGACCACCTGGCGCTGGAGTGGGACGCCCTCCAACCTCCCGAGCGGAGGGATAAGCTCTCGCGGCTGCTTTCACCCTACGCTGACCTGATGCGCAGAGCACAGAGGGTGCTGGATATCGGATCGGGCACCGGTGACATGCTGGAAGTGCTGAACCAAAGATTGGACTGCCGGGATGTCACCGGTGTTGATCTGTCGCCGGTCATGCTGAGCATGGCAGCCCCCAAAGCTCCGGATGCCGCGCTGGTGGTGGCTGATGCCGGCCAGCCCCCATTCGCCTCAGGCGGGTTTGACGCCATCATTTGCCATAACTCACTGCCGCACCTGCGTCCGCTCCTGCCTTCCATGCGTGAACTGCGCCGCCTTATCACGGACTGCGGCACGCTCATCATCCTTCACGATGTCAGCCGGGCGCGGGTGAACGCCATTCACGGCAGCTCTTCCTCGCCAGAGATTCGCAGGCACACCTTGTCTCATCCAATCAGGCTGCGCTGGCTGCTGCACCGGGCGGGTTTTCACGTGTGGCGCTGCGAGGACACCGCGGACCACTTCCTGCTGGTGTGTTCCCCACCTGCCAGGCGATAATTCTCCCATGCGATACGGTATCAGCGCGGCATCCCTGATCGTTGAAAATGAACGCCTGCTCCTCGTCCACCACCTGGAAGAAGGCAAATACGATTTCTGGGTACCGCCAGGCGGAAGTGTAAAGGGCAGCGAGTCCGTATTCGAATGTGCCCGGCGTGAAACGCTGGAGGAGACCGGTCTGCAAGTCGAGCTGGGCTCCATCCTGTACATCCAGGAGTTCTACGATACGGAATACCACTTCATCAAGTTCTTCATCCTGGCTTCAGGTGCAAGCGGGGAATTGTCCCTTTCCAACAGGGACGCGGACGAAAGCTTTCTAGTAGAGGCACGCTGGTTCACTTGTGGGGAACTGCAGGGCATGAACATCTTTCCCCTCCCGTTGAAAGATCAATTCTGGGTTGAGCGCTGCGCGCAGCCAGTCACCGCACGCTACCTGGGACTGGAAGAGATGCGTTTCTAATTCCGGTTGCCGTATAATCAAGCCATGCACGATTTCCTGCTCAAACTCTGGCGCCTGGTGCCCAGATCCAAGGCGCTGCGGCGCTTCCTGATCGGCTTGATCATCCCGAGCTATCATGTCGGCGTGCACGGCATCGTTTTTAACGAAAATCGAGAGGTTCTCCTCTTTGAGCACACCTACCGCCGTGATCAGCCCTGGGGATTGCCGGGCGGATTTCTGGATATCCACGAGCAGCCGGCAGAGGCCATCGTGCGTGAGATCGCCGAAGAAAGCGGGTTAGTCGTCAGAGTGGAGAGATTGTTCCGCGTGATCAACGAGACGGAATTGCGTCACCTGGCTATTGTCTACCTCTGCACACTCAACGGCGGCTCGTTCACTCCCAGCGCTGAGGTCAAATCCACCAGCTGGTACACATTGGATGAACTGCCGGACATCCTCCTCATCCAAAAGCAATTGATCCGGGATGCACTTAGCGAGGATGATACCGGGGATTAACCGTATTTTTGATAGCCTTATGTTATTATCAAGTTGATTATTTCACAGACGATCTGATAAGGAGAAGATATGACAGGGTATTTTGGACACATCGAAAAAGAGACCGGGAAGAATAAAAACTTCCGCAAAGTGCTATTCACCAGCAAATACATGCAGCTGGTGGTGATGAAGCTGGAAGGCGGGGAGGAGATCGGCAACGAGATCCATAAGACCGTTGACCAGTTCTTCCGCGTCGAGACTGGCAAAGCCAGGTTTGTCCTGAACGAGACCGAAACCCACACCATTTGCGCGGGTGACGCGGCCATCATCCCCGCCGGCACCTGGCACAACGTGATCAATGCCTCCAGGACTGAACCGCTGCAGCTCTACACCGTATACACGCCGCCCAATCATCCCGACGGCACCATCCACAAAACGAAGGCGCAAGCTGAAGCCGCCGAGCTGGCTCATCACAAGAAGAAATAATGCAACGAAATTTTAAAAAGCACCCCCTGTTTCAATTTTCTCACAGGGGGTGCTTTCTTTTCGTGTCTGTTTTTAGGGGGTCAATTCATTTCCAGACGCGGTTTTTTTTAAGCGTTCCAGTCGGTCTTTCGCTGGATAGATTATTTTGAACCTTCAACCTTCAGGCTTTCCAGGGGAATGCCTTTGTACTGACGCTGGCTGATGTCCTTATCGTCATCCAGCACACGCACTTTGAACCCGGCTTGCTTCAAACGATCGAGATAATCATCCCTCAGGATGGCACCGCTCACACAGCCAGCGATGAGATCTTCATCGGCGCGTTGCTCGGGGGTCAGTTCACCCAGAAGGACGATATCCGATACGAACAGGCGTCCACCCGGGCGCAGTACGCGGAAGGCTTCCTTGAAGACCTTGAGCTTGTCCGGCGCCAGGTTGATGACGCAGTTGCTGATGATCACATCCACGCTGGTGTCAGGCAAGGGCAGCGCTTCGATATCACCCAGGCGGAATTCAACATTCTCAAAGCCGTATTTCACAGCATTCTTGCGGGCACGCTCGATCATCTCAGGAGTCATGTCCACACCGATGACCTTGCCCCTTTTACCAACTTTGCGCGCAGCCAGGAAGGCGTCGAACCCCGCGCCGGAACCCATGTCCAGCACGGTCTCACCCTCGCGGATGAGACCCAGTGCGGTGGGATTGCCGCAGCCCAGTCCCAAGTTAGCTTCGCCGCCAAGCCTGATCTCCTCATCGCTGTAGCCCAGCGACTTCGCCACCGCGGCGTTGATCTCGTCATCCGTCGGTTCGCTCTTGCAGCCGCAGCCGTGCTCACCGCGGGCGATGGCGCTGTAATGCTCTTTGACGATCTCTTTCACGTCGTGGGACAGTGCTTCTCCGGTCTTATCCCCGCAGCAGCAACCGCCTTGCCCTTCATGCTGGTGCTCATGTTTCTCTCCACCACAGCAGCCATGCTCTTCATGTTGATGCTCGTGTTTTTTACCGCCGCAGCAGCAATTGTGCTCTTCATTTTTCTGTGCTTCGGGTTCCTTACCGCCGCAGCAGGGTTGCCTGGATGTTATCTTCATACTTGCTCTCCTGGATGAAATTGGAATGTGGACAGGATCTGACCTGTCCGCTCAAAAGTCTCGTTGTTGATGCGGCAGTAGACACACTTGCCTTCCTTGCGTGTGGTGATCAGCCCAGCTTTGACCAGCTCGTTGATGTGATGCGATATCGTCGCCATCGTCACGCCGAGCGTTTTGGAAAGATCGCGCAGGCAAACATCCTTTTGCGGAATGCATTTTCCGCAGCAGCACAGGTACTGGCGCTCCTGTATGGCTGCCAGGATGCGCAGGCGGCTTTCATCCGCCAGCGTCTTGAAGATGGCGCTTATATGGGTGATCGTTTCGCCGTTCATAACAGTTAGATGACTATCTAAATGTTATCGTTAAGGGGAATTTCTGTCAAGGATAAACCATGAGGGCGACATGGTATGTCACCCTCAAAATTCATCCCAATAATGCGTGTTCGCTACGAACAGGTTTAACTTAATCCCCGATGTAACGCATGATCTCCGACACAGCGGTCTCAACTCCTTCGCATTGGGGCGAATCGTAATCCAGCTGGGTGTAGGTATCATTGATGAAGATCTCCAGTATGCTGCTGCCCACGTCCACCTGGTAATGCGCGCAGGCGACCACTTTCTCGTGCGCTGAGCGGATTGCTGCAGGAGGAGTGATCCCTTCGAGCATCTTGCGCACTTCCGAACCCTCGTCCACCAGCATCTGAACGGTGCCCTGGAAGATGACAATGTCGCGCGCGTCCCAGCTGGCTGAAGGGGGGATGTTCGTTCCGGTGCGGTAGGAATACACAGTGCCCATGATCAGGTCGCCGTAGGTAACACTGATGTCTGTGGCGCAGGCTGCCCCCAGCATTTCATGATACACATTGACGATACCCTCCGACCAGGCAGTGTACGCCTGCATGGCAGGTGCCATTTCCTGGGCGTAGCGCTCAGGGGTGGGAATGCAGGCTGCCAGCAGGGCAGCCAGGAGAATTAAGGAAATTGCAACGATGCGTTTGTTCATCAATGCCTCGATTTGAAAATTTGCCTGATACTACCACAAAAAAAGAGGCCGCCCCGGTTTCTGAAGCAGCCTCAATTATGAATATCCAGTGCAGTTTAGATCCAGCCGCGCAGTTTCATCGCCTTCACCACACGGTCAATGGCGACCATGTAGGCAGCGTCGCGCATGTAGACCTTTTTTTCCTTGCTCATGTCGTACACGCCGTGGAATGCCTGGGTCATCTTGGTGTCTAGTTTTTCCAGCACTTCTTCCTTGGTCCAGTAGAAGTTCATGTCGTTCTGCACGCCTTCGAAGTACGAGCAGGTCACACCGCCGGCGTTGCACAGGAAGTCGGGGATATCGAAGATCTTGCGTTTAATGATCTCAGCGTCGGCTTCCAGAGTGGTGGGACCGTTGGCGCCTTCTGCGATCAGTTTGACCGAACCCTGGATGTTCTTGACGGTTTCGGCGTTGATCTGGTCTTCCTTGGCTGCCGGGATAAGCACATCCACTTCCTTGCCCATCCAGGCGTTGGCGTCCTCAAGAGCGTAGCCGGAATCGCGGGCTTTGTCCTTGTTGATGGTACCGTACTGGTCGGTGATGGTCATCAGGAAGTGAGGGTCGATGCCGTCTTTCTTGAAGAAAGTGTAGGCTTTCCTGTCTTCGCGATCGTAGCTGGAGACTGCCAGCACCTTGCCGCCAAGCATCTCGATGAAGCCAATGGAAGCGTACTGAGCCACGTTGCCGAAGCCCTGCACCGACGCGGTGCATTTACTGGAGTCCAGGCCCAGCATGGCCATGGCTTCCCGCACGGTGTAGATCACGCCGTAACCGGTGGCTTCGGTGCGGCCAAGCGAGCCGCCACCACCAACCGGTTTACCCGTGAATGTGCCGGGAGTGTATTCCCCCACCAGCTTGGAGTGCTCATCCATCATCCAGCCCATCATCTGGGGGGTTGTGCCAACATCAGGGGCCGGGACATCCATGCGCGGACCGATGTTCTTCCACATCATGTCCACCCAGCCGCGGCACAGGCGTTCTTTTTCTGTCACCGAGAGCGTGGAGGGATCGACGACTATGCCGCCCTTGCCACCGCCCAGGGGGATGTCCGCCACGGCGCATTTCCAGGTCATCCAGGTCGCCAGAGCGCGGACCGTGTCGATGGTCTCATCCGCCGCAAAGCGAATGCCACCTTTGTTGGGGCCGCGGGCGTCGTTGTGCTGCACGCGGAAACCCTGGAAGACGCGCAGACTGCCATTGTCCATGCGCACGGGGATGCGGAAGTGGAATTCGCGCAGAGGCCAGCGCAGCACTTCACATACCTGCTTGTCCAGCTCGAGCATGTTCGCGGTCTGGTCAAACTGCTTCTGTGCAAGTTCAAAAGGATTGGTTTTTCCTGCCATATAGAGCTCTCCTAAATTCTAAATTGTGAACATGCCTGCCTGAAAAAAATAAAAAGCGGACACTCGGTTCTGTGCCCGCAATCTTTCAGAGGGTGAGGCTGCAGGGTTGTGCAAGCATCGTCCACCTGTTTTATCTATATATAGATTAACCGAAAGCAAGGCGCAAGTCAATATGACGAAAGGCAGGCGCTATGCGATATTCGTCAGGAACAGCTTTTCTTCCCGCGCTGGTACTCTAATCTTTGGCTGAACTGGGCAAAGAAGGTGGGATAAAGGGTGTGATCCGCTGTGAAAAGGAAGTGATGCAAACCCATGTAGGGTGGTTGATCGTTGTACAAGAGTAGGAAAGGCGTGTTATCTGTGGGCGAGGAGCTTGTCGGACGCATCCGTACTGCCAGAACTGGCATTTGTATTATGCCATCTTGATCAGTTTGCGGATGTGATCGATGTGGTCCAGCTCATGCCACACGGCACGGCGGATGACCTTGCGCGCGCTCCAAAACTCACCATCAGTTCCCATCACGGTTTTGATTCCCTCTAGGCTTGGCAGGACTTTTTCCATCAGCTTGCGCACCACTGCCAGCCTCTCTATTGCGTCTTCAGGCAGATCGTGACGGTCCACATCCGTCAGGTTCATGCGCGTTAAGTACCACCATTCGGCGTTGGCCACATGACCCATGACACCGCGGATTGACCAGCGCTCGCCTGGGTAAGTCTGATCCAGCTTTTCGGGGGATAACTCGCGCGTCTCAGCCAGCAGATCCTGGCGGCTCCAGGTCAGCAGCTTCAATGCTCGGCTCGTGTCCAGTCGGGTGGGTGGTTTCCAGTCGTGCTGGAACCAGGCATTCACCTCGTAACCACCATTGTTAATTTCACACTCTTCATTTACTTTGTACACCGCGAAAGTCTGCGTCAGGTGGATATCGAAATCACCCAGATCCTGCAGCCAGTTGTCCGGATCGTGACGGCTGACCCATTCCCTGTACATCAGCACAGCCTGAGGGAAGTGCGACAGCGCCTCACGGTCATCCGCGCCGTAACAGAACAGGCCGGGGTGCTCCAGCGCCCACACAAGAGTGCGATAGGCGGGGAATTTTTCGAGGGCAACCAGTATCTTCATCGCTGAACTCCTGTTGATATTGTAACAAAGCATCGCTGGAAGGTCAGGCTTACCTGCTCATTGTTAAATCAGGTTACGATTGTCCTGATCATCATTCCTGGGGAAAGGTTACCTTTCAACGAATAACAGCTCTCTTTAAATTTCAATTAACGGGAGATATTTGGCTATTGACAATACAGAATATATGTTCTATAATAGAACAAATGTCCTAATAAGGAGAAAATTAATGGCTGTCAATACCACCCACGTACGCAGTTTCAACCTTCGCAATGCTGTTGCCAGGGTCCCACGCTCCGCGCTGTCGTTCATCCTCACCTTTTCGGCGCTTGTCTTCTTTGAGATCTTCAATTTCAGCACCACGGATTTTGCCCTGCGAGACCTGCTGGGAGGTTCGTCTTTTGCTGGCATTCCCTGGGCGACCATCCTGTCTTTGGCTTTCTGCGGAATCGACTTCGCCGGCGTCGCACGCCTGCTCTCACCGCGCCAGGTGAAGACCGAACCCAAAGAGAGCTGGTACCTGTTCGGTGCCTGGCTGATCGCCGCCACGATGAACACTGTTCTGACCTGGTGGGGTGTCTCGCTGGCGATCGTCAACCACAGCACAGCCAGCAGCGCTGTGGTTGCGCCCAATACGCTGCTCAAGGTCGTACCCGTTTTTGTTGCCATCATGGTGTGGGTCATCCGCATCCTCATCATAGGCTCTTTTTCCTATACACTCGACCGCCTGATGAAAGCTGACCGTATCGAGGAAGCCATCATCACCCCAAAACGAGCGAACATGTCCTTCCCCAGGGATACGGCCGCACATTACGCCAGCCATCCCATGGCGCGCTCCTCCTCCAGCGAGCCGACTCGGGAAAACATCTAACCATCAAAGAATCATTGTGAAGGAAAAACCGCTTGCACTAGCAAGCGGTTTTTTGGACTGCTCTACACAAGCTCGCGCATGACGTAACCAACTCCGCGCGCGGTGTGGATGAGCTTTTTCTCGCCCGGTTGTTCAACCTTGGACCGTAGATAGCGTATGTAGACATCCAACACGTTGCTCTCGCCGCTGAAATCATACCCCCACACCCGGTCGAAGATCAGCTCGCGCGTCAGCACCTGCCGTGGATGGCGCATGAACAGTTCCAGCAGCTCATATTCCTTGGCTGTCAGTTCGATGACGCGTCGTCCGCGTTTGGCCAGGCGCGTCTCGGTATCCAGCGACAGGTCGGCAAATGTGAGCACGTCCGTCTTGCGTGCCTGGGTACGCCGCAGCAGCGCGCGGATGCGCGCCAGGAGCTCTTCGATCTCGAAGGGTTTTACCAGGTAGTCGTCCGCGCCGGAATCAAACCCCTTGACCTTGTCCTGTGTGGTGTCGAGGGCGGTGAGCATCAAAATGGGTGTGTTTTCGATCATGCGCAGGCGGTGGCAGACCTCGATGCCGTCGATGCCTGGCAGCATGATGTCCAGGATGACCAGGTCAGGCTTGAGCGAGCGAGCCATCGCCAGCCCCGTCTCTCCATCGCTGGCCAGGTCCAGCTTGTAGCCCTCGTAAACCAGGGTCCTCTGCAGGACTTTGATGATCTGCTCGCTATCTTCAATTACAAGTATCCGCTCATTCATGCCACCGCTCCCTGTTGTTTCAATACGAGATTTACAAGATGAATTATAGATTAAAAAGGGTACTTGGGATGATATCAGTTACACTGCAGGTTTAGGGGAGTACGGATTGGGTATAATCCAGCGTATATGGATCAGCCCGCCCCCAGCACGGCATTTGAGTGGATCGATACGCAGGACGACCTCAACAGGGTCTGCCGTGCGCTTCAGAAGTGCAAGATCATCGCCGTGGATACCGAATCCAACAGTCTGTTTGCCTACCGTGAACGGGTGTGCCTCATACAGATAGCCACCCCCGGGCAAAACTACCTCATCGATCCACTGCGCATCCCCGACATGACAGTGCTGGCGCCGATTCTCGCTTCTCCTGCCATCGTCAAGGTCTTCCACGCGGCGGAGTACGACCTGATCTGCCTCAAGCGGGACTTTCACTTTGGGGTGCGCAACATCTTTGATACCATGCACGCCAGCCGTATGCTGGGGATGAAAAATCTTGGTTTGAGCGCGGTTCTGAAAGAGCAGCTCGGGGTCCAGCTGGAAAAAAAATATCAACGCGCCAACTGGGGGCAGCGCCCTCTGCCTCAGGAATTGAAAAACTACGCCTACCTGGATTCAAAATATCTGATCCCGTTGCGGGAAGTGCTGGTCAGGCAGCTCAAACAAGCCAGGAGACTTTCGCTGGCGCAGGAAGATTTTATACGGCTTGAAACGGTGAGGGTTCCGCCTGTACGCCGCGGTCACGCCTGGCGCATTTCCGGCAGCCATAAACTGAATGAGAAACAGCTGGGGGTGCTGAAACAACTCTGGGCATACCGGGAGCTGCGCGCATCCAACGAGGATAGGCCGGTCTTCAAGGTCATGCTCGATCGGGATCTGATTGAGCTGGCTCGAAACATGCCGGGAAATCGGCAGGCTCTTTTCGCGGTGAACAGCATCAGCCCGCGCGTGCTGGAGCGCCACGCGCAGGGCATCCTGCGGGCGGTCAAACAGGGACTGGAGAAGCCCGTACAGGCCGTCGAGCGCTTTGCCAGGCCTGACAAAGGATACCTCACCCGCTTGAACCTGCTGCGCTCCTGGCGCACGCGAACCGCCCAACAGTCCGAGCGTGAATCCGATATCATCTTGCCGCGCGAGAGCATGGAAGCCATCGCCAAAGTTAACCCGCAGTCCCTGGAACAGTTGAGGCCTCTCCTGGACGGGCAGTCCTGGAGGCTGGACAAGTACGGCGCAGAGATCATCGAAGTGCTTAAAAAAGGAGAAAAGTCATGAAGCTCACGACATACGGCGCCGCGCAGGGTGTCACCGGATCAAAATACCTGCTGGAAGTAAGCGGGCAGCGCCTCCTGTTGGAATGCGGGTTCTTTCAGGGCAAGCGTAAAGACACCTACTCAAAAAATCTCAACTTTGAGTTCGACCCTGCCAGCCTGGACGCGGTCATCCTCTCCCACGCGCACATCGACCACAGCGGCAACCTGCCGAATCTGGTGAAAAAAGGCTTCAGCAAGAACATCTACGCCACTCCCGCCACCTGCGCCTTGGCGGATGTCATGCTGCAGGACTCGGGCAAGATCCAGGAGAATGATGCCGAGTTCGTGAACAAAAGAAAGATCAAACGCGGGGAGACCGACCTGGCGCAGCCGATCTACACCCAGGAGGAAGCCAAAGCCGTGGCGGGGCTTTTCTCACCACAGCCGTATGAGAAGATCTTTTACCCCATTCCGGGTGTCAGCGCCCAGTTCGTGGACGCGGGGCATATTCTGGGTTCCGCGGCCGTTGTGCTGGACATTCGCGAGGACGGCAGGAACATGCGTGTGTGGTTCTCGGGTGATATTGGGCGCAAGAACCTGCCCCTGCTGCGCGATCCGATCCTGCCGGAAAAGGTGGATTACCTGTTGATGGAATGCACCTACGGGGACAAAAGCCACGAACACCCGGATGTGGCATACGAGGAGTTCACACGCGTGGCGCAGCGCACATTTGACCGCCGCGGGAAAATCATCGTGCCGGCATTCGCTGTTGGTCGTACCCAGGAGATCGTCTACCACACCAACCGGTTAACATCCGCGGGAATCCTGCCGAGGTTCCCGGTCTACGTGGACAGCCCGCTGGCGCTCAGAGCGACCAGGGTCTTTCAGGACTTTGACGATCTTTTTGATGAAGAGACCCACGAGTTTGTGCGAGAGGGCAATCATCCCGCGTTGGCATTTCCGGGACTGACCTACATCGAGAGTGTCGCAGAGTCGAAGTCCTTGAACGACCGGGAGGACCCCATGATGATCATCAGCGCTTCAGGCATGATGGAAGCCGGACGCGTCCTGCACCACCTGCGCAACAATATCGGTAATCCCCGCAACACCATCATGATCGTCTCCTGGCAGTCACCCGACACGCTGGGCAGACGGCTGGCCGAAGGCGCGAAGAACGTGCGCATTTACGGCGATAATTTTCAGGTCAGGGCGGAGGTTGTGTCGGTGCGTGGTTTTTCAGCCCACGCCGGGCAGGAAGCGCTGCTGAGCTATGTCATGAACACTCGTGAGACGCTGCGGAAGGTGATCCTGGTCCACGGAGAACCCGGGACAGCCGAGGCGTTCCGGGAAAAGCTGAACGAGAACGGCATCCACGACGTGATCTACCCGATGGAAGCTGAAACGATCGAGCTGGCCTGATCTTAAAACCAGCGGATCGGCGGACGCATGATCTGCCGTCCCTTCCAGCAAGTCTTGCGGCGCAGGCTGTTGACGAACGATCCAACCGCCAGTACTTCATACGCGGAGATAACCAGCGGATACAAAAAGCCCAGCCACAGCGGCAGGCGCAGACGCGTGTAGCTGAACACCCACTGCAGCAGCGAAAGGGCAATGGTGGTGTACAGCAGCCACACCGGCAGCGGTAATCCACCGGTCTGCATCAGGTCCATTCCAAGCCAGATCAGCGGGGCAATATAGGCGTATCCAACGAACAGCCAGACGAAAAAATAAGGCAGGATCTTGTAACCGAAGGCCGGGAAGAGGTTTTTTGTAAATCCATCGTAGGCTTCCCTGCCGTTGCGGTACATGCGACATGAGATGATGTCTGTGGCGTCCATCATGCGGGAGGTTAAACCCAGCTGGTGCATGCGCTTGGCGAGATCCAGGTCATCAATCACGCTCCCCTTGATGGAGGCATGCCCGCCGACCGCTTCGTACGCGGAGCGTTTGAAGACCATCATCTGACCGATCGCTCGCGTGACGCGAGATCTTCTTGTAGAGAGGTTGGCAGCCAGTGGAGTGAAAGAGATGAAAGCCCAGTAGAAGATGGGGACCAGGAGCTTCTCGCCAAACGTGACAAGAACCTGGCGCGGGAAACCTGAAACGAAATCCGCGTTCTCCCCAAGCATCACCGCTGCCACCTTTTCGACAGCGTCAGGCTCGAAAACGGTGTCGGCATCGGCGAAGAACAGAATATCGCCTTTTGCCGCGCGGGCAAGCTGATGGCATGCCCAGTTCTTGCCCGTCCATCCTTGCGGCAGCCTCCTGCCCCGTAGAACGGTAAGAAGCGTGTCCCGCTCACCGCTCAGCAGCTCAGCTGTACCGTCATCCGAACGGTCGTCCAGCACGATCACTTCAAAGCGCGCGTAACTCTGCCCCAGCATGGAGCGCACGCAGCGCAGTATGTTGGCTGCCTCGTTGCGTGCCGGCACCAGCATCGAGACCAGAGGAGGCGAACTTTTCAGCCTGTGGGCGCGAAGGCGTGTCATCACCAGGCTGTTGGAGAACAATACCGCCAGAATGACGATCTGGAAGACGATGAAACCGATCAGGTTTTCGGTATAGAAGAAGCGCAGGGCTTCAGCTTGCATGGGTGTTTGCCTGCCTGCTCAGCTTCCAGCCCGGACGCTGATGGAAATCGCTGCGGTGCTTCCACAGGATCACGATGGCGTGTCCAAGGAGAGCCGCCGCCATCCAGCCGTCGCGGATCCACAGGATCACTCCCAGTGCCATGGCTGTGAGTGTAACAGCCACAACCCAGGCATCCGGTTTGATCAACAGCTTGGCAGCAACGATGACCAGCACGCCGATGAGAGGGATCTTCCAGATGGTCAGACCGATCCACACGCCCAGCAGAACCGCCAGGGCTTTTCCCCCCCTGAGTTTCAGGAAAGGTGAAAAGGCGTGCCCAAGCACCGGTAGGAAGGCCACGACTGCCAGGTGCCAATCCGTGTAACCCAGGTAAATACGGGTGAGGATCACTGGCAGCACTCCCTTGGTCACATCCAGAAGCAGCACCAGCAATCCCAAAATAGTGTTGCCGGTGAGAAAGGCGTTCATTGCACCGGGATTGTGGTCGCCCAGCTCACGCACGTCCCTTTTGGCGATCAGTTTCCCCAGCCAGACGGAGAAAGGCAGCGCGCCGCTGCAGAACGCGATCAGGCAGACCAGCAGAAGTTGCAGTGTCGGGTTCATGCGGCAATTATAGCCAATCAGTC
This sequence comes from uncultured Anaerolineaceae bacterium, assembly GCA_964498605.1. GTDB lineage: Bacteria > Chloroflexota > Anaerolineae > Anaerolineales > Anaerolineaceae > JBGQAS01. Next base: position 3,245 of record CAZCHK010000034.1, on the reverse strand, counting down.
ACCTGTTGTGTTTTCCTGTTTTTGTTGTGATCCGCTTTTTTCACGCAGGCATGGATGATCCGCGAAATGTTTTTTTCACGGGGGTGATCGCAGATCATAGGCAGTGCAATCCGATGTGAGGGAACACGTTGGCGCTGACAGCGAAGATCGAGACCCGGAGGATAAGATGTTGCTCTTCGTGCGCGGATTTGTACGAAACGAAACAGAGCGCGCAATCAACGCACCGTTTGAGGAACGGAAGTGTCAGAGAATAATCCGGCAGGCAACTCCCGGGGGTTTTGCCTGGAGAGACGCACGGTATGGTTGAAAAAGAAAACCTCGGCGGCACCGAGGTTATTGGTGTCTATCTACCGCTTGCGTTTTATGATGAAAAAGTAAGCACCCATTCCTACGCCACCCAGAACCATGATCAGCCCCAGGATCAGCAGCAGGGGGGATTTTGTGGTCGTGATGGGGCTGTTCGGGCTCATGCCAGAACCGGGCTGCGCGCCGAAATCAAGATAGGCGAGGTCCCCCGCATTGAGTGTCAGGGCATAATTCAGGTTGGTGGTGGGGTTGTATCCTTCAGGGATGGCGACGCTGATGTTGTATTCTCCTTCGGAAATGTCCTCAAAGCAGGTTGATTTCCATTCGCCAAACTCGTCCAGCTCACTGACGGTGGTCCCGGTGAGCGAGACCAGCCCGACCCGGTCCGCCACGCTGATGGCGCCATCAGCGATGGGATCCTCCAAAGCATCTTTGAATCCGTCACCGTTGATGTCGTTGAACAGCAGTACACACACGCTGCCGTAGCCGGAGAAAGGTGTCGGGGTCGGCCCGCCTGGAGTGGGCGCGAGGGTGGCGGTAGGCCCAATTTCTACCGTGCCCAGCAGCAGCTGCTGCCCTTCCTGGATTGCCAGGCAGTCATCTCCCTGCAGGCTGTTCAGCGTGCGCAGTGTGCCTTCATCAATAAGATTCATGAGTGCGATGCTGATGCATGTGTCGCCTGATTTAACCGTGTACATGATGCGCCCGTCGGGCAGCGCGGTGGGCGTGTAGTAAAAAGCCTGCGCCTCGACGCGGGGGGTACCTGCCGGCAGAAACGCGAAGAAACTGACCAGCAGCAGCGAGGCGGCGAAGATCACGATCAAGGTTCTCTTGTCCATAGAAAAACATTATAACATTATCATTAACGCACTTACCGGCAAGTATAATGAAGAGCATGTTCAAACTGAAGGCAGTTTTTTTCCTTGTTTTTACATTCGCGCTGCTGCTGAGCGCCTGTATCAGCGACGCACCAGCCCTTCTGCCAACCGAAACACCGCAGCCGACAGTAGAGCCGACCGGGACCATCCAGTGGTTCCCGCCGACAAAGACCCCCACGCTGCTGCCCGACCAGGCGGTCACTCCCACTCCGCTGATGAACCCTGGCATCGGGGGAACGATCTACACGGATGACTTTAACAGCGAAGGCTCCTGGCAGATTTTCTCAAAAGCAGAGGGCAACGCTGCCATCGCGGGAAGCCGTCTCACCCTGACCATCCCGGAAAAGGGCAACCGCGTGTACAGTTTGTTGACCGGCTTGAACTACGAGGATTTCTATTTAGAAATGACCGCCAATCCGGTGCTCTGCCGGGAGGGTGATGGGTACGGAGTGCTCTTCCGGGTCAGTTCCCTTCAGGATTACTACCGCTTGCTGCTGAACTGCCGCGGGCAGGTCCGTCTTGAACGTGTGCGTAACGGCGAGGTGACAGTGCTGCAGGACTGGACATTGAGCAGCCAGCTGGCGCCGGGTGCGGGACTGCCGGTGCAGATAGGCATCTGGGCGCGCGGAGGCGATCTGCGCATATTCTTCAATCACACCTACCAGTTCGGTGCGTCAGACGCGGCGTTTGCGATGGGGCAGATCGGCGTGCATGCCCGTTCTGAAAGCGACTCCGCTGTGACGGTGAACTTCTCCAATCTGACCATTCACGAGCTGGAGCCGTGAGCGTTTGACGAAAATTCGTGTACAATTTAATCATAGACCTGATTTACACTTAGACGAGGAGTAACCATGTTTCACACACTTATTGTTCTTGGCAATGTTGGACGCGACCCCGAAATGCGCTTCACACCATCCGGGCAGGCGGTCACTACTTTTTCGCTTGCCACAAACCGCAACACAAAGAATCAGGCCGGGGAATGGGTTAAAGAGCCTATCTGGTTTCGGGTTTCAACATTCGGCAAGGAAGCTGAGCGCTGCAATCAATACCTGCACAAAGGTTCACGCGTCATCATTGAAGGCCACCTGCGCTCGGACAGCTCAGGCAACCCGCGCGTTTACCAGCGCCAGGATGGTTCGTACGCGGCATCCTACGAGGTGAACGCCCAGCGCGTCACGTTCGTCAGTACCAAAACTGAGAGCAGCAGCGAATCGGGCGGGACTGAGGAGATGGGAGAGATTGCGACCGATAACAGCGAGGATAACATCCCCTTCTAGAGTATTCTAAACTTAATGAAAGAGCAATCCAATGTCCAGATTCAACTCGCTGGCTGAGACAGCCCATCGGGATTTTGAAGCGCGCACGAAAGCGCGTGATAAAGCGTTGGCGCAGGCAAGGCAGCTCACCCGTCTGTGCGCCCATACGATTCGGGCCATCCACCGCGATGAGCACGAGAACGCCTCCCAGCTGCTGGAGGAAGCACGCGCCATTGTGGACGAGCTGAAACGCGACCTGAAGGACTTTCCTGAGCTGTACTTTGCCGGGTATACCCAGGATGCCATCAAGGAGTTCGCCGAAGCCAGCATCACCGTGGCGCTCATCACGCAGGCGGAAATGCCCACCCCGCAGGACCTGGGAATCGAGATTGCAACGTACCTGAACGGGCTGGCGGAGACCGCGGGGGAGCTGCGGCGGCGCTGCATGGACATCCTGCGCAGTGGTTACAGCCAGGACGCGGAACGCCTGCTGGGCGAGATGGACGAGATCTACTCACTGCTGGTGACGATGGATTACCCTGACGCTATCACGTACGGGCTGCGCCGTCATACTGACCTCCTGAGGGGCATCGTGGAGCGCACCCGCGCCGACCTGACCTTGAGCCTGCGTGAATTTCGCCTTCAGGAAGCCCTCAAAGAGGTGTCGGACAAACTGGACCAGCGGCCAGAATAACATGCGCACCATCCGGGCTTCTGAGATCGGGTCATTCCTTTACTGCGCGCGTGCCTGGTGGTACCAGAAGAGCGGTAAACCCTCCCAGAATCAACCCATCATGGACGCAGG
>CAZCHK010000033.1:0-26195 GCA_964498605.1 uncultured Anaerolineaceae bacterium | reverse complement strand
CCACGCATCTCAAAAACGCGTATCCGGTGAAGCGTATATCACCCATTGTGAAGCTGTCGCTTCGATATTGGCGGATATGCAGGTGCAGGCGGTCGTGATCGCGGCAGCTCTACTACACGATGTAGTCGAAGATACCAGTATTACATTGGATGAATTGCGACAAGTATTTGGTGATGAAACGGCCAAACTTGTTGACGGGGTGACAAAGCTTACCAACCTGCCCAGAGTATCGAAATCAGACGAGCTGATGGAAAAAGGAGATAGGGATCCAGCTAGAGAAAGCGGGATAGATCAAACAGCTGGAAAATCTCGTAAAAGCGATCTAAAAAGCGAAACACTGCGGAAAACCTTCCTCGCGATGGGAGAGGACATCCGCGTCGTTCTGATCAAACTGGCAGACCGCCTGCATAACATGCGCACACTGAGTGTGATGCCAGAACAAGCCCGTAAAAGGATCGCTCGTGAAACCATGGAAATCTTCGCGCCTTTAGCGAACCGGCTTGGGATCTGGCAAATGAAATGGGAGCTGGAAGATCTTTCCTTCCGGTACCTGGATCCCCAGCAGTACAAGGAAATTGCAGAAAAGATTGCCTCTAAACGGGTTGACCGGGAACAGGAATTGAACGAGATTATCAGTAAATTAAAAACGATGCTTGAAAACCAGGGGTTAAAAGCGGAAATTTCTGGGCGTTCAAAGCACATCCATTCCATCTACAGAAAAATGCTGGAAAAAGAAAAACCCTTTGAAAACCTGATGGATCTTCGTGGAGTCCGGCTGATCGTCCCTGACATCCCCTCGTGCTACGCGACCCTGGGTTTAGTCCACACGCACTGGCGTCCAATTCCGAATGAATTCGACGACTACATTGCCGCGCCCAAAGACAATTTTTACCAGTCCATCCACACAGCGGTCCTTTACGATGACGGAAAGCCGCTTGAAGTTCAAATCCGCACACCTCAAATGCATCAGAATGCGGAATATGGCATCGCAGCGCACTGGCGGTACAAGGAAAAAGGGCCACGCGATGAGACATACGAACAGCGCATCAGCTGGCTGCGCAAGCTGATGGAATGGCGCCAGGATGTGGTTGACGCCCAGGAATTTGTGGAGAGCATGAAATCGGATGTTTTTGAAGCACGATCCTATGTTTTCACTCCCAAGGGCGACATCATCGAACTCCCGACCGGATCAACGCCAATCGACTTTGCGTATCACGTTCACACTGAAATTGGAAATCGCTGCCGGGGAGCCAAAGTAAACGGCAAACTTGTCACGCTGGATTATCCACTGAAAACCGGCGATCAGGTTGAGATATTAACCGCAAAACAGGGCGGCCCCAGCAGAGACTGGCTTAACCCCAATCTGAACCTGGTAAAAACACAAAGAGCCCGGTCAAAGATCCGCTTCTGGTTCAAGAAACAAAATCGGGATCAAAACCTGGTCCAGGGCAGGCTGATGCTGGAAAGAGAACTCAAGCGCTTGGGAATCCTTAATGTTGATTATGAGCTGCTATCCTCAGAGCTTGATTATAAATCAGTGGATGAATTGTTTGTCGCGCTGGGTTGCGGTGACCTTTCCATTGGCCGGATCATCAATAAGATCGGTGATCATGCCGTGCAGCAAGAAATCGTGCTTACTCCAAAGCCACTCTCGGAACCAACGAGCAGTACGACAGCGGTCACTGTATTGGGTTTGAAGGGTTTGCTGACCTCGTTTGCGCGCTGCTGCCACCCCGCCCCCGGGGATGAGATCGTGGGCTACATAACCCGTGGAAGAGGGGCGACAATCCACAGGCAGGACTGTCCGAATATCCTGCGGGTAAAAGACAAAGAAAGAATTGTGCGGGTATCCTGGGGTGAACCGCAACAGGTTTACCCTATAGGTGTACAAATCAAGGCATACGACCGCCAGGGTCTTGCAAGCGATATCACAAACATTCTCACCGGAGAAGGCATCAACATGGTGGATTTCAACGCCCAGGTGACACACAACCTTGCGACGATCACCATGGTGCTGGAGGTTAAGGATATTCATCAGCTGAGCAAAGTATTGACTCGGATCGAAAACCTTCCCAATGTGATGGAAGCTCACCGAACTAACCCTGGGTAAAAGCGTAAATTTACTTTACGGAACTCACTGTCTGAGGTAAAATCCGCACTCATTAACAGACTTGTGAATGAGGAGGAAAACATATGACACGAATTCGTTGCCATTGCCTAGAATGTGAATTCCTTGATGAAGGTGTTTGTACAGCTGCACAAATCAGTATTGATGCGGATGGCATTTGCGAGACAAAGAGCGTGAAAGAAGATATTCACAGAAGTGACGACCTGGAGGAAGAATACGACGAGGAAGAAGAAGGCAGTGTCACACCTGAGGATGATGAAGAAGACCTATGGGAAGATGACGAGGAAGAGGAAGAGTACTAAGCTCAACAAGACCCCGATTTTTCGGGGTCTTTCCCTTTTGATCCATGCAAGTTCCATCACGCAGTAAATCAGATTTGATGCATAATACAATCGTCAATCTCATTGATGGTGGTTTTTTTGGTTTCGGATTGGGATTTTCTTCATTCACAACCTTCCTGCCGCTATTCCTTGCAAAGTTTACTAGTTCTCCCTTGCTTTTTAGTTTGATCCCCGCTATTCACGGGTTGGGCTGGCAATTGCCGCAGCTTTTTTCGGTAAACAGAATAAAAAAAATGACCCGGTACAAGCCCGTGGTGCTCAAAATGAGCTTACATGAGAGGTTGCCTTTTGTGGGATTTGCGCTTATGGCGTTGTTATTATCAAAATACTCTCCAACCGTGGGGATCATCATGTTCTTTGCTCTTTTCGTGTGGCAAAGCATCGGGGCAGGGTTTACGGCCAACCCCTGGCAGAATATGATATCGAAGATCATCCCCGCATCGAGCCTGGGGGCCTTTTTTGGTTTTCAGTCGTCAGCTTCGAATTTACTGGCGAGCATCGGTTCCATCGCGGCTGGATATATTCTTTCAACCTACGACGCATCACAAGGTTTTTTCATATGCTTCGCCTTGACAGGTATCTGCATGTCGATATCGTATCTATTCTTATCGCTGACAAAAGAGCATGAGCACACGCTCCAGACAGGCCCAAACGCTCATGTGTCCCTCCGAAAACAAATCCGCGATGTTCTCTCAACCAACAAGGACTTCGTAAAATTTTTTGTCAGCCGATCCGTATATCAAATTGCCACCATGGGTTCCGCTTTCTATATCGTGTATTGGGTCAGTACAGTTTCAATACTTAACGAAAAAACCGCGGGAATCATCACCGGGGTACTGACAGCATCTCAAATGATCGCTGCCCCGACCTTTGGATGGCTTGCAGATCGATGGGGGCATCGAAAGATCTATATCCTTGGAGCCATATTTGCCGTGGTTTCCTCTTTGATGGCGATCATATCTTCCGATATGAATGGTCTTCTCAATCCTGAACTATCAGCTTTTCTTGCGATGATCCTGATAGGCTTCAGTCTTTCGATATTTTGGACCGTTGGATTATCGTATTCTTTAAGCTTTGGCGATGAACAAGAAAAACCTTTGTATGTCGGTATCATTAATACGCTAGGTGCGCCTATTGCGATCGTAGTGCCGATCTTGGGAGGGGTTGTCGCATCCAAATCAAATTATCCGACCACCTTTTTTCTATCAGCGGTTGCTGGCGTATCCGCTATTGTGATTCTGGCACTTTCAAAGGGTCAAAAAAGACAACCGGCGTGATGAAACTGCGGAATTCTTTGCTCGTGAGAATCAACGATCATGAAACTTCATGCGGCAGAATTGATGTGATACACTGTGTTTTGGATTATTTATCAAGCATGCATTTCGAGGGATAACTATGTGCGGAATTTTTGGAATTGTCGTTAAAGAAAAGCAGCAGTTGGGACCCATTCTTATCGAGGCAGCAAAAAGGCTCACCTACCGTGGATATGATTCCGTTGGCGCAGCCACGATCGATGGTGGAATCATCGACCTGCGCAAAGATATCGGCCGTGTTGAGAAAGTCGCGCAACAATACAACATTGCAGAAATGTCCGGGCAAAGAGGAATCACCCAGCTCAGATGGGCTACATTTGGAGAGCCCTCAAAGATCAACGCGCAACCACACATCGACTCTGATGGCGATATGGTCGGAGCTCATAACGGTAATGTCGTGAACAATGTCGAGTTACAAAAGAAATTCAAAGATGAAGGATTGGTCGTCAGATCACAAAATGATGGAGAATCGTGTGTACACGCCGTCGAGCTGTACATCAACCAGGGAAAAGATTTCATCGAAGCGATTCGCCTCGCGTATGGCGATCTTCAAGGTGATTATGCTTTCGTTATTGGCAGGATCAATGATGACAGGCTCTTTGCGATCAAAAAAGGATCTGGTCTGGTTGCCGGGATCGGCGATGGATTCACGTGCGTGTCTTCGGACCTTCCTTCCCTTCTTCCACTGACGAGGAGGATCATCCGTCTCGAGGATGGAGAAATCGTCACGCTGTACGCAGATCGCTACGAGCTCCACTCAGCCAAAGATGGCAAGCCAATCCACCGTGTGCCTGAAATTATCAACGAGGAAATGAGCTCCGTTCAAAAAGGCGGTTTCGACCATTTCATGCTCAAGGAAATTCACGAACAGCCTGTTGTCGCCTCCGAGTTGCTGAGATACCTGGATAATAACCAAGATACCAAGCTCCTCGTTGAAAAAATCAGGGCTGCAGAGCATGTTTATTTTATCGGCTGCGGAACCAGTTATCACGCCTGCATGGCTGGTTCAGTCTATTTTTCTCAACTGGCAAAAATACCTGTCGTTCCAGTTCTTGCCCCTCAGTTTGCGCCTCAATACCTTCCGGCGATTTCCAGGGACGATGTGGGAATTTTTGTCAGCCAATCTGGAGAAACGAAGGATGTTCTGGACGCCCTGGTTAAAGCCAAAGAGAAAGGAATGACCTGTTTTGGAGTTGCCAATGTCATCGGATCATCATTGACAAGATTATGCGCATCCTGGCTGCCGCTGTGTTGCGGCTATGAGATCAGCGTCCCGGCGACGAAAACTTTCACGAATCAGGTCATCACGTTTCTATATCTTGCCAGCCTGCTCGGAGGACACGACCTGACCGCTCTCCGTGAATTGCCCGTTCTGATGGAAAGTACGATTCGCCAAACATCCGATCAAGCGGCCTCCCTGGTAAAAGCATTGAACCAATGGGGAGAGTCTTATTGTTTAGGCTTTGGCGCGACCTACCCCATCGCGCTGGAGGGAGCCCTCAAACTTAAAGAGGTCTCTTATTCGCACTGCGAGGGAATGCTTTCGACAGAGTTTAAACATGGCCCGCTGTCAGCTGTGGTAAAAAATTTCCCGGTGATCTTCGTGTGCGGGCCGCTTGACACAGCATTGATTGTCAGTGGCATCAATGAGGTGACGTGCCGGGGAGGTAATGTCATGGTCATCGCGGAAGAAAATGAAACACTGCGGAAGAATGCCCAAACAATTATTCCCCTGCCGATGGCGAAACCGATGCTGTCATCGTTACTAGCGGTCATACCCTTGCAGCTTCTGGCGTATTATTCTTCTGTTGAAAAAGGCTTCGACCCGGATTTTCCAAGGAATTTAAGCAAAACCCTCACCGTTGATTAACTTGCGCATCTGTCGGATCCTGGAGGTGGATCAAGCCATCGGGCTGATTTGCCAGGACCGTACTGCAGGTCTTTATCGCAGCACTGACCACCGACCAGAATCAAAACCACCCATTGGAGGTGGTTTTTTTCTACACGTCACGCGTGCAGAACAGATGATTACCTCCCTGCAATGAAAGAGGTTTTATTTGCCCAGGGTTCAGATACCATACGACATGCCAATCCTTACGGCGAAGCAGATATGTTAATTTTTTAATGAATGATTACCAGGCTCTGTCTGATCATAAAATGGAATGCTGTCTCCCTCAAGTGGCCGCTCTCCAGCCTTTTGAGATTTCCAACAATGCTGGCAATGGAGATCTTCTGCGAACCGCGAGAAATGCATTGCGTTTCTCCATTTGATTATTGTACATAATGCCTAAAGCAGAGAACGCAACCAAAGCTCAACCAGTGTACCCTGCTGCCAGCGGCAGTCATTGCAACACCAATCAGCGTCATTCTCTTTGGAACAAGCATTACACTCCGTTCAAGCTTGACAAGGCTTGATCGTTCTGCCGGAATCAGGATAAGCGCCCAATCCTCCAGTGCAGCCGCGGTTACTCAGGATGATGATTCCATATCAAAGAAAGACCCACCTGTTAAAACTAAAACCCCGCCGAGGGGGTTTTAGATCATGGCTGGGGGCAAAGGATTCGAACCTCTACAAACAGATTCAGAGTCTGCTGTCCTGCCGTTAGACGAGCCCCCAATGCGAAAAGTATTTTACCATAATTTTTGTTCGCTATGAATTGCCTGGATTGAGCATATTCAAGCAGGATCCTAACCTGCTCAGGACCTTTTCCTCGCCGAGGATCTCAATACAATCAAACAGCGGAGGACTGACCTTCTGTCCCGTGATGGCTACGCGAAGTACGCTGAACACCTGGCCGTTAGTCAGATTCACATCCGCGACCAACGCCCGCATGGATTCTTCGATATCCACCTTGGACCATGGTTTGCATTTCATCAACCGGTCACGCGCCTTGGCTAAAATACTGAGAACCTGCTCTCGCGTCAATCCTTTCACCATGAGGTCAATCTGCTCTACGATAATATTTTCCTCGAAAAAAAAGCCGGCCATAACCACGGCTTCATCCAGCGTCCCTATCCGCTCCTGAATTGCTGGGGCGATCCTTTTGAGCAGTGCTTTGTCCACCATCGCGTACTTGTTTCGGAAAAATGGCTCGATCCTATCCGCGAGCTGGTCGCTATCCAGTTTCCTTATGTGCAAGCCATTGAAGTGATCGAGCTTCGTAAAGTTTATCGCAGCAGGAGATGGATTCAAATGATCTAAGCTGAACTTCTTAACCAGATCATCCAATTCAAAGAACTCAGTGTGATCATCGTAGCTCCAGCCCATCAACGCGATCCAATTGTTTACGGCTTCGGGAAGATACCCCAGCTCTTTCAGGTCTTTGACAAAAATCGAATAGCCGTCCTTCATCAGATCCGCTGCTTCTCTCTTGCTCATCTTTCCTTTGCCGCTTGGTTTTAAGAAGACACTCAGGTGAAGCCATTTCGGCTCCGCCCACCCCAAAGCTCGCACGATCAGCGCGTGCAATGGAAACGTGGGCAGCCACTCCGAACCGCGGATGACATGCGTAATTTTCATCTCGTGATCGTCCACCATCGCCGCAAGATGATACAGCGCCCAGCCGTCTGATTTTACGATGATGTAATCATCGATCGTGCGGTTTTCCACCGTGATGTCACCCCTGATCTCATCGTGAACCGTTGTTTTACCTTCCCGAGGTGCCTTGAAGCGAATAACGTACTTCTCCCCAGAGTCAACTCTTTTCTTCGCCTCAGCAAAAGTCAAACTCCTGCAAAGCCCATCATAATGGGGAATATCCTTATTCTTCTGCTGTTCCTGCCTGACCTGGGAAAGGCGCTCTTGCGTGCAGAAACAAAAATAGGCGTGACCGGTCTCTACCAGCCGCTCAGCGTGTTTTCGATAGATATCTTTCCTCTCAGATTGACGGTACGGTCCGAAAGGGCCATCCTTTCCCGGGCCTTCATCGAAATCAATCCCTAACCAACGTAAACCTTCTATCAATTCTTCTTCGGCACCTTCAACATATCGATTACGATCGGTGTCCTCGATCCGCAGAATGAATTGACCTCCGGTCTGCTTGGCGATCAGGTAATCATACAGCGCAGTCCTGGCACTGCCCAGGTGCATATGTCCGGTTGGTGATGGGGCGAATCGAACTCTCACAGGTTCCATATTTCTTCTCTCTTTTCTAAAGGATGACCTTTCTTCTTGCTGCCACGCTTTCAACCAGCCCGATTCCAATGGAAAGGGAAATCAGCGAGCTGCCGCCGTAACTGATGAACGGTAAGGTTAAACCCGTCACAGGGATCAACCGTAGATTGACCCCAATATTAACGGCCATTTGAAAAAAGAGCAATGTGGCAACCCCGTACGCAATCAGCTGCCCGAACATATCTTTTGCCTGTCTTCCAGCCCGAACGCAGCGGAACACGACAAAAACCATCAGGGCGATGATCAAAATTGTGCCCACGAATCCAAATTCCTCGGCAATGCTTGCGAAAATGAAGTCCGTGTGTCTCACTTTAAGAAATCGCAGCTGCACTTGTGTTCCCTGGCCGTATCCCTGCCCTAACAGTCCTCCCGAACCAATGGTAATGAGAGCCTGATCCACATTGTAGGTTTCGCCATAACGGGCGTCTGGATCCGGGAAAACAAAATTTATAACCCGCTGCTGCTGGTAATCCTCAAGCAGCGGAAACATCGCCACAACAAGAACGACAGCAGCCAGGATGAACGTAATGATGTATTTGGATGGCAAACCACTTAACCAGATCATTGCGAACCACAACACGTATAAAACGATCGTGGTGCTCAATTTGGGCTGCAGGAGGATCCAGATTGCCACCCCGGTGATGAGTAGAAAGCTCTTCCCAATCCACATCCAGCCATGCACATCATCCTTGGTTTTTGAGAAATAATAGGCCATCACGATGATCATGATGATCTGCACAATCTCTGCAGGCTGAATGGAGAATAACTCCGTCTCGATCCATCTTGCAGAACCAAATCGGGCGGAGCCGATAATCAGCAATATCGCCAGGACTGCAAACGAAAAAATATACAAAAACCGAACAAAACCTGCCCAATAGTTGTAATCAATCAAAGCGGCAATAATGATGACGACGACAGAAATACCCAAAAAAACAGTCTGGCGCGAGGGAGCTGTGGCAAGTTCAGGGTTATTGGCTATCGCAGATTGAATCATAATGATCCCGAAAACTTCCAGGAAGATAACGCTTCCAAAAAGCCAATAATCAAAGTTCTTCCAGATGCCTTTTGATAACATTGAATTGCTATCTACCCCTTTGTTTACCCGAATCCACGATGGGGATATCGGCAGTCAGGCGCTGCTCTCTTCCCTCATGAGTCACCCCGATTTTGACTGCATTCTGATCAAAAACAACGTAACGGGAAATGACTTTCAATAACTCATTTTTTAACTCTTCCATCTGGGTGGGCGACAGACTGGTCCTATCCTGTATCAGGACCAGGCGCAGCCGGTCTTTAGCGCTCTGAGCGCTTGTCTTCTTCCGGCCCATGGTCTTGTTTATCCAGGAGGTCATGATTTTCCTCCCTGGCGGAACATTTTTGTCAGGAAGTTCTGGTTTTTTTCAAAGTCCAGGATCGGCACATCCCTGCCCATCAATCGAGCTGCCACATTATGGAAAGCTTGAGAGGCTTTTGTCCGGTTCTCCAATGCGACAGGCTGACCCCTGTTCGTGCTGATGATCACCGCTTCATCTTCAGGGACGATTCCAAGCAGCGGTATGGCCAACAAGTCCAGCACGTCGTCCGAGGCCAGCATGTCTCCCCGTCTCACCATGGTTGCATTAAATCGGTTGATGAGAAGTTTTGCCGGTCCTTTCTCTTCAGCCTCAGTAATGCCGATGATGCGGTCTGCATCTCGTACAGCAGACACTTCGGGATTCGTAACCACAACAACCAGATCCGCGGGAGCGATGGCGTTACGGAACCCGCGCTCTATTCCAGCAGGAGAATCGATGAGTATCCAATCGACCATTTCCTTCAGATCGCTGACAACTTTGATCATGTCGCTGGGAGAAATCGCTGTCTTATCCCGGGTCTGCGCGGCTGGAATGAGATACAGGGAATCCAACCGCTTATCGTGTATCATCGCCTGGTTGATGCGGCAGCGGCCTTCCACGACATCCACAATGTCATAGACGATCCTGTTTTCCAGGCCGAGCACAACATCCAGGTTTCGCAATCCAATATCACCATCAATGCAGACTACCTTCTGATCCTGCATTGCCAATGCGACAGCTACATTTGCTGTCGCCGTGGTTTTTCCCACGCCTCCTTTACCGGAAGTGAATGTTACAGCAGTTGCCACCATGTTCATCCATTTCTATCCAAACCTGCCCAACCAATTTTTCAAGATCAGCGTATTATTTTCAACCAGGATGATGCTTGCTCCTTTTTTCCATTTTTTTGTTTGAGTCAATTCGGTTATCCTGGCGATGGTGATATTCGCCTTATCGATTTCCAGCGCGCAGATAACAGCTTTGATGTCCCCTTCCGCTCCAGCGTGTATTTGCCCCTTTAACCTGCCCCAGATCACCACGCTTCCACTGGCAATGATCTCAGAGCCAGGATTAACATCACCGATCACGACAACATGCCCGGGATAATGGATCTTGTTTCCTGATCGAAGCGTCCGATTGATCAGCAAGGCATTTTCACCATCCAGCTGCGTGTTCAACGGGACCAGATCTCTTGCTGTGGTGGAATCAATTTTCTTTTCATCCAACCCGAGCGTTTTCAAGGTGATCTTTGTCGTTGGCGAATCCGTGATGAAGTGCGCTATTCCTAGACCTCTTGAAATTAACTGCACTCTTAATCCCTCGACTTCCAGCGGATGAAGTACGCGGAAGCCTACATCCAGTACGAGCATCGCGCCCTTGAAGAAATCAGGTTTCAGGTCGATCTGCTGGATGAGATGCGCGCATAATTCTTCCCAACAACCATCGCCAATAGAAACAAGCAAACCTTCCTTGATCCCTTTGATGACAATGTTCTTGTTCATCGGATTGGTCCGAGCAGGGTTGATATTTTCCATTAATTTATGATCGACCCTGCGTCTATGGCCTTGAATTCAAAGTAGGCCTCTAGAACCTGGCGAACGATCGGTGCTGCCACAGTCGCTCCCTCCGTGCCATTGTACACAAAAGCGACGACGGCGATCTCCGGGTCGTCGTACGGCGCGTAGCCTACATACCAGGCGTGGGCGGGCCAGTTACCAGGCTGGCATAAATTCTTTTCCTGGGCGACATTGTCACAGTATTCCGCAGTGCCGGTTTTTCCTCCAGTTTGAATTGTGGCAGTCGCGAATATCCGCTCTGCGGTTCCTTCGGTGACCACCAACCTCATACCCTGTTGAGCCAGATCCAGGATCCAGGGAGCGACGGTCACCAATTCACCAGTCGGCTGCCCATTTTCACCAAAGAGTTGAATGACGGGATCCTTGGTGATATCCCGAACCAATTGTGGCTGGAACGATTGAACCACATTTCCCTCAGAATCCTTTACCTCGCGTATGATTGTTGGCTTCATTAACTTTCCATCATTCACGATCGTGGAGAATGAAACCAGCACCTGGAGTGGCGTAGCCAGCACGTATCCCTGCCCCATGACGGAAATATACGTATCCCCTGTAGCCCAATTCTCACTTTGCGCGATACGCTTCCAGGTAGGATTGGGAATGAGGCCATCCTGCTCACCCGGCAGTTCAATCCCGGTGATAACCCCATAACCCAAAGCTTTGGCGTATTCACCCATTCTCCATATCCCAAGCCCCCCGTCCGGGACCTCATTTTGGTACCCGCCACCGATTTTGTAAAAGTAGACATTGCAGGAATTCATGACCCCTTGCAGCCAGTTCTGATACCCGTGGCCGGTCTTTTCCCAGCAAACATAATCTCGCGGGATTCCAGGGTCATTGGGGGAATACTGTTGCAGGATCGTGATCTTTCCCGGGTCGAACACTGTCTGTTCAGGCGTCACGACCTTTTCATTAAGGGCTCCAAGGGCGGTTGGCATTTTGAACACAGATCCCGGAGGCAATTCCGCGGAAATGGCGTGGTTGAAAAGGGGACGGTTTGGATCGCTGTTAAGCTGCACCCAATAGTCATACGGGATCAACCTGGCCATGCGGTTGTTTTCATAGGTGGGATACGAAACCATCGCTAAAATTTCACCGGTTTTTGGATTCATGGCGATCACCACGCCATTTTCAGAAAAAACCCTGTTCAGGTACGCATTCCAGGATTGGATCATACTCACCAATGCTGCTTCCGCTGCTGATTGCAGGCGTGTGTCGATGGTAAGAGTGATGTTGTTACCGGGTACGGGATCAATGGGAGCCTCAATGTCCCGGAGGACTTTTCCAGCAGCGTCAACCTCTACAACGCGTAAACCATTCTTGCCGCCCAAAAAATCCTGCAGTGACAACTCGGCACCCGCGTATCCCACCTTGTCCCTTCCAGAGACAAATCCAAGCTCCTCATATTGTTCCTGTAATGCGGCGGGTACAGGACCCAGAAAACCAATTAACGCCGCGGTTAACGAGCCCGTAGGATAGTCTCGCACAGCCTCAACCTCGATTGTCACCCCAGGCCATTTGTCGCTATTCTCGCTGATCATCATGGCGGTCTTTTGATCGATGTTGCAGGCGATCCTCACCGCCGAATAAGGCGCGTTCGTATCCTGTATGGCAACAATTTCAGTAATCCCAAAATCGGTCTGGCAGGGAGAAAAGTTCCTGACGGATTGTTCATTAAAATCCCCCGCCGAGACAGGGACATTGATCAATCTTGAAAGCTGCCTGTATATCTCCTGAACATTGCCAATATCGTCCGGGAGGTAAGCAGGTGTAATGGTCACATTGAATGAGGCAATGTTTTGCGCCAAAACATAACCGTTCCTGTCGTAGATGATTCCACGCTGGGTGGGGATATTGATATTGGAGATACGGTTTTCTTCAGCCTGGGCAAGATAATTTGACGCGTTGATTACCTGAATATCCAGTAATTTAAACGCGTAGAAGCCCATGACAAGGATCATGAGCAGAATCAAACCATTGATCCGGTTTGAAAAAATATTTTTAGGAATACGCGCTTGTTTTGGTTTCATTGCTATTCAGTCGAAGGAAACAATCTATCCAGCACATGATTTAATACGAAAAAAACTGGAAATGCCCAAACCAGATTGAGAATAACGGATGGGATCGTAATCCTGGAAAAAATCAATCCGACAGGGTTTACCTGCCCGATGAACACCAACGCGAGATAGGTGACGGCGTGTTCGATCAGTGTGCTGACGATCATCACCATGATTAATACCAGAAGCGGGGATTTCCATATTTTTTTGTTCAAATATCGAACGATCATGTTGACAATAAGAAACGAGATGATATACGTACCCACTGGAAGATTGCTGCTCAAAGTAAGCAGCAGGCCAGAAATGATCGCCAATACCCAGCTTCCTTTACTTCTCTCATGCAACCCCCAGATGATGATGATAATCAACAGCAAGTTGGCTGTGCCATTCTCAAAAGTCAGCCTGGAGATGATCGTGGTTTGGAGAATGGCGGTAATCAGAATCAAAGGGATGCCAATAAAAAGATGCATTCTTACTCTGTTGGAAACAACGGACTGGTTTCAATGGGTTCAAAATTAATGATGATTAAAACAGCTTTCAATTGCGCGAAGTTGACGATCGGCTGCACAACAGCGGTTTGAAAAAGGTCTGTTTCCACTTTTCTTGTTTGCGTCACCTGCCCGATGACGATTCCAGGAGGGTATGTTCCTCCCAGGCCAGATGTCAGAACAATATCACCAATTTCAAGTTGCGCGTCCTGGGGGATCATTTCAAGTGTGTTCTCTCCCGAAATCGATCCTTTCAGCTGAGCTTCAATCGCGGCATTCTTTAACCTCACGTTAACTACTGAACCTGAATCACTGATGAGCTGAACCCTTGCGGCTTTTGCGGTCACAGCAGCAACCTGCCCCACCAAACCTTGCTCCGTGACAACCGGCATGCCTTTTTTTAATCCATCGTCTGAGCCATGGTCAATGATGACGTACTGCAAAAATGGACTTGGATCTTTTCCAATGATCGATCCGGCGATATATTTATTTTCCGGGCGCTCCCTGGCAAAGTCCAACAAGGCGTACAGAACCTGCGCCTCCCCAAGCTGTTCCTGGAGTTGTATGACCTGAGACTGGAGCTGCGAGACTTGATTTTTTAATTCTTGATTTTCCTGGCGAAGAAGAATCGTATCGCGGGGCATGGTCAGGATCTCTGAAATGGCCAAATAGCGAGATGAGACCCAGCGCTGTATCTCAACAAACGGGGTTGATACAGCGCCCAAGATCGGTTGAAGATAGCCGCCCAAAGCGACCAGCAAAATCCCAATCACGACAATCACGATGAGGACAATTTTAAATATATGATTTGAGATGAATTTCATTCTTACCTGAATGGGTTGGAAGTCTTATCGACGAAAAGTGCTTCGTTCAACATCAACCAGAAAACGTTTATGCTTTTCGAGGTCTTCCAGTACCAAGCCAGCACCACGCGCCACGCATGTCAAAGGATCTTCCGCGCGCCAGACTCTTATCTTCAATTCATCCTGCAGTCTTTCAGGCAGTGTGTTCAGTAAGGAGGAACCACCCGCCAAACAGATACCATTGTCCATCAGGTCCGTGAGAATTTCAGGGGGAGCTTCATCGATGGCATCTTTTATGGTATCAATGATGACCTGCAGGGAGCTGGTCATGGCTTCCCGAATTTCTATGGAACTCACTTCTATCGTTTCAGGGAGTCCAGAGATTAAATTACGCCCGCGTATGGGCATTGTTTTTTCCGCTTGCAAGGGGAACGCTGAACCGATGCTGATTTTTACCTGCTCTGCCAGGCGTTCTCCAATCAGTAAATTATACTTATTCCTGATGTATCGAACGATGTCAGTGTCGAATTCATCCCCAGCCACTCTTAACGAGCGTGAGACAACCACGCCTCCCATGGAAAAAATGGAAAGCTCTGTGGTTCCTCCCCCAATATCAATAATCATCTGACCGGTCACATCTGCCAATTGAAGACCAGCCCCTAACGCTGCTGCTCTAGGTTCATCCACGAGGAAGGTCTCCCGCGCGCCTGCCGACATGGAAGCATCATAAACTGCCCGCTTTTCCACCTCAGTTGCCCCGGAAGGGATGCCAATGACCACACGCGGCCTTGGCATGGGTACAACGGTATGTTGATGAGCTCTGCCAATGAAATAACCCAGCATCGCCTGCGTGATCTCAAACTCAGAAATTACGCCATCCCTCAAAGGTCGAACCACCAGGACATTGGAGGGGACTCTGCCAGCCATCAATTTTGCCTGTTCACCAATCGCCAATGGTTTCCTGGTTTTTTTATCTACTGCGACCCAAGAAGGTTCGTTGATGACAATACCCTTACCTCGAATATAAACTAAGGTATTCGCGGTTCCCAGGTCAATGCCAATGTCGAGAGAAAATAATCCTAACAGCCAATTAATTGGGTTGGCCAATGAATCACCTTTTTTTGTAAAATAATATCTTTTAGCCTGCGAAATTCAAAAAATCATTATACCATAAGGGTTTTTTCGCCTTTTGTCATTGACAGACACTTTTTTGACCGCTATAATCTCTGTTATGCGGGTGTCGCCAAGTGGTAAGGCAGTACCTTCCCAAGGTACCATCCGTGGGTTCGAATCCCATCACCCGCTCTTCCTTGAATTCAGCGTTCTTTTCATTTAAATAATTTCTAACAAATTTGAAAAATCCATTCTTGTGATTTCTTGTATAATACTTAATGGGTTAAGTCGTGCCAGGCTCACGTGTGTTTGAAACATTTAACGAAGCGCAGTAATAATAGTGCTGCGCGAGGAGAATTCTGGATGCTAGAGGGCTTGAAAACCATTTTGCATGTCGAAGATAATGATGACAACAGGATGCTCGTTCGAAGAATGCTGCAATTTGGAGGATACCAGGTCATTGAAGCGTGCAACGCAAAAGAAGCCCTGGAAACCTTGAAGAACACCCGGCCTGACATGATCCTGCTTGACATCAATATGCCGGAGATGGATGGTTATTCACTCACGGCACAATTAAAAGCTTTGCCCGAATACACGAGAATTCCAGTCGTCGCAATCACAGCCAACGCGTTACGCGGTGATCGAGAACGCACCTACCAGGCAGGATGTGATGGGTACATTGAAAAGCCCATCGACATTGACACCTTCCTGGATCAAATTGTGTCCTATTTTCAACCTATACAAGGCTCTAACTTATGACCGAATCTGAAAATAAAAGAGAGTTGCAGGTTTTGATTGTCGAAGATAACGCGTCCAATTTTTTCCTCGTCTCTCGATTGCTGGAAAAAAACGGTTTTCACTGCGAATGGAAAACCTCAGGATATTCCATCGTTGAATTTGCGGATACGCTACCATCAATTGACCTCATTCTATTAGACATCATGCTACCCTATGAGGATGGTTTTTCGGCATTCCGGAAGATCAAACAATCGCCAAAATTAGAAAATGTTCCCATTGTCGCAGTAACCGCCCTTGCCAATGAAGAGCAAATGAATAAAGCGAAGATTGCCGGATTTAACGGCTTCATCGGGAAACCGCTTAATCCAGATCGGTTCGTTCCCTCAATTTTAAAGGTACTAAAGGGAGAATCGGTGTGGGATCTCAACAGATAGGTGAGATATGATTGAACTTCAAAAATACCTGATTGAAATATCAACCGCCACAAACGAATCGCAAATTGACCATCTGATTCTGGATGCCATCAAAGAAACGAGTTTTGTGGCGTTTTTGTTCAGTGTCGAAAGAGAATTCTTCAATTACATCGGCTCGGTGGATCCGACCTCCATTTCTGAAGACAGGCTGCTGGAAGGCCTCCGCATTCCTGTGGGTCAGGCTTTGACACCATTCGCCACCCGAAGGTACGCCATTCTTGACAACCTTGAGCTGGAATCGGAGTACTCGGACCTTCTGGCCTTTTTTATTAATCGAGGTTGCCGATCAGCCGCAATCATCCCTCTCAATGTCAATGAAAAAGCGACCAGGTTATTGATTGTCGGATCGAGAGATGAAGATGCAATCGGGCAAACGGACATATTACCCATACAGGAAATTTTGGTCGCATCAGAAAAAATCCTTGGGAAAAAGGCTCTTGAGTCATCTTCAGAAAAACAAACGAAAGCGCTGGAACTGTTCCGTGGTTTGACCGAATTGATTTCGAAGGATAATACTCCTGCAAGACTGCTTCCTTTCTTGCATTCACAATTACAGCAGATTTTTGGCAGGGAAAAGGATTTCTCAGTTGCGCTGCACGATCGAGAGGCCGATCAGATTCAATATGTTTACGTGTACGAAAATGGCAAGATGCAAAATCCCAGGCCAATCGCTTTCGGCGAAGGTCTGTTCTCCTATATCATCAAGAACAAAAGATCCGTTTCGTGGTTAAGGCAGGCATCCAATGCCTTGCAACGTCTGGGTGTTCGTGAACAGGGAGCACCCGCTCAGTCGTTCATCGGCTGCCCGTTAATGGTTAACGGTGAAGCAATCGGCGTGATGAGTATTTCCGATACCACAGATGAGGACGCGTTTCAAGATTTTGACATCAGCCTGATGAGCTCGCTAAGCACCATCATCGCTTCCGTTCTTGCAGCCATTCAGGCGAACAAGCAAAAGATCGAACAGATCGAGAGAAGCGCGACAAACGACATCATACTTGATAACATCTTTGATTTCTCACCCATGAATCTTTCCGTTAAAGATACTCAAGGAAAATACCTGAACCTGAACAAACAGCTGGTCCAACAGCTGGGAATCCCGGATAACAAAACTGCCATCGGTCAATCCGATATCAAGATCATGAATGAATCCGAAGGGCTGCAAAACTATAAAGATGACCTGGAGGTCATTTCCTCGGGTTTTCCCAAGCTGGATACAAAAATATCCAGAACTCTTGCGGATGGATCTGAGATCATTCTCTCACAAAATAAAGTTCCCTTAAAGAACAAGGACGGCAACACCATTGGCCTGCTGGAAATTTCGTGGGATGACACGGAGTTAAGGAAGACACAAAACCTGGCGCAAACCCGCGAGGCACATTTGAATTTGGCAGCTGAGATCATTCATTCCAGCACCGAATCGATTGCTTTGGACGCGCAGCTGAAAGAATTAATGAACGGCATTCAATCCAACATGAAGATCCAATTTGCAGGATTGTACCTGCTGGATACGTTAAAGGAAAACGCTGTCTTCAAGGACGGTTCTGGTGAGACAGGAGAAAAACATCGAGCGGAAAGTTATCAGATCAGGGTGAGAGGTAAATCCATACTCAACCAGGCTTTGTCCGATGGCAATTACCGAATCATTCCTGATACAGCTCGGGACCAGAACCACATACAGGATGAGTTACTTCCCAACACTCGATCCGAACTCATCATACCGTTGAGGTCAGGCGGCGATGTGTTGGGTTTCATCGATTACCGCAGCGAACAGCCAAACTTCTTTACAGCAGCCGATCTGCAGGCACTCCAATTGATCACGGATCAAATTGCGTTGATCATCTCCAACGCCTCTCAGGGTCAGCGAACAAAGGATTACCTGGCCAGACAGAGATCGATGTATCTGATCACGTCCATCGCGACGACGGCGCCAACGATTGATGCTGCTTACATGAATGTCGTTGAAGGACTTGCGGACACATTGCCCAACACCCAGATATCCATTTTTGTCCCGGACGATGAAGGCAGCATGATACTCAAAGCATCACAAGGACAAGATAAACCAGCTGTCGGGGAAGTAAAAATCCCTAAAGGGGAAGGAATCATTGGCCAGGTGGCAAGCGAACAACGCACGATCGTGATTGACGATGTATCGACAATCGAGAATTACGTTCCACTGAACCCAAAAACACAATCCGAACTGGCCATTCCAATCATGTTCCGGGACACTTTTTTTGGGGCGATCAATATCGAAAGCCCATCGACGCGCGCTTTCAATGAAAATGATATCGAAATCCTATCCACGCTGGCAAACAGCCTGGGTTCCATCATTTCCAGCGTTCAGCTGGTCGGTCAAATCCGCGACCAGGTGGACCGGCAGCAGCAGCTCTACACCATCACGGATAAAATCCGTCGCTCGGTTGACATTGAGACAATCTTGAAGACCTCCGTCGAAGAGCTGGGCAAGGCTTTGAAGGCGAAAAATACACAAATTCAAATCACCGGAGCCCAGGGGGCTGAAGAAGCCGTAGCCTCATCCGTCAAACCGGAAAGCAGACCGGCTGCCGCATTACCCGAATCAAATCCACCCGTACAGAATAGCGTGTCGGACGACCCGGGATTTGTAACACCAGCCATCGACGGTCAAGAAATTGGTGCGGCCGAACGAGGATTTTCCCAACCTCTCGAGGAAAACGATCCGAGGTCAGACACGGTACCAAACGTGCAAGGAGATGAGGAATGAGCATTCGCTTCAGAACGATCCTGATACTGGCAATTGCGTCCTTGATTCTTGCAGGCTTGCTGGTAGGCCTGACGATATTTCTTGTGACGAACCGCACCGCTGTTGTTGAAGATATTATCATTGAAAACAATGTGAGAGCAGTAGAAAACGCGATCAAGTCTGAAACCGAACGGTTGCTGTTAACTTCTAAAGATTGGGCGGTTTGGGATGACACCTATCAATTCATCCAGGATCTCAACCAGGAGTTTATAGATACCAACCTTGGAGCCAATTCGATCAAGCAGTTGGACATTAACGCGATGGCTTTCGTGGACGGCTTTGGTCGCGTGCGGTACGCTGCGAGTGTCGATCTTGCCACTGGCGAATTGACAGAACTGCCCTTCGATGTCAAACAGGCGATTGAATCATCATCATTGCTCATCCCGTTCCTGGCTTCAGAAATCGGGAAGTCCGGCGTCGTCAACCTCGCCGAAAGCAACACGCTCTTCGCCTCCTGGCCAATCTTCAAAAGTGACGGTTCTGGTCCCCGCATGGGTGCTGTCGTTGTTTTCCGCTACCTGGACGGCAACGAAATGCAGAGAATCAGCACGTTGGCGAACTTACAGCTTTCGATCACTTCTCCACAGGATTCAGATAACACCGCCCTGCTCTCAGGACTTGCCGCCGGTGAAACAGCGCTCCTCAGTACATCCAGAGGAACAGATTATCTTCGTTCAAGGATAGCCTTGACCGACTTCTCCGAGGAGAGTTTTCTGTATTTTCAAGTCCAATCGGATCGGCAGGTCTTCCAGACGATCAACTCAGTGCTGCTGATCTTCCCCATCTTGTTCTTCCTGGGAGCAAGCGCTTTTACCGTGGTTGTCAGTTTCCTGGTCATCAGGGCTACGGTTAACCCCATTACGACATTAACCAGGGATATTTCAGATATTGCCGATAAACAGGATCCCAGCCAGAGGATCGCCGTAAAGCGCAATGATGAGATGGGCAGGTTGACTGCGTCTGTCAACAAGCTGCTGGAAAACCTGGAAGAATCGCAAATCCACGTGAAATCCAGAATGAATCAGGTCAGAACGGTATCGGAAATTACCCGGAGTGTTACCACGCTTTTTGATCCACAAACGCTTTTCAACCAGACAGTCAACCTTGTCCAGGATCGATTCAACCTTTACTATGTAGGTATTTTCATTGTTGATGAAAAAGGTGAGAATGCGGTTCTGCGCGCAGGTACAGGAGAAGCTGGAGAAAAAATGCTTGCCCGGAATCATAAACTGGAGGTCGGCGGCACCTCCATGATCGGCTGGACGACAGCCAACCAAAAAGCCAGGATCGCCCTGGATGTCGGTAAAGAAGCCGTCCGTTTCGAAAATCCACTCTTGCCGCTCACCCGATCCGAGCTGGCGATCCCCATCATCAGCCGATCCAAAGCGTTGGGCGCGATCACGCTGCAGTCACAGGAAGTCAACGCCTTTACGGAAGAAGACATCCAGATATTCGAAGGGATCGCGGATGGTCTGGCGATCGCGTTGGAAAACTCGAACCTGTTCGCTCAGACCCAGGCAAACCTGGAAGAAATCCGCAAGCTCAATCGAGCCTATGTATCAACAGCGTGGCAGGAACAAGTCGGCACAGCACAGGCCTTGAGCACTCAGTTTGAAAATCCACTCATCACTGAAAGTGGGGAAAGCAGGATTGTCGAAGTGCCCATTCAGCTTCGCGATCAACCGTTGGGTGTGATCCGCATTGACATTGGAAGAGATCGCTTATCGGATCAGGAGATGGGTCTGGCCAGCGCAGTCGCGGACCAGATCGCCCTGGCGCTGGAAAACGCACGACTCCTGGAAGAAACCCAGGCGCGCGCCGCATACGAACGACGCTTGAACACTCTGACATCTGAGTTTTCACAAAAATCAACCGTGAACGATATCATCCGATCCCTGTCAAGAGAATTGAGCAAACTGCCCTCAATCAGCTCAGTAGCAGTTCATCTTGTGCCGGAAAGTACTGAGATGAACGAGCAAAATCAGCAGACCAAATAAGGTGACAAACATGGAAAATCAGATTGGCTCAGCAACGGATGTCGGAACGAGAAAGTATTCATCCCAATTCGAACAGCTTCAGAATCTGAAGAGCAGGATGCTGTCCATCTCACTCTATGGAATCGCGATTGTCGGACTGATCCTTTACTTCATCCTGCTGCCGGGTATCTTGAATCCAATCAACCTGATTCAGCTGATTGGGTCATCCGCCGCAGTGGCGATGCTGTTAGTGATTGCTTTCGTCACAAAACTACCTGATTATTTAAAAATCGCATCCGTCGCCCTGGTCCTGTTTGGGATCAGCGCGTATTCCTTGTTTACCAAGGGACTTCAAGGATACGGGCTAGTCTTCTTAATTGCTTTCGTGTTATGGCTGCTGACCTTTGGGGAACTGTATATTGGCATCGCTTCAGCGTTATTAGGACTATTCCTGCTGGCAACCATCACGGTTCTGTCAACCACCGACATCTTTCAACCCGAAGTATACAAAGCAGTTGCGGCCCGTCCCACTCCGCTTCAATGGACAACAGCAATGGTTTTGTTTTTAGCCATGTCCACGGTGTTTTCCTTTGTCATCTATTACTTTCAAACCAGATATGTGAGAAACCTTGGTTTTTTCCAGAATGTTGAATCAAACCTGCATAACGCAACAACAGCGATTGAAAAGATGACATTCGAGCAACAGCGGTCAATCCAAAAACGCAATCAGCAGATCGAGGTCGCGGGTTTGATTGGACGGCAGATCTCCAGCCTGCAGGATCCGCAGTCCTTGCTGGAACAGACAGTCAACCTCATCCGTGAAAATTTTTCCTTCTACCACGTGGGGGTATTCGTTCTGGACGCCCAAAAAGAGTATGCTGTTCTAAGAGCAGCCACTGGTGAAGCCGGGAAAATCATGCTGGAAAAGCAGCACAGGTTGCGCGTCGGGGAGGTTGGAATTGTCGGTAATGTTTCCAAACAGGGTGATGCGCATATCGCGTTAGATGTTGGCGCTGATGCTGTTCATTTTCGCAATCCCATATTGCCAGATACTCGCTCGGAAATGGGGCTTCCCTTAAGAGTGGGTGAGGAGATCATCGGTGTGCTCGATGTGCAATCCACGCAGGAAGCAGCCTTCACTCAAGACGACGTAAAAATCCTGCAGATCGTGGCTGATCAGCTGGCCACCGCGATCAATCGCTCCGAAGTGTACAATCAGCTGCAACGCACCATCCAAGAACTTCAGACAAGCGCACGCTCCTACACGCAAGAAACCTGGGATTCATTCCTGAAAAAAAGCAATCGCCTCCTGTCCTATAAAATTACAGATGGCGAGGAGACAGCGGATGCTTCATTACCGGCAAGCGCAACGGAAGTCATCCATGCTGCAGAACCAATCGTCAATGTACTGACCGGTCCTGATGGAAAAAAACGATCCAATATCCAGCTCCCATTTAAACTTCGCGAGCAACCACTGGGGATACTCGATCTTCTCTTCGACACGGATTCCGTATCCTCGGACATCCTGGACTTCTTAAAAACCACGGCGGACCGTCTTGCCCTGGCGCTTGAAAATGCCCGACTTCTTGAAGAAATCCAGGACCGCGCCAATCAAGAGCACATCGTGAGGGGTATCTCGGAGAAGGTGACGAGCAGCCCTGACATCAATGACATCTTGAAAATGGCAGCCGAAGAGATCGGAAAATCCCTCGGCATATCCTCTGTTCGAGTGTCCCTCGCGCAAAGTGAGAAAAATGGCAAGCAATAGAATATTTGGAGTATCACATGCTTCCTGATGAAAAAATTTCTCTATCCGAAAACCGCCAAAAGAATAGCGCTGTGGAGAAAGCAACTCCTTTTTCTGAGTCATCAAAAAGAATCCTTCAATATACAGCATTCTCCAGCATTGTTCTTGCTTTTGCCACACTGCTGGTAGGCGTACTCTACAACGAGTACGGCGTTTTTGTCAGCGCTGGCTTAATGATGGTCAGCGGTCTTCAGGGGATCATCGCCCAGCGGATCCGGTTGAGAGTCTCTGATAATTTAAAAGCTTTCATTCAAATCACGTTGCTATTCACTGGCCTGGTGCTTCTGGCGACACGCGTACTGGACATCTACACACCCATCTCTGTGCTCATTATCAGCTTCACCCTGCTTGTTTCTTCCGCAGTTTTTACAGGGATATGGTCAACCATTATTCTGATCTTAGGGATCCTTCAGGCTGTGCTTGCAGCCCTTGGAAGTCTGGTATTCGGAACACGCATGCTATCTGTGACATGGATGCTGATCGTCATGTGGGTCGTGGCTGCGATAGTGCTCGTCCTTTACAGCTACCTGCTCAGAACCAACAGGCTGCAGGTGAATCTCCGCATCAAGCTCACATTACAATTCCTCTCCATCGCTTTGATCCCCCTGATTATCATATCGATTATTCAGGTGAACTTCCTTCAAGAGGCGGTCCAGACTCAAGCCAATACGGCTTTGTACCTGGCCGCTGAGCAAGTGGCCAAACAACTGGATAATTTCATTGAAACCAACTTAACGGATGTCGAAACCCAGGCCTCGCTGAGCGTGTTCAGAGAATTCTTGAATGCGGCGACCCTTGGTTCAACCCAGGGCACAGAACAAGAAGCCAGCTTATTGAGCGTCCTTGCGACATTGCGCACAGGAAGCGGAGAATACCTCCCATCCTATCAAATTTTAAATCCGCTGGGTTATGTCATCTATGACACAAATCCGACAGAAATTGGAAAAAGAATGCATCGGGAGATCTATTTCCTCACTCCCCGTTCTACGGATAGCACATCCTTTACGCCCGTGTCATTCAACGAGGAAACTGGCGATAGCTACATCTACTTTTCTGCTCCGGTAAAAAATGAACGCCAGGTATCGATCGGTGTGCTCACAATTCGTTACGATGCCATGGTTTTGCAAAGTATTCTGGAGCAGTACACCGGTTCTGTTGGAAACAGGACCTACCCCATCCTGCTTGACGAGAACTTCATTCGTCTGGCGGACACGATTACTCCGAATAACATCCACAAATCCATTATCCCGCTGCAGGAGACGACCATCACATCGCTTCAAGAGAATAAATTCCTCCCCAAAATTGCCACGGGGAATTTATCCACAGATCTGCCAGAGTTCTTTGCGGCACTGCAAAACTACGAACAACAGCCATATTTTGTTACCGAGATTCACCCTGACAGCGACGAACACCTTGAAGCGGGTGCGATCACACGTCTTTCCACCCTGCCCTGGTACGTTATCTTTGTGGAAAACCAGGCGCAAATACTTCAGGTTCGCGACGAACAATTAAGGGTCGCCATCACGATCGTTTCCGTGATCGCCGGCATCGTGGGGGTGATTGGCGCTTTGGCTTCAGCATTCATATCTCAACCAATTACTCAGCTTACCTCTGTCGCGCAAAGAGTCGCCTCAGGAGACCTTCAGGCCAAAGCGGAGATAAAAAGCCGCGACGAAATCGAAATCCTTGGATCGGCGTTCAACCAAATGACCGACCAGCTGAATGATATGATTCTGGGGCTGGAAACCCGCGTCGAGGAACGAACCAGACAGCTGGCTGATCAAAATGTTTCACTTGTAACAAGAAGCCGTCAGCTTCAAACGGTATCCGATGTGGCTCGAGGTATCGCCCAGGCTCAAGAGCTTGAAGCATTACTGAACCGGGTTGTCACATTGATCAGCGAGCGCTTTGGTTTCTACCATGTCGGTGTATTCCTGCTGGATGAACAAAAAAGAAACGCGGTTCTTCGCGCAACCAACAGCGAAGGAGGCCGGAGAATGCTTGCCAGGCGGCATCAGCTGCAGGTCGGTCAGGTTGGTATCGTGGGTTACGTAACCCAGGAAGGGAAACCAAGGATTGCGACCGATGTCGGTCAAGACGCAGTGTTTTTCAATAACCCGGATTTGCCAGAAACACGCTCTGAAATGGCACTTCCTTTGAATGTAAGTGGTGAGGTCATTGGCGCTCTGGATGTTCAATCTACAGACACCAATGCCTTCAGCGAAGAGGACGTGGAATTGTTCACGACGCTGGCTGACCAGGTCGCAATCGCCATCTACAACAACCGCCTGTTGCAAAGCACACAGGAAGCGCTGGGCGAAGCGCAAAAAGTGACCCGCCAGTACCTGGATCAACAATGGGAAAAAGAAACTACCCAGCGACCCATACAAGGATTTGAATATTCCAGTCAGGGAATTCGCCCCATTTCGACTGATTTTTCACCCGAGATCCAAGCAGCGCTAACGAACGGTGAAATCGTCTCCCTCGCTGCCGGCTCAGCTGAATCGATCACGAAACCCACCCTGGTGGTTCCCATCAAGGTCCGCGGGGAAACAATTGGCGTGATTCACCTTGAAGAGGAAGCGGATACGAGAAAAGGCTGGAGCACTGATGAAATCGAAACGGTCAGATCGGTTGCCGACCAGATCGGCCTGGCGCTGGAAAATGCCCGCCTGTTTGGACAAACGATTCGCCGCGCGGAACGGGAGAGAAAAGTGCTGGAGATAACCAGCAAAATACGCTCGGTCACTGATCCCAAAGCCATGATGGCAATAGCACGCGCCGAGCTACAGAAAGCACTGCAGACAAATGGTGCCAAACACCAGGCGGAACGACAAGCAGACGCTGGGGAAGCGGCATCAGAAAGTGGAACACCGCCCGAAGCCTAACTGGAAAGGAATTCCGCAAATTAATCATGTTCAAAATCGCAGTGGCTAATGAAAAAGGCGGGGTGGCAAAGACCACGACTGTGATTTCGTTGGCAGCGGGATTAAGTGAATTGGGAAATCACGTCGCACTGATGGATCTCGATCCTCAGGGCAATCTTGCACTCTCTCTCGGGATTCAACCTGTCACATCGGCAGCGGACGCG
>CAZCHK010000032.1:0-26325 GCA_964498605.1 uncultured Anaerolineaceae bacterium | reverse complement strand
TAGGATTAGTGCTAAACAGTGCTTATGTTACAATACATTCTAAATTTTTAATCGAAAGACCGAAAATTTTTCTCAAAAACTGTGAAAGGCATAAATGGCTAGTTTTACTCGCGAATTGGGAATTGATCTGGGGACGATGAATATTGTTATTGCTGAGAACAATCAGGTAGTGCTTCAGGAACCCAGTTATGTTGCTTTAATACCTGATGAACTGAAAATGGTTGAATGGGGACAGGCTGCAAAAGACATGATTGGAAAGGTGCCGGAGAGAATTGAAATTATCCGTCCTCTGGTACATGGTGTGATTGCCGAATTTGAAATTACAGAAAACCTGCTCGGGTACCTGGTAAAAAAAATTTGTGGTTCTTTGTTATTCTTCAGACCCAGATTGATGATTACAATTCCTTATGGGATCACAAGCGTTGAAAGTCGTGCTGTTCATGAAGCTGGTTTAGGAGCGGGTAGTCGAGACGTTTATCTTATCCATCAGCCATTAGCTGCTGCAATTGGGGTTGACCTTCCGATTGCAGCACCAACCGGAAACATGATTATTTGCCTGGGCGGCGGTACAAATCAGGCTGCAGTGCTATCGATGAACGACATCATCACCGCGCAAACCGACCGAACTGGGGGGTTAACGATGGACGAGGCGATTGTTGTTTTTATTCGGAAAAAATTTGGCGTCATTATTGGTCAACCTACCGCTGAACAAATCAAATTGCGTATAGGTGCTGCAGTCATGGATAACTTTGCTGAATCTATGGAGATTCAAGGACAGGACCAGGTTAGCGGTTTGCCTCGCCCTGTCACAGTCACAACGGAAGATGTGGTTGAAGCTTTACAAGAACCTTTAAGTACTTTAGCCGATCTGGCAAAAAAAGTGATTGAAACGACGCCCCCGGAACTGATTTCAGATATCATTGATAGAGGTGTAGCGTTATGCGGAGGGGGAGCGCTGCTTCGAGGAATCGATAAGTTTTTGACAAAATCGCTGGGCGTTCCCGCTTATTTGGTTGACTACCCTACAACTTGTACGGCAGAGGGGGCGATCCGCGCCTTAAAACTTCGGGACATTCTTGCACGCAGTCTTGTGAAGGTGTATTGATTCGCCTATCTTCTTTTTGATCGGCTCAAAAAAATTATTAAATAGTAAATTACCGAGGAGATGGCTTGAGCGGAACCCGCCACATAAGTCCAGGCTGCAGCGTTCAACACAGCATTGACACCTGGCATTTCTGCTTGAGTAAGGACTCCTGACTGTACTAACCAAATCTTGGCTCGGCGGGAAGCATCCAGTTCTACAGGAAGCGTAACCAATGCAAAAAGCCCGGTTGCTGCGAAGAAGATCAAACCAATCAAGGCAAGGCTTTCACCAAAAGCAGAGTTCATGATCAATCCAATTGTGAAAATTATTGGACCAAGCCAGCTTCCGATTTGAACGGAAGGGACCATCAATGAACGAATCTTCAAAGGTAAATATTTCGCTGCATGCTGAAGTGCGTGTCCTGCCTCGTGGGCGGCTACGCCAGCTGACGCGATACTTCCTGACCCGTAAACACCACCACTCAGCCTAAGGATTTTTTTGCCCGGGTCATAATGATCGCTCAAAATGCCATTGGTCTGTTCAATGGGGACCTCTTGCAAACCATTTTCGTCGAGGATATGTCGAGCTACCTGCGCGCCGGTTGCACCGGTGTAGCTACGAATTTGAGAGAATCTCGAGTAGGTTGATTTGACCTTGAATTGTGCCCACATTCCCAAAAGGAGCGCTGGAAGGCTGATTATTATGTAAAGAGGGTTGAAAAACATCATTAATCTCCACGAGATGATGGATTCACAAAGTGTCCCTGGTGAGGGTCGAACTCACACCACTGGCTCCGGAGGCCAGTACTCTATCCATTGAGCTACAGGGACATCTTCTCTCAATTTTATCACGTGTATCTTATGCGTAGCGACTTTGGCTTTGGTATAATACTCAGTAATAGAGTATAGAGATCCCATGGCACCAAAGATCCCAATTTATCCTATAGAAAATATCATCATCGGTTTAATTCTGCAGAAAAAGAAGTACGGATATCAAATCTACAAAGAGCTTGTTGACAAGGTTGGGCTTGGTTCTATTTGGAGCATTCGAGAAAGTCAGATGTATTTAATCCTAAAAAAAATGTGCCAGGAAGGTTTGATCTGTGAAGAGAAAGAAGAAAACATTAAGGGGAGAGTGCGCAAATCTTATGATGCAACCGCTGTTGGGATAGATCAATTCAATGAATGGATACTATCCCCGGTCATTTATCCAAGGAATTTCATGCAGGAGTTCCTTCCGAAGTACTACTTGTGCGATAAATATAAAATTGTGAAGCTTGACGTAATCAGGACGATCCAAGTAAAAAAAGTTAATCAATGGACGAATGATTTAAGTACGAAAAGAAATCGGTGTGGAAACAAATTTCAACATAAGCTATTCAAACTTAAATTCGATCATGTTGCGACGATAAAAAAATGGTTAGAAGAGGAACTTGTATGAACAAAGCAGCTTGGATCATCGTCATTATGAGCATCATATTGATCGGTTGTACCTTGACGACAAGTACACATGGAGGGGAAGGAGAACCTCTCAATCAGGAAGGTTTACATCCAACGATAGTAATGGATGGATTGGGAAGGGAGCTTTCTTTCGATGATTTGCCTGAAGATATCATCGTTGCGGGAAAGGCTACGACTTTAATTTTGGATTCGCTGTACTTATTTCCCGAAGCAAAAACAAAGATTTCTGCGATTGAAAATCGATCCCAAAATTTCAGTTTATTTCTTGAACTGGTCGATACTCAATACCCAGAAAAAATGATCTTACCCAGAGAAGTTGGCGTGGAAGAATTGGCTTCGAGAAAACCTGATCTCATCGTCCTTAAGCAATCCATGGCAGAGAAATTGGGACAGCCTCTGATTGAATTGGGCTTCCAGGTTTTTTACATTGACATGGAGACACCTGATGCATTTCTGGCAGAGATCCAATCTCTTGGAGCATTCTTAGGGAATGTGAAAAGAGCAACCGAGATATCCCTGTTTTATCAGAATCAAATGATTGAAATTAAGAACATTATTAGTCAAATTGATTTGAAGGAATATCCTTCAGTACTTTTATTACAGGCTTCCGATAAAGAAGGCACAACCAGCTTTTCAGTTCCTCCCGCAAATTGGTTGCAGACTAATATGGTTGAGAGAGCTGGAGGAATTCCTGTATGGAAAGAAAGCATGCTTGGCGAGGGATGGGAGACTGTTACATTTGAGCAGATCGCTGTGTGGAATCCTGATCTAATTTTTATTGTTAACTATTCTGGTGACGCCCGACAGATAGTCAGCAATTTGTATTCTTCAGATTTATGGGTTGGCCTTTCGGCCGTTACTAATAATAAACTTTACCCTTTTGGTGAAGATTTTGTCTCATGGGATCAACCGGACAGCAGATGGATTTTGGGACTTCACTTTTTGGCGGTAAAAATTCATCCCGAATTGTTCGAAGAAGAATATCTAAATGAAAAGATTTATTTGTTTTTTTCTGAAATGTATGGATTGACCTCTGACCAGATCGATGCGCAAATCATGAATCTCGTGCAATGAAGAATAAAACCCGGATTTTTTTATACTTATCCGTTGCAGTTTTGTTGATTATTGCAGTAGCGGCATGTTTTTTAGGCCGATATCCCTCTTCACCCTGGACATCTTTCGACAGCATCATGAATGATCCGTTGGCTGTTCAGGTTCTCCTAAAAATCCGAATTCCCCGAATTATTTTTGCTTTGATCCTGGGTGCTGCTCTGGGAGGAGGTGGATATGTCTTTCAAACAGTTTTTCATAATCCTCTTGTAGAACCGGGATTCTTGGGTGTGAGTCAAGGCGCCGCATTTGGAGCTGCTTTGGCTATTACGACGACACATTCCAACCTGATCATCACACAATTTTCAGCTCTTCTTTTTGGATTAATGGGTTTACTGTGTTCCTACATCTTGTCCAGGAGATTCAATTTTGGCGATTCAATTTTAAGATTAATCCTTTCCGGAATAGCGGTCTCTGCATTTTTTTCCTCAGGATTAGGTTTGATCAAGTATTTAGCCGATCCATTGAAAGAGCTGCAGGAAATTGTTTTATGGATGCTGGGAAGCCTATCAGCAATCAGTTGGAAAGAAGTAGCCTATGTTGGCTTAATTTTTTCCATCATGACAGTCACCCTGGTAACCCTTCGATGGAAGATTCTTCTGCTGTCCGCTGACGAAATAGTAGCGCAATCATTGGATCCGAAAATTAAGCAGATTCGAGAACTTGTTCTCGTCGCAGCGGTGATAATGGTTTCTTCCGTTATTGCGGTAACAGGGATAGTGGGTTGGGTCGGTCTGGTTATTCCTCACATCGCTTTAAGGGTGACGAAAAGCAACAACTCAATCGCACTGGGCTATTCAATGGTTTTTGGAGCAGGGTTTGTATTAATTAGTGACTCATTCGCGCGAACAGTTTTCGCGGGTGAGATACCACTGGGGATCATCACTGCTTTATTCGGTGCGCTCATATTCCTGTTTATCTTTACAAGTAAAAAAAAGAATCTAGCGGAATGAATTTTGATGATTACAATTGATCACCTCTCATTTTCCTATCATGAAAATAAAAAGAAAGTCCTGCAGGATGTCACATTTGAGGTCCCAAGTCAAAAAATTATCACCTTGTTGGGACCAAACGGTTCAGGAAAATCCACATTGCTCAAGATCTTAGCAAGGGTCGAACATAGATTTTTAGGATCGATAACACACAAACATGAGAAATTACTTTCAGGAAGCCTTTCAAACGCTTACTCACAAGTGGGATTCATGCCCCAAGTTGAATACATTAATCCAACGTTATCCTCTTTTGAATATGTGCTCTTGGGTCGTTCTTCGCACGTTAAGGTATTCAGTCAGCCCTCAATATTAGATAAGAACATTGCCTGGAACAATCTAGAGTTAATGAACTGTAAACATCTCGCGGAGGTAAGTATTGGAGAGATTAGCGGGGGGCAACTTCAATTGGTTCGTCTAGCCAGAGTACTTTCTCAACAAGCACTGGTGGTCCTCTTAGACGAACCTACTACTCATTTGGATATGCACAATCGGAGATGTTTTATCGAAATAATCAGCAACCTACCCTCAGAGGGAATATCCATTGTACTGGCTACACACGATCCAGAAATTCCTACTGAATTGGGCGGCAATGTGGTTTTACTAAGTGAAGGAAGAGTAATTGGGAAAGGTTCAAATGAGGAAATGATCACAGGAGAAAACCTTTCCACGACTTTTGGGTACCCAATTCAGGTTGTCATGTTGAATGGAAAAAAAGTGATCTTTAAATGATCCATGCCGATTTATGCGTGCTGACAGGGTTCACCGGGATTGGAAAAACCACCTTATTGATCAATCTGATTTCTCATTTAAAATCAAATAACGTACCGATACAAGGAATCGTTACACCAAATCTTATGATTAACGGGGTGTTGAAGGGGAAATTAATCAGGGATATTTCTTCTGGAGTTGAAAAACCGTTTGCATCGTTGAATCCTGAAATACCTGATGGCAGACATAATTTGCGGTTCTCTTTTAATCGGAACGCGATCAATTGGGCGAATACTTTGTTCGATGAAGTTTCTTCATGTAGCAACATTTTCGTTGACGAAATTGGGCCGTTAGAGCTAAAGATGAACTCGGGTTTGACGAGCGCTCTGAAAGTGATTCAGGAAAGGAGATTCAGGAAAGGCTTGGTTGTCTTAAGACCAAATCTGGTTAATCTTATCAAGGAATCCTGGTACGTAAACGAAATATTTGAACTAGCAAATTCCGCTTCCTCGGGTCATATTCTGAGTGAACTGTTAAGTTGGATGCAATCTCCCTGACTGCTAAACTGTATGAAGTAAGCAGCTATTCCAAAGGCGACTGCAACATTCAACGATTTCTTAAAACCCAACATGGGCAGCGAGACATGGTGATCGATTTTTTCTAAAACAGCAGGGTCAACCCCGGTCAACTCGTTGCCGATTATCAGGATCACTTCTTTATTCTTTAAAACTTCCGGGTTCATTCTCAGTAAACTGGATGATTTGCATGTCTGTTCCAACGCCAGTATGACACGAGTGTTCGACATGAGATTGCAGACGCACTCAAAAGTGTTTGGATGGTATTCCCAGGGGAGAGACCATTCCGCCCCTAAACCGGTTTTGGAGACTTTTGAATTTTCAGGTGTTGCGGTAGCGCCGCATAAATGGATTTTTTTTACACCACATCCATCTGCTGTTCGAAGAATCGACCCTACATTAAGCGCACTGCGGATGTTGTCCAAAACAATTGACAGCGAAGCTGTATTAACGATTTCCTGGAAACCGTTTTTCGGTTCGTGACTTTCTGATAAATACCCTTGGATGTCCAACGTGGAATTGCATAACGGACAAAGGTTTTTCGTTGGCTTTTGCAAAAGAATTGTTCGGAAATGACAGCGTTCGTTGCTGCATGTCAGGGAGAACTTCGAGGTTATCATGGGATTTTGCAAAAATTTTCATCAAGAAAATGGACCCTAGAGTACAAAAATTCAAATTGGTCAAAACCAATTGCTTCGATTACTTCATCTGGCCTGCCAGTAAAATTTGGTTGTGCAGATAAACGCATCATAATAGAACGCTTGTCCACTAAATCAATTTTAAGTACCAAAGGGCGCAGATCATACTTTTTATCCCTGCGTTCTTTTATAAAAACGCTTAAATTCATAAAGTGTTCCACTCTCTCAAGGAAAGCATGAGGGGGCGGACAATTCAAAAACGGTTGCAGGCTGTACAACGCGGCATAAGGGTAAAAACGTTCATTTTTGTTTTGATGCGTTGAACCATCGATACTTTTAAATATTAAACCTGGAAGAGAGTGTTCACGAAGATCCTGAAGGATTTCTGCAGTATCGATTTCCTTGGCAATATCAATTTCAAGAACTTCATTTAATCCTTCAAAACCCAATGGTAGCGGGCAAGCAAAACGCATCTTTGGTTGTGGGTGAAAGCCATTGCTGAAAGCCAGTGGAATACGACATCGCC
The DNA here is from genome assembly GCA_964498605.1 of uncultured Anaerolineaceae bacterium. Classification (GTDB taxonomy): domain Bacteria; phylum Chloroflexota; class Anaerolineae; order Anaerolineales; family Anaerolineaceae; genus JBGQAS01. The sequence continues at coordinate 19,232 of CAZCHK010000032.1, read as the reverse complement.
TGAGCAGCCTGAACATCACAGTTTGCAGGTTTAAAACGCTGGCGTAACGCAGTGCCTGTCTTTTTTCGTATATTATCCTCAAGGTCAGTTCAGTCATCGGATATCCTATTGATCGGATTTGGACATTTAAACCTCACTTCTGAGCTTTGTTCCCGTTTCACAGAAAAGAACGGTAGAATCCCGCAATTGGCGCACTTCACGGAACAATCCATTGTCGTTAAATTGGATCGACTTTTCAATAATTCAGTTTTGAGGAATTCCTTTTCTAGACCAAAATTGATATGATCCCAAGGAAGCAGATCCTCAGTGTCTTTGAGAGGATTTTCAAGTTTGTATTCCTCCATCCCGCAATCTCGTAAGGCGTCCTCCCAGGCAGACATGTTCATTTGATCCTGCCACGCATCAAATTTTGCTCCTTTTTTCCAGGCAGACAAAAGCAACTCACCTAATTTCCGGTTTCCACGAGAGAACCAGGCTTCCAACCTGGATGTGCGAGAATCTGACCAGTCCAGACGAAAACCTTTGCCACGAATCTTGTCAAGTAGTATTCCTTGCTTGATTTTTATTGATTGAAAATCTACCTTTTCCCATTGAAAAGGTGTGTGCGGCTTAGGAATAAAGGTGCCTACGCTGACATGTAGTGAGGACCGGTTGCCATGATAAGATCTTCCAATTTTCAATACCCTGTGGCACAAGTCAGCAATTGCATGAACATCTTCGTCGGTTTCATTCGGAAGCCCTATCATGAAGTATAGTTTTAAGGTCAGCCAGCCTCTGGAAAATATTTCTTTTGATACAGCAAGCAATTGAGCAGTATCGATGGGTTTGTTGATTGCATTACGAATTTTTTCAGTAGCTGCTTCCGGCGCCAGGGTGAAACCACCATGACGGGCACCAGAAATGGTTTCTATTAGATCTATAGAAAGACTGTCAATTCTTAGCGAGGGCAGCGATATATTCAGATGTTCATCTGAATATTTGGATTTCAGTTGGACGACGAGATCTTCTATATGCGTATAGTCAGATGACGACAAAGAAAGTAAACCTACATCCTCATACCCGGTATTTTTAATAGCACTTTCAACTGTTGAAAGGACTTCGTCAACGGGACGCTCTCGTACAGGTCTTAAAGTCATTCCCGCGTGGCAGAAACGGCAGCCTCGTGAACAACCCCGCATGATCTCTACTGATTAGCGGTCGTGAACAACATCAATGGAGGGCACGATTGGATAGACCGGTGATGGTGGTAGTTTAGAAACGATTCGTTTTCGGATTATTTTTGGAAAATCATCAGATATGGCGGTAAAGGCTGATAAATCACCATTGAGGTCATATGTCGGTTGATAAAAACAAGGAACATAGATCCCATCAATTCTCGATAGATCGTGTAATAAGACTTTTCTGGAACAGTTGGAATTTTTCCAACTCAGCCAGCATTGAATGACATCTTTAATGATTTCTTCACCTTCTCCGATCGCAAAACAATCAATGAAATCTGCCATGGGTTCAGGATTTGATGTGGAATTACCACCGGCCAATATCAAAGGATGGTGATCGGTACGATCCACTGATCGAAGAGGAATATCACCAAGATCAAGTAGGTTAAGGACATTGGAATACAAGGATTCGTAGGGAATCGATATCCCAACTATATCAAAATCTACCATGGCGTGTTTCGATTCGAGTGAGAATAGCGGGATGCGCTCTTTTCGCATCATTTTTTCCATATCGAGCCATGGTGTGTAAATTCTTTCCGCAAGACATTGATCATCCTGGTTTACTAAATCATATAGAATTGATAGGCCAAGATTGGAAAGTCCGATATCATAGATATCTGGAAAAGCTAAAGCAACATGAACGGAAGTTTCATCCCAGGATTTCTTAACCTGGTTCAACTCTCCACCGATGTACCTTCCTGGTTTTTGTACTTTGAGAAGATTGCGATCCAACCAAGCATTTATTTGTTGTGGATGTCTCATTATGTGCATTAAAACAAGTACTCTGTCGATTGAGATAATATGTCAATGTTAGGAAATTGCTTGTTGAGGAAGATTACAATGTCATTGAAATCCTGCTCTATGTGAGTTCGGGTGTTGCATATCGCCACACAGCCGATACCAGCAAGTTTATGCGAACTTTGATGCTTGAGCTCCGAAACACCAACATTGAATTCCTTGTGCAGGCGGATCAGTAATGGTTTGATCGATGATCGCTTGTCTTTCAACGATTTACACCAATTAAAGGCGATGTCGATTGTTAATATTCCTACTATCATTTTTTCTCTTATTACTCTTATAATTCTCTTTATTCATCCGATTTTGGATTATTATGGTTGGTTTGATTCACCAAGGAAGGCAGGATCCAAGTTGTCTTGGAAACGTGGTTATGATGCACATTGATGAGCAATATCAAAAAGCACTGGATTACATTTACAGTTTTGTTGATTATAGCTTAAGCAGGAATTTACATGTAACTGAAGATACATTTAATCTCAACCGAATGATCAACTTAATGAGGTTTCTGGATAATCCACAGAATCATTACCGCACAATTCATGTGGCTGGAACCAAAGGCAAGGGGTCGACAGCTGCGTTTATCGCCAGCGCATTAAAGCATTCAGGTTACAAAACCGGATTTTACACATCACCCCATTTGTCAGATTTTTGTGAACGCATCCAGGTAAATGGTAAAAGCATCTCTCGCAAAGACCTTATTCTGGTGTTACAGTGCATACAGCCTTGGATGAGTAAAATACCCAAAATTACGACATTTGAAATTATCACTGCTATCGCATTTTTTTACTTTGCGCAGGAAAACGTGGATTATGCGGTCATTGAGGTAGGTCTTGGTGGAAGATTGGATGCCACGAATGTTATCGTTCCTGAAGTCAGCGTGATCACTTCTCTTTCCATGGATCACATGGCAATTCTCGGAAATACGCTTGGAGAGATAGCCAAAGAAAAAGCGGGAATCGTCAAGCCAGGAGTGCCAGTAGTAAGTGCTCCTCAAAAGGAAATTGCGTTAAATGTCTTAAAACAAAGAGCTTTAGCTTTGCGCTGTCCTTTGTACATAGCCGGGCATGATGTTAAATATTTCCCCATTTCCCATAACCTTCGAATGCAAAAATTTAAAATACTCAGCCATGATCAGGAAGAGGTTGTAATTACAACACCGCTATTAGGTTTTCACCAGATTATTAACGCTGCCACCGCATTTGAGGCTTTGTTGCGCTTAAGGTCAAAGGACAGGCGAATTACGAATCGGAATATTATCCGCGGATTCAAGAGGGTTCGATGGCCAGCGAGATTCGAGATAATCAAAAGAAAACCTTTTATTGTTTTAGATTCAGCCCACAACGAAGATTCTGCTGAAAGATTAACCCAATCCCTGATTGATTACTTTCCTGGAAAAAAGATTACCCTAATCTTTGGCGCGTCTGAGGATAAAAACATTGAAGGAATGCTGGAAAAGCTTTCAAAAATTTGCCATCTCTTTATCGCTAGCAAATCCACTCACCCGCGAGCCATGGATCCGGAGAAGATCTTACAAATTTCAAAACCATACTTTGCAAAAAATGTATCGGCGCCAACCATTGAGGATGCCATAGACAATGCCATCTCCCATAGTGGGAAAAATGATGTTATTCTTATAACTGGCAGTATATTTATTGCTGCTGCAGCACGAGAATTCATACTGAAAAATGAGTAAACCTATGCCAAAAGATATCTCGAGAAAAAAACGCGAACTCGAAGAACTCACTGCGACCTTGTATCAAAGGACAGAAGAGTTGTATCAAACCCCGAGTGCAGAACCTGATAAAAATGGTTTGGTCACTCTCCCATTTATAACTCTATCCGATATTATTGTTTTCCCACGGATGGTTTCACCGGTGTTCATTTATCCTGGTCAAAATTTAGATTCTGTACAAGAAGCTCAAAATTTGTTTTCAACGCTGGTAATTTTATTCTCCAAAGACTCTGAAGCGGATCTCCCGACAAAGAGAAGTTACTTGCCAATAGGTATTGAGGCGTCAATCGGAAGATTGATCAATCTTCCGGATGGTAATTATTCTGCTCTTGTGCAAGGCAGAAGGCGAGTTGAGATTCTTCATCCTCCGGATCCACTTCTGGGAAAGGAGTTAACAGTCAAACCCATCACTGAAGTTGTTCAGATTGATCATAAAGTGGAAGCCTTGATGCGTGCAACTAGAGACATGTTTGAACGATGTGTCAACCTCGACCAGAGTCTGCCTGAGGATGCGCATCTTTTCTCCATGAATGTGGCTGATCCGGGATGGCTGGCAGATCTTGTCGCGACCGCGATTTCACTAGATATAAAAGACAGACAATCGCTATTGATGACGATAGATCCGATTGAAAGGCTGAAAAGGTTAAATTGGTACTTAGCTCAAGAACTGGATGTTCTGCAACTTGAGACTGACATACAATCTCAGGTTCAGCGGGAAGTTGATCGTAATCAAAGGGAATTCTATTTGCGTGAACAGCTTAAGGCCATCCAGGGCGAACTTGGGGAAAATGATATTTTTGTGCGGGATATTGGTGAGCTAAAAGAAAAAATTCAAAAGGCGCAACTTCCTGAAGAGGTTGAAAAACAGGCATACAAGGAATTGGAGAGACTGGAACAAATGACTCCAATGTCTCCAGAAGTTAGCATCATACGAAATTATCTGGACTGGATATTGGACCTCCCCTGGAATGACGCAACCGATGATAATTTAAAAGTACCTCACGCTGCAAGAATTCTTGAGAAGCATCATTATGGTTTAGGTAAGGCGAAAGATCGCATTTTGGAGTTTATCGCTGTCAGCAGTCTAAAACCTAAAAACTCAAAACAACCGATTTTATGTTTTGTTGGACCTCCCGGAACTGGCAAAACATCGCTGGGAAAGTCTATTGCGGAAGCTCTCGGGAAAAAATTTGTAAGGTTGTCTTTGGGAGGAGTCAGGGACGAAGCGGAAATTCGGGGACATCGACGGACTTACATCGGAGCGTTACCTGGAAGAATTCTGCAAACAATGCGCCGGGCTGGAACAATAAACCCACTTTTTATGCTGGATGAGGTTGACAAGTTGGGATCAGATTTTCGCGGTGACCCCTCCTCAGCTCTGCTTGAAGTACTGGATCCTGAACAAAACTTTGCGTTTTCTGATCATTTTTTAGAGCTGCCCTATGATCTTTCGAAAGTAATGTTCATCACAACCGCGAACTCACTAAGCTCGATCCCGTCCGCACTTTTGGATCGAATGGAAGTGATCGAATTCCCAGGCTATGTAGAAGAAGATAAACTGGAAATAGCAAAACGTTTCCTTATTCCCAGGCAAAAAACTGAGAATGGTTTAGAAACTGATGATATTTTGCTTTCCGATGAGATTATCCTCAAACTTATTCGTGAATATACTTACGAAGCAGGCGTTCGGAATTTGGAGCGGGAAATCGGAAAATTATGTAGAAAAATTGCCAGACAGAAATCAGAGAGAAAGAAGTATTCTCAATTAATCGATGTACGAAAAGTGGAGAGATTCCTAGGTCCTCCTCAATATTTTCAAACATTTGCCAGTAACAAAGAGGAAGTAGGATTGGCGTTGGGCGTTGCTTGGACCGAAAACGGCGGTGAAATCATGCCTGTTGAGGTTCTTGTCATGGATGGGAAGGGAAATCTCCAGATTACGGGTCAGATTGGTGACATTATGCAGGAATCCGCTCAAGCAGCTCTTTCCTACATTAAGTCTATATCCAGAGATTTAGGAATTGATCCCGGGTGTTACGAACGAATTGATATTCATGTTCACATCCCAGAAGGAGCCATTCCAAAAGATGGCCCAAGCGCGGGTATCACGATGTGTGTTGCGATGGTTTCGGCTTTGGTTGGAAAAAGTACAGCCATGAATATCGCTATGACTGGGGAGATAACACTACGAGGAAAAGTACTACCGGTTGGGGGAGTCAGAGAGAAAGTTCTGGCTGCTCATCGAGCTGGAATCAGGGTCATCGTTCTCCCCGAAAAGAATCAGAAAGACCTCGTTGATATACCTGAAAAATCAAAGAAAGATATCCACTTTATTTTCACAGAACACATGGACTACGTCCTGAAATTAACTATTAGAGATGTTCTAATTAAAGAAAGCAACAATGTATTAACAAAATTGGGAAATAAACCCAAAGTAAATAAAAAGTGAGTCCAAGTTATTCTTAATTATTGCTTCTCAAGGTGATTTGGATTTCTTTCTGCTTGAAGAACTTTAATGCCATTTCTAACCTGACTAAGGGATTTATCAATTTCCATCTCTAGCCTTGTAAGGGTTTCAAGGACGTAGTCATCCGCTTCCCCTTTGGTTTGTTCAGCTTCTGCACGAGCCTGTGCTATGATTTGATCGGCTCTGGTTTTTGCTGCTAGAACAATGTTATCTCTATCCACAACCTGGTCAGATTTTTCCTTGGCGAGATTGATAGTCCGGTTGGCTTCTTCCTGCGCTTGCGCAAGCAATCTGTCCCGTTGATTTACTAACTGTTGTGCTTTTTTAATTTCATCAGGAATCGAAATCCTCATTTGATCTATCAAATCCAGTATCTTATCTTCATTTACAACAACACTATGCGTGAACCAGACAGGTCTGCCTTCGTTAAATATCTCTTCTAATCGGTCCACAAGGTGCAAAATATCCATAAGGAAACTCCTCTACCAGTATCCCACTAAAGCGACTCATTTATTATACAAGATTAATCCCTCAGCGAAGAAATGTTAATTTCCTGGCCATCTTTGCGAAGGTCATGAAATTTTTTCATCAAGTCTGTGTTGATACATTCAGGGACCATTGTTGAAATATCACCATTCAGCGCTGCAATCTCTTTAACAGTCGTAGATGAAAGGAAAGAATGCTCGTCACTGGTAATTAACGCGACAACCTCAAGATCCGGAGCCAATCTGTGATTGGCTAAAGCCATTCGGAACTCTAATTCAAAATCTGAAAATACTCTAAGACCTCTGACAATGACCTGAGCCTTATTCATTTTGCAAAAGTCGACCGTTAAACCGCTATAACCCATTACTTTGATTTTTGGGTTGGAAGCTAGCACTTGTCGCACTTGTGAGATTCGTTCTTCTGGAGTGAATAAAAAGTTTTTTAAGGGGCGGTCGTACACAGCAACTACTAATTCGTCAAAAATTCTCGATGCTCGGTGAGCGATATCGATGTGACCATAATGGATGGGATCAAACGAACCCGGGTAAACTGCTCTAATCATATTTTCTCCTAGCTTGGATCTGCGAAATTGTCTGTCCAGTATCGATTATATGTGGTACGAATATGATGATGCTTTGGCAAATCAAGATTTAGATCTTCCTGGAATATTTCCTTGGCGCACTGCCTTGCTTTCTCAATTAGATGTGTATCCGTAAAGGATACCATCTTAAATCCAACAAAACCGGTTTGCCTTGCGCCAAGAAAATCTCCCGGTCCCCTTTGGCTGAGATCCTGTTCAGCAAGCAGGAATCCATCGTTGGTGCCCTCCATGATTTTCAATCGCTCATTTTCAACAGCGTCAGCACATTCAGGTACAAGGTAGCAAACTGATTCATCAGTCCCACGACCAACCCTGCCGCGCAGCTGGTGAAGTTGCGCTAAACCGAATCTATTCGCTGAATCGACCATCATCACAGTGGCATTTGGGATATCCATCCCCACCTCGATCACAGTTGTTGTTACAAGAATCTGGATCTCTTTATCCCGAAATTTCTCCATGATCGTCTGCTTATCTAGTGGTCTTAGCCGGCCATGGAGCAAACCGATTCGGTGTTCTGGAAATGTTTCTTTTTGAAGTCTTTCGAATTCCTGGACTGCGCCATTGGTCGATTCGGTGTCAGTTTGGTCAATCAGTGGATAGACAATAAAAGCTTGATGACCTTTACGGATTTCGTCTTGGATTTTTTTGTACGCAAGCGATTTATTCAACGGAGGAAGTATGATGGTTTTCACTTCCTTTCTGCCCTTTGGCATTTCATCAAGCACAGAGAGATCAAGATCTCCATATATTGTCAACGCAAGCGACCTTGGGATTGGAGTTGCGCTGGTGACAAGAAGATGCGGATGATTCCCTTTTTGCCTGAGCACAGTTCTTTGTTCAACACCAAAACGATGCTGTTCATCGATGACCGCGAGCTGTAAATCGCGAAAATTAATCGGCTCTTCGATCAGCGCATGGGTTCCAATTAGAATTTTTACCTCACCGTCCATTGTGCGCTTTTTTATTTCAGTTTTCTCCTGGGCTGGCGTATCGCTTGTTAATAATTTAATTTGCCCGGAATCGAATCCGCCTGGGAATGTTAGGTGATCCTGAAGCGTGGCATAATGCTGGTTGGCTAGAATAGAGGTTGGCGCCATAACTGTTGATTGTGCGCCTTCTCTGCAAACGATCGCGATTGCTGCGGCTGCAACAGCTGTTTTTCCAGAACCAACATCTCCCTGCAGCAGTCTATTCATTGGGTGGCCTTTTCTAAGGTCGGCACGGATTTCCTCTATCGCTTTTTGCTGCGCGGTAGTCAATTTAAAAGGGAGGCATGAATAAAAACTTTGCAGTTGCTGGTCGGAAATATCATAGGTCTTTGCCTTGTCGGACTCCCACCTGTGTTTCTGCCGTAACACACCAAGCTGCATCATGAAGACTTCATCGAATGCCAACCTGTTTCTAGCCATATGAATTAAGGCATCGTTGTCTGGATAATGGATTTGTCTCAATGCTTGTGAGAGTTTCATTAAGTTAAATTTTTGTAAAACCGATTCCGGGAAAATATCGGGGATTTTATCCGCCCAATGATTCACGCACATATGGGCAAGATTCCTTAAAGTGCGTTGAGTAATGTTTGCAGTTAATGGGTAAACAGGTACAATTCGATTTGTATTCAGGTGCTCGGAATCTAACAGCTCCCATGTGGGGTGATTCATCACATATCTGCCAAGATATTTTTCAATTTTGCCCGAAACAATTATTTTCATTCCTGGTTTAAGCTGTCTCTCAACGTAAGGATTATTGAACCACTTTAACTGCAAACATCCTGAGCCATCTGAGATGAGAGCCTGGGTTATGAGTCTACTTGAGTTCTTCACTCGAAAAGTCGAAATGTTTTCCACTGATCCAATAATTGACAATGTTTCGCCTTCGCTGATGTGGTCAATGGTTTTTAATTTCGAATAATCATCATATCTTCTGGGAAAAAAGTACAACAGATCACCCAGGGAGTGTAGAGTCAATTTTTTAAGCAGCTTTGCTCTATTTACACCTATTCCTGGTAGAATCGTGAGGGGAGAATCCAAACCCGGTAAGAATCCCACTGGAACCATTTTATTTTGAGTGAGTAATGGTAAACCAGCGGAAGAAGATACGGATTGTCCGGTTTGTGAAAAAGCGCGACTGGGCGTTGTATCAGCAGAGTGATTGTCAAAGTCATTCACTTTCAGTGAGGACTTGATCAGGTTTAGCAATTCAAGGATCCGGGATAGTGATGCATTTCGCGCATCAGGTGGAACTGCCTCGTAGTTACGCAATAAATCGGATATCTCACACACAGCAGTAGAATCAATCGATTCAGAGCGTGCTTCTTGATTCCAAGTGGGAATGAAATTCGCCAAACCTCCAAATACTGCCCGGTTAAATGATCCCTGAGACTTTTCCTGCAAAATTATTCTTTCTAGTTTTTCAATGATCATGGCAAAAAACCTTGGTATATTTTAATACAAGTAGGTCTTCATCGCGGCAGATAAAGACCATTGTTGTTTGAATATTTGGTTGTATTGAAGCTATTCGAGAGAAATGATAAATTGATAGAAGGGTTGACCACCTTCATGAATTTCAACTTCGTGATCCGGATAAATTTCCTGAACTTGATCAGTAATTAAACTGACTTCTTCTGGTTCGATGTTTGAGCCGTAAAAGAAAGTGATCCTTTCTTTTGAAGATGTATCTGCTGTTTCAAGAAATTTCAAAACCGCTTCCTTAATCGTGGACGCAGAACCTGTCAGAACGCCGTTGTGGAGGATGATCACTTGACCCTCGTCAACCTGTATACCATTCAATTCCACTGATCTTGTGGCGTTCGTAATCTCGCCAGTTTCCACATCGGATAGTGCATCCTGCATCTTTGAAAAAACTTCTTCCAAATCGCCGTCGGGATCAAAGCGCAGGATCGCGGAAATACCTTGCGGTACACTTTTTGATGTAACCACCTTAATGTGCTTCTGGGAGACAAGAGCAGCGCTTTGCGCTGCCAAAATTATATTTTTGTTATTGGGAAGGATGATCACTTTGTCAGTGGTTAAGGAATCGAACGAAGAGATGATTTCTTCGGTGCTGGGATTCATTGTCTGTCCTCCAAAAACAATCCCGGCGACTCCAAGCGATGCGAATATTTTTGCGATTCCTTCACCCGGAGCAACCGCTATGACAGCAATTTGATCTGATGTAACCGGGGTTAATTGATATGCAGGGCGTTTGTTTCCCGTGGACTCCATTTGTTCCATCAAATTCTCAATTGCAATTTTCGATACAACTCCTAATTTTTGTGTGTATTCTATCGGTGCAAATTGATTTTCTTCCGGAACATGGATGTGCATGCGATAATAACTATCACCTTCACCTACCTGGATTGAAGTACCCATTTTTGACAATTCCGAGTAAAAATCTTCTAGATTCAATGGGGTATGCGGTTTAAAGTCGATTACTATTTCGTAATCTTGACCTTCTTCTACCTCTTCCATCAAGTGGTTAAGATTAATTTCATCTATTGATACGGGGACATTGGTTGTTTGATCCAGCGGAAGACCTTGAACATGCCTGAGCATACCTTCGAGAATAAAAAATAATCCTTTCCCTCCGGAATCAACTACTTTGGCTTGCTTTAGGATTGGCAACAACTCAGGGGTCCTCTTAACGGATTCATCTGCGGTTGAAACGATCAGCTCAAGAAGTTCAGTTAGATTACTTATGTCCTGACGACTGTCTGCTGCTGATGCGATATCTTTGGCAACAGTTAAAATTGTTCCCTCGACTGGACGGATTACCCCTTTATATGCTGTGTTCCTGGCTTCGAGAAGAGCATTGATCAGTACTCGGCTGTCCATGTATTCAAAATTATCCAATGCACGTGCGAATCCTCGAAACAACTGAGAAAGGATCACGCCCGAGTTACCCCGTGCACCCATTAATGCCCCCTGGGCAGCTATGTGAGCTACTTTACCGATATTTCTCTCATCCAGATTTTGAATATCGTTGACAGCGGACTGCAGCGTTAAAACCATATTCGTTCCAGTATCACCATCTGGAACTGGAAAAACATTGAGTTTGTTTACGATCTCTTGATTGGTCTTCAACCATTTTAACCCTGCAAAAATCAGGGTAATAAAATGATGACCATCAACTGTTTGTACTGATGTTTGAGTCGTGTGACTTGAGTTACTCGGATCAGTATTTTGTACAACCATGAATCTCCTTAATCATTAGGAAGTCAATCAGGATTACTGATCCTCAGTCCACGAATATGTACATTGACATCGTTGACCGCGAGGCCGAGTGCTTTTTCAATTTGATACCTGACACTATTTGAAACGCTATCCGCGACAGATTTAATTCGAGTGCCGTATTCAACCACGATATATAGATCAACATTGATCCTCTTTCCATCGTAGTTGACTTCCACTCCGGATGTGGGGTCCTTCATGATCAAACCGGTGAGACCTTTGATGAACGTTTTCGCGGTCATTCCAACCACGCCATAAGATTCAAGCGCAGATTGGCTTGCAATCGTTGCTATCGCTCGATTTGATACATAGATTGTTCCTAGGCTTTTTTCTGCTTCACTCATTTTTGACCTTTCTCTTGTTTAACAAGTAATATTGAGAAAAGATACGTTGTGTGGTAAAATCCACGACCGTTGTTAGACAATTATATTATGTATTTGAGGTTGGAAAGGAAAAAAATGGCTAAATGTCAAAAATGTGGAAAAACTACAGTTTTTGGTCACAATCGTAGTTTTTCCCTGCGATCAACACGAAGAACATTTCTTCCGAATCTACAAAAAGTGACTGTTTACAATGGCGGGAAAAAAGAGAAAATGACACTTTGCGCGAAATGTATTCGGACACTCGCGAAAACGAAGTAGTCAATTTTATTTTCAAGAAACTTATCAAGGACCTTAGAATCTTTCTAAGGTCCATTCGTTTTTTCGAAGGGAGCGTATGTTTTCACGGATCGAGGACTGTGTATTGTAAATTGCCGAAGCAGCTACTATCACGTCAGCTCCGGCCGCAAGGACCTTCGCGATATTGCCATGATTAATACCACCGTCAACTTGTATTTGAAATATTGCTGATTTTAATTGACGCGCCTGGTAAGCCTGCTGAATTTTTGAAAGACTTTCAGGGAGAAACCTTTGTCCTGAAAAACCAGGGGATACGCTCATAATGAGCAAAAGGTCAATCCTATTAATCTCATCACCCACACTAGATAGAGGGGTGGATGGGTTGAGGACTAATCCAGCTTTAATGCCCCCTGAGCGTATGTTTCGCAATGTTTCCGATATATTTTGATTCTTTTCACGATGAACACTGAGAATATCTGCACCCGCAGATATGAATGCTCCAATGAACCTATCTGGGTCATCGATCATCAAATGAACATCGAGAGGAAGATTTGTGATTTTCCGACAGGTTTCAACAATGAACGGACCCATGCTGATATTTGGAACAAAATGACCATCCATTACATCGATGTGTATCCAATCCGCACCAGCCGCCTCAGTTTGGCGAATCTGCTGTTCTAGGTTTCGAAAATCCGCTGAAAGGATGGATGGTGCCAGGAGAAAACTGCGATGATCTTTCATAATTATTTAAAAATTATAGCACACAGAAAAATTCTTACTTCTAGTATAATCTTTTGATAATATTGCACAAAATGAAAAGCAGCGAGAAGCGCACTCTTATTTTCGGTGGGATTATCACAGCGTTATTCTTTGGGGCTGCCCTGTTCTTGTTTATTCAAACATTGCCTCTTTCCTTCCCGGTTAGCACGCCTGAAATCATCATACTGGAGATATCCTACCCGACAGTAACAGTGACACCCAGCAAGGGGTCCGGCGATGCTCAACCAGAACAGGGTGCACATGATGCGATTCAGGTAGGATCATATGTGCAAGTTAAAGGAACGGCTGGAGAAGGTCTGAGGTTTCGCGCAACGGCATCTACAACGGCAGAAATCCTGATGATTGCCATGGAATCAGAAGCATTCCTGGTTCAACAAGGGCCTGTGGAATCTGATGGTTATGTTTGGTATTATTTGTCAGCACCTTATGACGACACTCGTTCTGGATGGGCTGCATCAGAGTATCTTGTGTTATTGGAGGCAAGTGAGCCATAAATGCCGAATCGAGTTCTGCTGTTCAGCTTTTCTTTTATCGCCAGGGTATTATTTAGAGAATGGTCACATAGGAAAGCGGTTGTTTTTTTTATAAATCATAGTACAGCTGCACTTCGTACGGGTGAGGCCTGGAAGTAACCTCTGACTCTTCTTTCTGCTTTTGCTTGATCCAAGTTTCCAGTGTCTGAATGTCGAACACGTTCCCTGCAAGAAGAAATGAATGATCATTTTCTAGTGCGGTCATCGCTTCGCCCAATGATGAAGGTAAAGATTTGATGGATTTCCGTTGTTGATCTGTCCATGAAAAGATGTCATCGTCAATTGGACCGTATCCTGCTTCGGTTGGATCAATTTTTCTTTGAATGCCATCAATTCCAGCCATAAGCATGGCAGCCATCGCAAGATATGGATTACAGGTAGCGTCTGGGGGTCGAAACTCAAACCGCACCTCGTTAGCCTGTGTTGCGTATTTGGGAACCCGGATTGCTGCGCTGCGGTTTCCCTTTGAGTAAAAACAATTGACAGGAGCTTCAAAGCCAGGGATTAACCTACGGTAAGAATTCGTGGAGGGATTTGTAAACGCCAACACCGCGGGGGCGTGTTCAAGAAGGCCTCCGATATAATATCTGGCAACCTGACTGAGTAAATACTCTCCATCTGCTGCAAAAAAAACATTCAAATCATTCTTGAACAATTGCTGATGAAAATGCATGCCATTTCCTGCTTCACCAAACAGGGGTTTTGGCAGAAATGTCGCTGATAAGTCATTGCGGATTGCCACATTTTTTACAATGTATTTGATGAGCATTGATGCATCTCCCGCTTGTTTCGCTGGCATGAATGGGGTCTCTATTTCGCACTGACCCGGACCGCCAACCTCATGATGGTGGTATTTTACCGGAACTCCCGATTTGGATAATTCTTTTACAATTTCCGAACGCAAATTAAAGAAATGATCACTTGGCGGGCTGATGTGGTAACCACCATGCTTTGGAATAAAGTATCCCAGGCTGTTTTTCTCCGCATTCCAAAGCGCTTCAGGGGAATTCACCGAATATCTGCTGCAATTATTTGTGTTCTTAAAATTTACAGATGAAAATATGTAAAATTCAAATTCAGGTCCCCACATGCTTGTATCCGCGATACCTGTTTTGATTAAATATTCTTCCGATCGGATCAGGATTTGGCGAGGGTCCTGGTGGTAGGTTTGTTTCGAATCAGCTTCCGCCACGGTGCAAATGAAGCTGAGAGTTTTCTCGTTCCAAAATGGATCGAGAAAACCGGTGCTTAAATCAGGGATTAAAACCATGTCGCCAGATTTGACACTCTTGAAACCCACACTTGATCCATCGAAACCAATTCCAGTGACCATTAGGTTTGGCGTAAACTCTTCCTTGGATATTGTTACATGATGCCAACGCCCCCAAAGATCGATGAACTTTAAGTCGATGGCACAAATATCATTGTCATTTACGAATTTTTGTGCGGACTGAATGTTTGTGAACATATTTCGCCCTCTACGGATATATTATTATCGGATTTTACTTCAGCATTGCTCAGGTGTCTATTCTAGTTGCGCTCAAATCAAACTAACTTTATAATCTATAAACAGGACATCTGATCAATCAATTGCGAGGATAAACTGGAGACACATAGGATTACACAGAACTTTCATGAAACAAAAGCCCCGGTACAACAACTTCCAATGGGGCAGGTGCTTTATGATAGATATGAGATCCAGGAGGTTATCGGTGTAGGAGGAATGGGTTCGGTTTACAGGGCAAGGGATTTGCATTTTCCAGGAGTTGTAAAACTGGTAGCTGTAAAAGAAATGATCAACTCAACTCCTGATCCCGTGGTGCGACAAACGATAATCCAGAATTTTGACCGTGAAGCGAATATTCTAGTAACTCTAAATCATCCATCTATACCCAAAATATTTGATTATTTTTCGATTGATGAAAGGTCCTACCTCGTATTGGAGTTTATTCAGGGAAAGGATATTGAAGCAATTCTGCTAGAGAAGCAAGAACTCTTCTCCGATGAGCAGGTTCTTGGCTGGGCTATTGAGATATGTGATGTCCTGACATTCTTGCACGACCATAAACCAGAACCGATCGTTTTCAGGGATATGAAACCTTCAAATCTCATGGTCACTCCTCAAAATCACATTATGCTTGTTGATTTTGGTATTGCGAAAGTATTCCGCACCGGGCAAAAAGGAACGATGATCGGGACTGAAGGTTATTCACCTCCCGAACAATATCGAGGCGAAGCAACCCTGCTTGCTGATGTGTATTCGTTTGGTGCAACATTTCACCATATTCTTACTCAAAGAGATCCCAGACTGGAAGCTCCTTTTACTTTTCATGAACGCCCTATTCGAAAATACAATCCTGGAGTATCGGTCGAACTTGAAGCTGTCATTTCAAAGGCATTGGAATACGAACAAAAAGACCGTTTTCAGTCCATCCGAGAATTAAAAGACGCTTTAATACAGTGTGGAAAAAAAACTGGTTCACTATCCCGCATTCACTATGCCCCAACCATAATAAACCAAGAGCAGTCAATAAAACCTTTGTGGACTTTTCAATGTGAAGATGAAATTCGAGGCACTGCGGCTGTAGAAAACGGTGTCGTCTATATCGGATCATACGATAATAATCTATACGCTGTCGGGGCTGGTGATGGAAAGATGCTCTGGAAATTTCCGACGGATGCAGGCGTTGTATCCAAACCCCTGGTAAAAGACAGTATTGTTTTTATCACTTCTGCTGATAAAAAACTTTATGCGATTTCAGCTCGGACTGGAAAAGAAATGTGGAATTTCACAGCCGATGGGCCAATCAGGTGCTCCCCCCAGACAGCAGCAGGGCAAATGTTTTTTGGCTCGGACGATGGTTTTTTCTATGCAATTAATGTCGCCACAAACAGGCTTACCTGGAAAGTGGATATCGGATCACCAGTCAGGTCTTCTCCTTGCATTGCAAATGATTACATATTTTTTGGAAGCGAATCTGGAGATTTTTCGTGTGTAGATTTCTATGGAAAATCCATATGGAAATCAAAAGCCAGAAAAGCGATAACTTCAAATCCAGTTGTCCAGCAAGAAATGGTATTTTTCACTTCTCAGGACGGAATATGCTATTCGCTGGACTCAAAAGCTGGTTGGTCGATCTGGAAGTTCCGGATGGACCGTGGATCAATCTCATCCCCTTGTGTCTGGTCCAACTTTGTGTCTTTTGGGTCAGCAGATGGAAATATTTACTGCCTGGATGTCAACAGCGCGAAAGAAATATGGAGATACAAAACAGCTCATCAAGTAAGTGGTTCTCCAATGATATTTAAAGACGCAGTTTATTGTGGTGCCGCTGATGGGTCTTTGTACAGCCTTGAGGCAAAAAATGGAAAATTAAGATGGAAGTTTAATACTGGCCAGCCGATTACTTCCACACCAGTAATCGACAATGGCATTATATTTTTGGGTTCCAGCGATCATATCCTTTACGCATTGATGGCTTGAAAAGTGGAGGTTTACTTGAAAAAATTATTCGATCACATGTTTCCAAAAAAAAATAAAAAAATTTCAAGCATCAAAACAACCCCACTTTCTGAGGAAGAAATAAAAGAAGCAGTCGCCTCTCGCAGCTCAAAAGGGACAATCCAACTTAAAATGGGTTTTGCACGATCAGTTGGGAAACAAAGAGACCATAATGAGGACTCTTTTTTTTCAATTTGCAGTTCATTCTCAAAAGGTGAAACGGAGCAAACAATTGGATTATTCATAATCGCAGATGGGATGGGTGGGTATGTAAATGGTGCAGCAGCCAGCTCAACTGCTGCAAATCAGTTTGGGCAGCGGATACTACAAAAAGTAGTATTTCCAATGATGGATCCCAAGTTGAACAACATTTCTGATAGTGTACAGGAAGTTATGCAAGCGAACACAGTCGAAGCACACTATGCAGTACAGAAAGCCGCACCTGGCGGCGGAACAACTTTGACTGCCGCATTGGTTATCAATGACAAGGCGACAATTGCGCATGTTGGAGATTCCAGAGCATATTTCATTTACGCTGACGGGCGAATCAATAAGCTGACCCAGGACCATTCCGTGGTGCAACGTTTAGTTGAATTAGGACAGCTCGATGAGAAAGATGCTCTTATACACCCTCAAAGAAATGTGCTTTATCAAGCGCTGGGTCGGGAAGAAACATTTACCGCTGATATATCAACACATTCGATTCCGCGTCAGGGGTATCTGATGCTTTGCACCGACGGTCTTTGGGGAGTGATTGATGAGAATTTTATCCTCAAGACCATCGCTTCAACCAAATCCTTAACAAGCTGCTGCGAACAATTGGTCTCAAAGGCAAATGATGCTGGCGGACCTGATAACATAACAGTTGTCCTGGTCCATTTTTCGGAGTAAGAGAACTTGGATAATAACTACTACAATGTTCTTGGATTGCCTCTTGATGCGTCACACGAAGAAATTCGCGAAGCCTATTACGAGAAAATTAAATACTGTCATCCTGATAAGAATTCAAGCGCAGAAGCTAAACAATTATTTTTCCTGATTCAAGAGGCATACGAGGCCTTGCAAGACAAATCTAAAAGGGCCACGTATGATAGTACCCTCGATCAAAATGGTATCCCTTTTCTGCAGTTACGAGAAATATACAGCGCACCTTCGATACAACTTATCGATGAGGAACAAATTCTCTATTACATGATTGAAGTGTCAACCAGTAAGATTGGCGCTAGCCCTCAAGACACTCCCATTGCCATCACTTTTCTGATTGACCGCTCTACCTCCATGTCTGGAGAACGTCTTGTTGTGGTGAAAAATGGAATTCTTCGATTATTAAAAAAATTAAAAGACGAAGATATGATTGGAGTGATCGCTTTTAGTGATAAAGCAGAAATTGTCATCCCTATGATGTCTGTTTTCAAAGCGAGATTCCAGGAGCAAAAAATATTAGCAATACAAGCATTCGGGGCAACAGAAATGCTCAAGGGATTGGAATCTGCCGAATCCATGATGAATAATCGTGATGTAAAGAGCTACAAGAAGAAAATATTCATGCTGACTGATGGTCACACTTATGGGGACGAAGAAGGTTGCCAGGCGCTTGCAGAAAAGATGGGGCAGAAATCAATAGAGCTTTTTGCTGTCGGTTTCGGAAATGAATGGAATGACAGCTTTTTGGATAAGCTCACTGAGATAAGTGGAGGTGTGGCAGAATTTGCTGAAAACACTGATCAGCTGACCCACTTCTTTCACGAAATCATTAATAAAAGCTCAGGCTTTTTTGCGGACAGCATACAGCTGGAATTAATAACTTCTGAGTTTGCAAAAATTAATTATTGTTTTAGAATTTCTCCAGACGCTTCACCATTATTCATGGAACCCCCGATACGGCTTGGCAGTATAAATGATAATTCGCGTTTGATCATCATCTTTGAGCTGATCATAAAACGGATTCAAACAAATATTAAGAATTGCCCATTATTTTTCGGAAAATTAATTTTTAATACACCAAATTTTGAAGTAAAGAAAATGAGGTTAGCGCTAAATCCAGATATTTCAGTTTCATTGAAACAAAATAAACAAGCACCTCCCAACTCAATGGTTAATGCAATTTCAAAACTCACTCTTTACAGAATGCAAGAAAAAGCCAGACAGGAAGTGAGGGCAAACTTACCCAAAAAAGCTTCTCAAAGGTTGAATCAGCTTGCCTCACAGTTGCTGAGTCAGGGGGAAAAAGAATTGGCGATAAATATCATTCAAGAATCTCAGAATATTCA
>CAZCHK010000031.1:0-28042 GCA_964498605.1 uncultured Anaerolineaceae bacterium | reverse complement strand
TGGAAATAAGGTGGTTACCACTCAACGCGCGCGAAACCGTCGAGTGAGAAACGCCCAGCTTTCTTGCGATGTCCTTGATGGTGATTACCATATACGCCTTTTTGCACACGTGTGCAAGCATGCCTAGTGTACATACAAGTGAGAGAAAAGTCAATAGTTTTTTGCAAGATTTCTTTCATTTTTTATTATTTTGTCGTAAAATATACCAAGAATGATTTTTAAACAGGCATTTCATCAATTGATAATGGAGGAATCATGAAAGCGGAAATCAAAGCTGTACTTCTGGATGTCGGCAATACGCTGCGGATTGTCGTGGAGGACGAAGCGTTTCAGGCCCAGGCAAAGGAACAGCTTTTTCACCTGGTCGGAGCACAGGGTTCCCCTGAGGTATTTTTTGAAGAACTTGAGACGAATTGGAAAGCCTATCGAAGGCAATCCAAAGAAACGCTCATCGAGGCGTCTGAGAAGGAACTGTGGACCAAGTGGCTGTTACCCGCCTTCCCCGCCGACAGGATCGCGCCTATTTCAGGAAAGCTGACGCGATTGTGGCGGGATCACGATGGGCGCAGGGTTCCCCGCCCGGATGTCAAGCGAACCATCGTTGAGCTTGCTCGGCGGGGATATCTTCTCGGGATCATCGCCAACACGATCACTGAAACCGAGATCCCCGACTGGATGGAAGCTGAAGGCGTCACCGGTTATTTTAAAACCGTGATCCTGTCATCGAAGGTTGGTATTCGGAAGCCCAATCCAGGAATCTATTTGCTGGCCGCCAAGGAAATGGAAGTACCACCAGAAAATTGCGCCTACGTGGGAGACAACCCTGTTCGCGACGTGGAAGGAACGCGCTCGTCTGGATACGGCATGATGATCCTTTTGGAAGAGCCTGCCACACTGGCCAAAGAGCCTCCCACGGTAGATATCAAACCGGACCACACGATCACCAGCATGTCTGAACTGCTAGAAATTTTTCCATCCCGCAAATAGCGAGGCTAACTAATGGAAAAGACCATCCAGGCAATTTTTCTAGATATCGGCAACACGCTGCGCATCCTGACCCACAATGAGGTCTATCAATCCAAAGCCAGGAAAAAGATCGTCGACCTGCTTGGAATAAGCGAAGACCCAACAGAGTACTGCCTGAAGCTGGACGAACGCTACAAGACCTACCGCAAGTGGGCTTTTGCAAATCTTAAAGAAGCACCTGAATCGGATTTATGGACTCGCTGGCTTGCCCCCGATCTGCAGCCTGAAAAGGTCGCGCCTCTGGGTGTGGAGTTGACCTATCAATACAGGCAGACCATGGGTTTGAGGGTTGTGGTTGAAAATGGTGCGGAGGTAATCCGCCAGCTCTTTGCGCGCGGATACACGCTGGGGATCATCTCCAATGTGATCACGTCCCGTGAAATACCCGACTGGCTCCAGGCAGATCAACTGGCGGGGTACTTTAAATCTGTTGTACTTTCCTCGGTGTTCGGTATCAGAAAGCCTGATCCTGCCATATATCACGAAGCAGCCCGGACCGCCCAGGTTCCGCCCAGTGAATGCGCTTATGTCGGAGATAATCTGAAGCGCGATGTATCAGGGGCGCGCGTCGCTGGATTTGGCATGGCGGTTATCATGATCAGCTCTGCGGATCTTGCGCAGGCTGATGTGACGGACGAGAACAGGCCAGACGCGTTCATCCATCAATTCACGGATCTGCTGAGCTTATTTCCCCAAGTTCCCCGCTGTAATCTTACAGGTTTTGAGCCGGAGCAACCTCCCAGGAGAACAGCATGATGCCAGGGCATAAGCAAGGTAAAAATCAACCACTCCCCCATTCAGAACACGGCGGGAAACCACTCGCCAGGGCGGTCGAAAGAGCCTACCAGGCGGGTCAGACGGATTATTCCATGGAGCCCCTGGTTCACGTGGATGCCGCAGATCGACCCATCGGCCTCATCCAGCGCGGTGACACGGTCATCTTTTGTTGCAGGAGGGGGGAACGCGAAATCGAACTGACCGAGGCTTTCACTGACCCAGATTTTCCACATTTTAAAAGAGATCGCATCCAGGACCTGGATTTTGTGATCCTGACCCTCTACCACGAAAAATTCAAGGATCTGGCGGTTGCTTTTGCCCCTTCCATGCTCAGATGCACATTGGGGGAAGTTGTCAGCCAGGTAGGCTTGACACAATTCCATTGCGCCGAGTCGGAGAAATACGCGCACGTCACTTTTTTCCTTAATGGTGGCAATCATCAAGCTTTCCCAGGCGAAGTGGACAAGAAGATCCCCTCGCCAAAAGGAATTCCTTTTGATGAGGTCCCGGAATTGAGCCTGCCCGAGGTCTCTCGTGAAGTCGTCAAGGCTATCGACAGCGGATTTAACCTTATTGTCACCAATTTTGCCAACGGAGACGTGATCGGGCACACCGCCAATCATCAGGCCAAGATCCACTGCGCTGAAGTAATCGACACCCATTTGCAAACCGTGATCCACCAAGCCCTAAGCGCGGATTACGCGGTCCTCGTCACCGCGGACCACGGAAACCTGGAGGAGATGATCACCGCCGAGGGCAATCCGCACGTTGCGCACACCTCCAACCTAGTTCCGTTTATTGCCATCGATCCGCGTCGCAGTGATCCACTGCCCCTATCAAACGGCCGACTCGGGGACATCGCTCCGACGGTTCTCAACATCCTAGGGATCACCCATCCCGCTGAGATGACCGGACACGATCTGGTCGCAGATCACACCTGGGGATCGCGAAGAAAAGTGCTCCTGATCATCCTGGATGGATGGGGAATCGGAAAAGACGATCAAACTAATCCGATTCATCTGGCCAATACGCCATTTTGGGATTCTATGCTGCGCAAATACACTCACTCTGCCTTAAACGCCTCGGGCGAGGATGTGGGACTGCGGCAAGGCAAAGCCGGGAATTCGGAGGCGGGTCATACGAACATTGGCGCGGGCAGGATCGTTCTCCAGGATGACGTGCGGCTCGAAATAGCCATGCGGGATGGATCCTTTTTCAGCAACCGTGTTTTCCATGAATCGATTGCTGGCGCAATCGAAAGAAAAAGAGCCCTCCACCTAATCGGGCTTCTGACCGAGAAGAGCTCGCACGGTTCGATCGAATATCCCCTGGCGCTGCTAAAAATTGCCAAAGAGAAAGGTCTGAACGAAATCTATCTCCATCTCATTTTTGATGGAAGAAGCACTGAGCCTGGAAGCGCCCCGCACCTGTTAGTGAAACTTGAAAGTGCTATGGCTGAGATTGGTGCCGGCCAGATCGTCTCGGGTGTAGGGAGGGGTATCGCTCTCGATCGGGACGGGAATTACCCCAAGATCAAGCGCGCGTACGAAGCAATGGTCCAAGGCAGGGGCGAACGGTACAATTAAAGAAAAATCATGGACACCGCGATTTTGAATGATGCACTGCGTTTTTCCGAAGCATTGTATGGCAGGATGTCCATGTTGGACCCAGCCATAGAGAACCTGGAATTGTACGAATTTTGTTACGCGCTGGATAACCTCACCCCCACCGAAGGATGGGGAACGATTCATCCAGAAGGGATGGATGTTCTTCTCGAAAGAATCCACCAGGAAGATTACTTCACCCGCATACAGCTAAAACCTCTCAAAAACGGCAAGGTGATTCTCGATGATGCCGTCATCAGTCTGACCCGCACGCTCTTCACGGGCATCGTCAACGGTTGCTTTCCACTGGATTGGGTCGACCTGCATTTTTATTTCGATGTCCGCGCGTTCCTGTTTTTTATCCGCACGCAGTATCATTCTCCCGAGATCCAACATCGCCTGTCAGGGAAACCTTACCTTAGCTTCACTTCACGGCAGACTGATCTCCTAAGAGAACACGAGATCGGCTACAAGGACCTCAGAGAAGCGAACCGGGAAATTGATACCGCTTTGATCAATCTTCTGATAACCATCATTCAAGCCAGCTCCAATCGGATTGTCTTCAGTCTGATTGGGCCCTCTGGCGCTGGAAAAACCGAGATCACGCAGAGGCTGCGAGTTGAGATTCAAAGGCTGGGGAAAACCTTTACCTCGATCGAATTGGACAACTTTCTCAAGGACGGAGAATACCGCGATGGGATGGCACTGAGCCAGGATATGATCCATTTCGAACTGTTCAAGAACGCCATCACGCAGCTGAAAGCGGGGAAAACCGTGTCGATCCCCAGTTATGATTTTTTGAAAAAGCGCTCCAGCCACAACCTGGCTGGAGCACACAGGAAGGGCAGCACTTTGCTGCAGATTGATCCCGCGGAGGTCATCTTTCTGGAGGGGAATTTCCCCATGCACATTCCCGAGATTGCCGCGCTTGCGGGGATCAAAATTGTTTATCTGGCGGATGACCCGATCCGGCTCAAAAGGAAATGGCACAGGGACATCGATCTGCGAAAAAAATACGAACCGGTGTATTTTTGCAACCGCTTCTTTCGGACGCAGCACCTGCGTGCTGCGGAGATCATTCGACCGATGCTGCGAGTTTGCGATTTCCTTGCCGACACGACCCGCGCCGAGCTGTGGATCACCCCCGCCATTCAAGTCTTAATCGCGGCTGACCGTGAGGATCCAGCAACCCGCCGCGGAGACCAGGAGGATGCATGAGCGAAACCTTTTTTCTCAGGCAGGTTCAAAAGTCTGATTCAAAGATCGCCATGGTCATCCTGGATGGGCTGGGCGGTCTTCCCCGAAAACCTGGTGGACTGACAGAGCTGGAGACCGCATTTACGCCTAACCTGGACTCCCTGGCATTTGGATCCGCCCTGGGTTTGTCCCTGCCCATCAGCCCCGGTATCATTACAGGCAGCGGCCCCGGGCATCTGGCCATTTTTGGCTACGATCCCTTGGAATACGAGATCGGTCGCGGTGTACTCGAAGCGCTGGGCGTCGATTTTGAGCTGGGCCCGGATGACATCGCCGCCCGGGGAAATTTCTGCTCAGTGGATGAGCAAGGTATACTGACCGATCGCCGGGCTGGTCGTCTGGCAACTCGCCAAAGTCAGCACCTGGTTGAACAACTCCGCAATATAAAGGTGGAAGGAGCCGAGATATTCATCGAGGCAGTCAAGGAACACCGCTTTGCCTTTATACTGCGCGCAGCGGGTTTCGGAGCCAATGTCACCGACACGGATCCCTTGAAACTCGGCGTCGCCACTCGGGCAGCAGAATCCCGGGATTCGATGTCAGAGAAGACGGCCCGCGCGATCAACTCTTTCATCCAGCAAGCGCGCACGATCCTGGCGGACCAATCCCCCGCGAACATGATCATGCTGCGAGGTTTCTCCAAGTTTCCCAGCGTGCCCACGTTTCCGGATAAATACCTGTTGAACGCCGCGGCTGTGGCCGTGAACGGGATGTACCGTGGTGTGGCCAGGCTGGTGGGCATGAAAGTGCTGGATGTGCAGGGATCCACCCTGGCGGACGAATTTTCCTCGCTTGAAAAACACTGGAACGACCATGATTTTTTCTACCTGCACTTCAAAAAAACGGACACCTGCGGTGAGAATGGAGATTTCGACGGTAAGGTCAAGGCGATTGAAGAGTTCGACTCCCTTCTGCCCCGCCTGCTCACCCTGGGTCCGGATGTGCTCGTCGTCACGGGCGATCACTCCTCACCAGCCATCATGCAGTCTCACAGCTGGCATCCGGTTCCGCTGCTTCTTTCTTCACGCTTCGTGAGGGCTGACGCAATCAGCGAGTTTGGCGAAAAAGCCTGCGCCAGAGGCAGTCTCGGTATCATACCCGCCAAGAACGTCATGCTGCTTGTCCTGGCCAACGCCGGTCGGGTGGCTAAATATGGGGCGTAAAACTGTGCACACAAGGAGAAATGGATGATGAGCTTGAGCCTACCTGATGAAAAATCGTTCGCCAGACAATTATTCAGTATCATGCAACAGGTCAACTCCGGACTGGAAGAGCTTGAACTGTATGAATTCGAGTACGCACTTGAGAACCTCGTTCCGGAAAAAGGCTGGGCATCCCAATCAACACCTCCGTTAGATAAATTGGAGCTCGAGGTCAATGAACGCCGTTTCTATGAATCCATCCAGGTGAGTCCAAGATCGTGTCAAAAAACCATCCTGGACCTGCAGATCGCGAACCTCACGCGCGAGCTGTTTGTTGGACTGGTCAACCATGAATACCCCCTTGATTGGATCCGCAATCATTTTTATTTCGACATCAGGGGATTCTATTTTCTGCACCGCACCACTTACTTCACAGAGCAAGCGAAAGCGCACCTGGGCGGATCACCCTTTCGCTGCTTCGAGCCAAAACAGCAGCAATTCGAAAAAGAACAGGCCATCGGTTACAAAGCATTCCGAAAAGCCAATGAAGAGATCGACCAGTTTTTCATTGAGTCAATCATGAAACTGGTTGATCTTCAGGGCACACCTATTTTGATCGCCATCGCCGGACCTACCGCTGCCGGAAAGACCGAGATCGTTTCCCGCCTGAGAAACACGCTCACACACGCCGGTCGAAGTGTTGCTGGAATCGAGATGGACCATTTCTTGACTGATCGTGACTACCGCGAACAACACGGCATCGATTCAATGGGAAAGGAAGCGCTGCACTATGAGATTTTCATGCAATGCCTCCGGGATATCTGCGCGGGAAAGACGATCCGCACCCCGCGTTATGATTTTATCCTTGCCACATCCAGCCATGATCTGGATGGCAGACCAAGAGAGGGATGCTCTCTTCTCACAATTGAACCTGCCGACACCGTCTTCATCGAAGGGAATTTTCCGTTCCTGCTGGAAGAAATTGCGAATCTGATCGGCATTAAGATCGTGTACCTGACGGATGACCCGGTCCGAATGAAGCGCAAATGGCGCCGGGATATGGACTACCGCAAGAAATATGACCTCTATTACTTTCTCAACCGCTATTTCAGGGAACAGTACCTGATGGCAGAAAGCGCATATATTCCCCAGATCGAGATGAGTGATCTCGTCGTGGATACCACCCAAGCCCAGTTTTGGGCATCACCCGAAATCCAAAAAAAACTATCAAGCTGAGGCAACGAGCGCAGGATCATTTGTAATCTATTATGCAATTTAACTTGCATAAATTTATTAAATGTCATATACTATTTCAAATGTAAGGTTTGTTTCATTACTTTGAATATTGTTGCTTTCATCAACTTTTATGATCCAAGGAGATGTCATGACCAGCAATGATATTACGATCAACGAGCTTGAATTCAGCCAGATCATCAGTGATCATTATTCCAATTTAACGAAAAGTGAAAAGGCGATCGCCAATTTCCTGCGCCAAAACCAGGATGAAGCTGCATTTCTTTCAGCCGGGGAGATCGCACAAACCCTGGAGCTGAGTGAAGCCACGCTGGTGCGCTTTGCGCGAACGCTGGGCTTTAATAGCTATCCAGCGATGAGGGCGGTCCTCCAGGAGAACTTCAGGCGCAGGGTCACTCATTCATCCCGGCTGCAGGGCAGACTGGACGACCTCAAAGAGGCGGGGGATATCCTGGAGCGCCTGACCGCGACAGAGATCGATTACCTGACACAGGCGCTTGGATCCATCAACCGTGCGCAAATCAAAAAAGCCGTGGAATTGATGCGAAAACATCACAGGATATTCGTATTTGGTCTGGGACCATCCATATCGCTGGTTAACCTGATGGAATTGCGTCTGCGCCGTTTCGGTAAGGATGTCATCCCCCTCACCAGCTCCGGACGCGAGGTTCTTGAATCCCTGCTGAAACTGAGCGCAAGCGATGTCATGTTCGTCATCTGTTTTTTCGACCAAAATCCTGCGCTCAAACTTATCCTCGATTACTGCAATCAAATTGGATGCAAAATCATCATGCTCACTGACACGCTGGACGCAATACTTGAAGATAAGGTGGATATCATCCTGGCAGCCCGGCGCGGACCGGTCGGGGAGTTCCACTCGCTGGTGGTGCCGATGACTGTAATCAACGCGCTCCTTCTTTCCCTGGCAAGCGTGGACCAGGAGAAGATCATTCCAGTTCTCGATAAGCTCGACACATTACGCAGACAGTTAAGCCTGTTCAACTCGCAGGACACCCCGTGAAGACAAATGTGATAAATCACTTTTTTGAAAGGAATTGAATCTAAATGGCAATAAATGCAGGCACGTCACAACAAAGACCTAACAGCGTGATGCCGATACTGCGACGATTCTTCCGCTGGCTGACGAAACCCCACGTGGTCCTCTCCCTTATCATGCTCCTGGTCATGTTCTACATGGTCGTCATTCCGCTATACCGAATGCTGGTCACTACCTTTACTGTTTCAGAGATCGACCTGCGGGTAATTCATGACGCGGAAATCGGTGATTTCACAGTCTACCACTGGGTCAGAATGCTCTCTGGCCAAATCGGTAAGCTGATGACCTTTGAACCGCTTTTGCATTCACTCACAATATCCTTAGGAGCAACCGGTTTGGCGCTCGTCATCGGCGGCTTGATGGCATGGCTGGTCGTCCGCACCGATATCCCCGGTCGGGGCGCGATCAATATCCTTGCAACCGTACCGTACATCATGCCATCCTGGACGATTGCCATGGCCTGGAAAACACTTTTCAAAAGCACCGCACTCAGCGGAGGCACCCCGGGCTTCATGGAGTTTCTTACAGGATCCGCGCCGCCCGTGTGGGTATCCTACGGAGCCCTGCCGATCATCATCAGCAGCGCGCTGCATTACTACACGTTCTTCTTCCTGTTCGTGTCCGCAGCGCTTCTCTCCATTGACTCCTCCTTGGAAGAAGCAGGCGAACTGGCAGGCGCGGGTCGATGGCGTATCATGCGTAAGATCACCTTCCCGCTTGTCGCGCCTGCCATCGCCTCGGGTTTTATCATGACCTTTTCAAAAACCATGGGAACATTTGGCGGCCCGAATATCCTGGGCATGCCGGTGTATTATTACACGCTTTCAACCATGCTCAGGTCAAACACCACCAATGGGAATTACGGAGACGCTTTTGTCACTGCGATCGTCCTGATCATGTTCGCCATGGTGAATATCCTGCTTAACCAGAAACTGGTGGGCACAAGGAAGAGCTACGAGACCATCGGCGGCCGCGGTTTCATGTCCAAAAAGACGAAACTGCGCAACTTCAAGGGCATCATCCTCACCTTTGTCGTCATCGTGCAGTTTATCATCGCTGTTCTACCCTTAGCTATTTTGATCTACAGCACCTTCATGCTTCGCTCGGGTGATTACAGCCTGTCCAATTTCACCCTGGCGCACTGGATCGGTAAAAGCGACCTGTCCATCAACAGCGGCGAGCCAGGGATCCTCTTGAACAAGCGGATCTGGCAGGGAGCCTGGAATTCCATCAGGTTATCTGCATTCACCGCATTTTTTACGGCCTTGCTGGGTATCATCCTGGGGTACGCCATCGTCAAGGGGCGGGGAACCCGGCTTGCCAAGATCACCGAACAGCTGGCGTTCATTCCTTACGTGATCCCGGGCATCGCTTTTGGCGCAGTGTATATTTCCATGTTCACCAAACCTTTCGGACCCATACCTGCACTCTACGGCACCTTTGCCCTGCTGGTAGTCGTTTCGGTGGCAAAACACATTCCCTACTCATCGCGTAGCGGTGTCTCAGCAATGATGCAGGTAGGTAAAGAGCTGGAAGAAGCTGCTGCCATCGCGGGAGCAGGAGCGTGGCAGCGCTTTAAACGCATCATTTTTCCACTGACCAGCACCGGGTTTGTTTCAGGTTTTCTTTTGACTTTCATCACCACGATGCGTGAACTATCGCTGATCATCCTGCTTGTCACGCCTACCACTGCGGTCCTGGCAAGCATGACAATGCGCTATGTCGAGAATGGCAATGAGCAGCAGGCTAACGCGGTCATCATCCTGTTAATCGTCATCGTGCTGATTGGAAATTTCATCATTAGTCGATTCCGCGGCGGAAGTTTGAAAAAAGGCCTGGGAATGTGAAAGAGAGGAACACATGGATACACCTATCACCATCAAGAATCTAACTAAGAAATTCGGCAACGTCATTGCAGTAAACGATGTCAGCCTGACCATCGAACCGCGCACCTTCCTCACTCTTCTGGGTCCCTCTGGATGCGGAAAGACCACCCTACTGCGCTGTATTGCAGGACTTGAAGATCCGGACGACGGGGAGATCTACATTGGCGACAAATTGATCTTCTCGCGCAAGCAGGGGATTTCGATGCCACCTGGTAAAAGAGAGCTGGGCATGGTTTTCCAGAACTACGCGTTGTGGCCGCACATGACAGTCTTTAAAAATATCACCTTTGCGCTGGATATGTTAAAAATACCTGATGAAGATAAAAAACAGCGCGTCATGGATTCCCTGGCCGAGGTTCAGATGTCTGGATATGAAAATCGATACCCCCGAGAGATGAGCGGCGGTCAGCAGCAGCGCATCGCTTTGGCACGCATGCTTGCCTACCGGCCAAGCGTGTTCCTGATGGACGAGCCCTTGTCGAACCTGGACGCACGCCTGCGAATGGATATGCGCACGGAATTGAAGCGCTTGCACCATGATTCAGGCGCGACGACCCTCTACGTGACCCATGATCAAATTGAAGCCATGACCATGTCGACGAAGATAGCTGTCATGAAAGAAGGAGTCATCCAGCAGAATGACACCCCGGATATCATTTACCATGCTCCGGCAAATCTATTCGTGGCTGATTTCATCGGCAATCCAAAGGTGAACCTGATGCCGGGTTGGGTTGCGGGAAAGGACTGCGTGGATATCGGCAAATTCAATGTCCCGGTCAGGACATACAACAAAACTGGAGATGTCGTGGTGGGTATCCGCCCTGAGGACATCGGCATCAGCACCAGGAACGAAAAGGATGGGGTTGAATTCTCGGCTTATTCGGTCCTGCCATCGGGCGCGGATACAACCATCATCGCCAGAAAAGGTGATACCGAGCTCACGGTCAGAGAAAGCGGCGTGAGCAAGGTGAAAATGGATCAAACAATCTGGCTTACATTCACTAAAGACTGCAACAATCTCTACGACAAAGAAACCGGTGACCTGATCACGGAATAATGAGCCATTCGGATTTGTTGCTAGGATCGAAAGGAGGCTATTGGATAAGAGTGAATCAATTCTGTCGGTTGTATAAAAGGTGACGTAACATATCTTTACATATCTTAATGGAGGAAGTTAGATGAAAAAAATTTTGAGAGTTGCATTGTTTGTTGTGATCATCAGCATGCTTGCCGCGTGCGCAAGTAACGCTGGCACGACTGAAACAGCTGGAGACACAACCGAGGTGTTGACTCCCCAGCAGGAGTGGCTGCAGGCCAACCAGCTGGGTGAATACTACACCGATACCCAGGACTGGGCTGCCATTGAAACAGCAGCAATTGCTGAAGGAAAGGTCGTGGTTTATGCCAACTCGTCCAAGGTAGAGAAGGCTGCTGAGGCTTTCATGGAAGTGTACCCTGGGATTTCCGTCGAGGCTTATGACCTCGGAGGCGATGACGTCCTTTTGAAGACGATCGAAGAGCAGAAAGCAGGCGCATTCACGGGCGACGTGTGGTTCAGCAGCGGTGGGGCCGAACTTGTAGGCTCTGTCCTCCCCAAGAACTATGTCTGGCGTTTCGTTCCTGACAGCACGGCAGCCGTTACACCTGAAGAGTATACCTACCCGTTGCTCATGAGCCGATTCGGGACCAGTATCTTCGCGTACAACAGTGAGCTGAATGACGAGTGCCCCATCAGCAACATCTGGGAATTAACCGAGCCCGAGTGGAATGCCAAATTCTTTATCGAGGATCCGCTTGCCGATGCCTCAACGCTCAGCAAACTCATCACCATTGCGTATCATGCTGAGGAACTCGAAGCCGCTTATGTTGATTATTTTGGGAGCGATCCCGTACTGGATGAGGATACACCCGATGCCGGGTGGTTATGGTTGAAACGCTTTGCCCAGAACGGTCCTATCCCTCAACCGGGCGGTGATGAGGTCGACTCAGCCTTCGCCACGCCCGGGATGACCGAGAGCTTCATGGCTTTCACTTCCTACTCCAATATGGCGGATGTCCAGGAAGGCCTGCTGGCTTTCGACGGTTGCTGGGGTCTGAACCCCATCACCGGAATCCAGTCCCAGAGCTATCTGGGGATCATCAACCAGGCTCCTCACCCCAATGCCGCAAAGCTGTGGATCAAATTCATCACAAGTGAAGAAGGACGGGATCCATGGTCGAAATTCGGCACTTTCTTCCCTGACACAACCTATGAAGTCCCCGAAGGAATGATGACACTGGAGGAAATATTCGAGATCACCTGGTTCATCGCTGAGCAGTACGCGTATGATCATATGATCGAAGCACGCGACATGTATCTGATCAACCTAAGTCAATAAGCTAAAACATCACTGATCCTGCATCGAAGCATGACACATCAGGCACGAGTCAAAACTGGCTCGTGCCTGATAAAAAGGCGGGCAGTATTGTCAACAGCAATCAAATCGATCTATTAGGAGCACCTGATGAAGTTACAAGCCATCTTGTTCGATATGGGTGGAACACTGGACACCTATCACTACACTCGAGAGCACCGCTTGACAAACATTCCTCTGATCAGAGAATGCCTGAGCAAGGTGGGTGTTTCCCTCTCGGCAGACGACGAGCGCCTGGTCGACATGATCACAACCGGTGCTGGTAAATACCTGAGCTGGAATCGTGAATCAAATGTCGAGCTGAAACCTTCCGAAATCTGGTCACAATTTTTCTTGGAGGGGAACAGGATTGGTCCCGAACGACTAGTGCCCATCGAAGAAGAATTGGCTTTCCTCTATGAAACACGCTTGTACATCCGGGCGCTGCGGCCAGAGGCCCCCCAGGTCCTGGAAAGCATCCAGAATCTAGGATTGAGGATTGGGCTAATCAGCAATACACAAAGCCGTAAACAAGTGCCTTTCAATCTTCGCGAGTACGGTATTGCTGATTATTTCAATCCGATCGTGCTTTCAAGCGAATACGGACGGAGGAAACCTGATCCCTCGATTTTCTACTACGCCGCAAGATTGGCAGACCTTCCTACCGGTTCCTGCGCGTACGTGGGAGATAAGATCAACCGAGATATTTTAGGCGCGCGGCTGGCCGGGTATCGCTGCGCTGTGCAGATCAAACATGAATTCGACAATGGTGAAGACGATACCGGGGCCACCCCCGATGCGGTCATCCACAATCTCGGTGAGCTGCTCCCGATGATCGAGCATGAACTCGCTCGGGACAGGAAAAGCATCCATCCTCGACAGAACAAGCGCATCAAAGCCCTGTTCTTTGACGCGGGTGATATCATGTACCACCGTCCGAATAAATCCCTGCATTTCAAGGAATTCCTCAACGGAAAAACTTTGAATAAGCCTCCAGACTTTGAGGCCAAAAGCAAACAGCTGAAGGATCTCGCGTTCTCCGGAAAAATTAAACGACATGACTACTATGAAAAGATCATTAAGCTTTATGGCTTTGACTCTCCGGACGAGATCAGAGAAGGCATCAATGCCATGAGCCTTGATGACAACACGGTCGAGATCATTGCGGGTGTTCCTGAAACAATTAAAAACCTCAAGGCAAACGGATTCATTTTGGGAATCATCACCGATACCGCGTTCACCTTTTCCAGGAAATTGAAATGGTTCGACGAGTACGGCTTTGGGCGCGTGTGGGACACGGTAATCAGTTCGAAAGAGATCGGCGTACGAAAGCCTTCTCCGGATATGTACGAAAAAGCGTTGAAACAGACCGGCGTGGACGCTAACCAGGCTGTTTTCGTTGGCCACAAGAAAACCGAGCTGGATGGCGCGAAGGCAGTCGGTATGCACACAGTGGCTTTCAATTTTGAGGACGACGCAAAAGCTGATTTTTATTTAGACCATTTTTCCGATCTTGCGCAACTGCACATTTTGGAGATCGAAATCAGGTAAAGCCATGGAAACGATCATTCAAGCCATTTTTTTCGACGTGGGAGGCACCCTGCGGGTGACCCGGAAGGTCAACGGCAGGAATCTTGACCACATCAGGCGTATTCAGCTGCTCATCGGTGATAGGCGAAAACCGGAAGCGTTCATGTCCGAGATCCGTTCCCGGGAAAGAAAATACCGCCATTGGTGCCAAAAAACCCTGCTGGAGGTAACGGAAGCTGAGCTGTGGTCAAAATACATCCTACCCGAACATCCCGCAGAATTTGTAAAAGATCACGCTGTTGAACTCAACCAGCTCTGGCGAGAATCTCGCACACGCTGCATTCTACCCGACGCGGTTGAAACCGTACTCAGGCTGGCGCAAATGGGCTACAGGCTGGGGATCATCAGCAACACGACCTCATCAGTTGAAGCGCCACAGCTTTTGGAAGAAAATGGCATCAGTGATCTCTTTGAAACGGTGATCCTGTCCACGACCTTTGGCAAACGAAAACCGCACCCCTCACTGTTCCTGGCAGCCGCGCGTGATCTGGGAGTTCTGCCTGAGCACTGTGCATATGTTGGAGACAATCAAACGCGCGATCTGGTCGGCGCGCGTCAGGCCGGATTTGCCAAGGTCATCATCATCAATGTGGAAGGTTACATTGAGGATGAATTCGATCCAGACGATGAAGCCCTCAAGGACAACATCACTGAGTTGGAACCCGATCACAGAATCTGTCAGCTCAAAGACCTGCTGGATATCTTTCACCAGCCGGCGAAGAAGATCACGCTGCAGCAAGAGACCCCGCGCGTCACCTTTGTGTATGATGCCGCGCTTTCGACCATGTGGGGCGTGGATCAAATAATGCCATTTGCCGAAACTTTCACCGCGGCCAGGAGAATTGGCTTTCCCCGCTTTGAGTTGAACCATAAGGTCACGCCAGGATTATTCAACCAATGGGACAGGAAGCGCTGTTTTATTTCGACAGTGCACGATCCCTGCCCGGCAAAATACACCTATGAAGAGATGAAAAAACGTGACATCATGATCTCAAGCATGGATGAGTCGCTGCGGGGTGAGAGCATCGATTTGATCAAACGAACAATTGAATGGGCTTCCAGACTCGGCTCACGCTCGGTCGTCATCCATGCAGGCTCCATTCGCTGCGACAGGAGCCTGGAAGAAGATTTACGGAAAATGTACCAATCAGGTTCATTCAACCAGGACAAGTTCGATACCCTCAAGGAGAGATTAATCGCCGATCGAAAGAAACGGGTAGAACCACATCTGAACCAGGTTTTGATGAGTATGAAGCAGATCATTGATTTTGCCCGAGGTTTTGAGATCAATCTCGCGCTGGAGAACCGCTACCGCTATTACGATATCCCGCTTCCAGACGAAATGCAGCTCATGTTGGATCAAACCGATGAGGATTGGTACGGCTTTCAATATGACACGGGACACGCCCACGCCCTGCAGGTGCTGGGATTGGTTGAGCACACCGAATGGCTGCGAAGGTTCTCTGACAGGATGATTGGAGTTCACCTGCACGATGTGACAGGAATCACGGATCATCAGGTCCCTGGCAAAGGGGAGATCAATTTTCATGCACTTGCCTCCTTGTTGCCATCCCACGCGCTTAGGACACTCGAGGTCTGCCCTGAGGCTACAGCTGAAGACCTGGCAGCCGGTATGGAACATCTTGTTTCGTGCGGCTGCGTTGACAGAATCCTAGCATGAAAGATCAATGAGAATGGCAAACAAAATCAAAGCAATCCTTTTTGATATTGGTGGAACACTGGTGCATAAGCAAAATCATGGATACCGTGACGACAAGATCATCAACAGGATGGCACAGCTTCTCGATGTCGATCTCACCCCGCAGGAACTGATCGATAAGATCTCGAAAGGAGAGGGACAGTATCGGTCCTGGAGGCAAAGAACTTTCATTGAACTTTCCCCGGTTGAGCGCTGGGGGGAGTATTATCTCCCTGATCTTCCCCGAGGGTTCATCAATGATAATGCAGAACTGCTTCAAAAAATGTGGAGCGAATCACGAGGGAAAAGATGGATTACCCGGAAAACGATCGCTACAATCCAGGAGCTTTCAAGGCGGGGTTACCGACTCGGTACAGTTAGCCACACCTCTCCCCATTATCTGGTTGAGGCAGGCGTCGCGAAATGCTTTACAACCAACCTCCACTCTGCAGCCTTCGGTAAAAGGAAACCACATCCATCCATTTTCATCACCGCCGCGCGACAATGCGGGGCAAGCCCTCAGGAATGCGCCTTCGTCGGCGATCGCCCCACCCGCGACGTGGTGGGTTCCCGGGAAGCTGGATTCGCCCGGGTCATTCTTCTGCGCAACGAGAGCTCCACAACTGAGGCAGAAGCTTGCCCCATGAAAGCAGATGAAGTCATCGGGAATATCGAAGAACTTCTGAGCCTTTTTCCAGAGATGGCGGATCAAACAGGGGTTGAAATACCAGATATCGCATTTCCGTTTCTTTATGATGCGGCACTATCAACCATGTGGTGGGACCAGGAAAAGGATTCCAGCGAAACATTCTTTAGCCGCGGTAGATCGCTGGGGTTCGCCCGATTCGAGCTGAATCACCACATCCCTTCCGAGGTGTTCGATTCTCTCCCTCTGGACAGGTTTCACATCGGGACCTTACACGACCCCTGCCCGGCGTTTATGCCTTTCAAAGTCCAGGAGCAGCAGGATCTTGTCGTGAGTGCGCAGGATGAAACACGCCGCCAAAAAGGAGTGGATATCGCCAAGCGCACAATCGATCACGCGTTTCAGCTCAGGGCCAGGTCCGTTGTGTTCCATCCAGGGCACATCACCGGAGACCATTCTCTGGATGACTCGCTGAGGGCTTTGTACAACCAGGGCTTGAAAGGTTCCGCTGAGTATGAAAAAAACCGCAAAGCGGCGATCAAGGATCGGGCTGAACGCAGTAAACCATTCTTCGATGCGACACTGCGGAGCTTACGGGATATTGTTCAACACGCGCAGGGGTCTGGAGTATCCTTGGGTTTTGAGAATCGTTTCCACTTCTACGAGCTGCCGGATTTTGAAGAGATGAAAACCATACTGGTTGAATTCCCGCAACCCTGGGTGGGGTGGCAATTTGATGTTGGGCATTTGCAGGTTCATGAAACCCTGGGGTTAATGAGCATGTCTTCCTGGCTGGAGAATTTTTCCCAACGGATCATCGGTGTGCATTTTCATGATGTCCAGGGAATCAAAGATCACTGCGCTCCCGGCACGGGTGATGTCGATTTCGGAATGATCTCCAAGTATGTTCCTGCTGACGCGCAGTCGACGCTGGAAATTGACATGTCCTGTTCATCTGAAGAAATGCGCCTCGGATTGGAAGTATTGCATGGAAGTCAATGCATTGTTAGATTATGATTGTCTGGAGGAATAACTCATGCTCAAAATATTTAAAAAAAGAAGGAACGTGTTTGTTAAACTGCTTCAAAATCAAGCCACTCTCACGCTGGAAGGAATGGAAATCCTCAAAGCCTATCTCGCCAAACCCAACAAGGAACTCGCGGATAAGTTGAAGGGCAAAGAAAAAGAAGCCGATGAATCGCGCCGGATCCTGATCGAAGAGCTCAATCGTACCTTCATCACCCCTTATGACCGTGAGGACATCTTTGCGCTCTCACGCGCGATCGATGATGTCCTGGATTATGCTTACAGCACGATGACCGAGATTGTCATCCTTAAGGTCGAGCCCACCAAGTACATGATCCAGATCTGTACCCTGCTCAGGGATGGGGCAGCAGAGATCCTGCAGGCCATCGAAAGACTGCAGGACCATCCCGGCGTTGCCTCTGAACATTTACAGCGTGCCAAAGCCCTCGAAAACAAAGTGGAAAACTTTTACCGCGAAGCACTGGCGGACATGTTCAAACAGACAGACACAGTCAAGAAAGTCATCAAGATCCTGAAACTGCGCGAGGTATACCGGCATTTGAGTAACGCCGCTGACAGAGGAGACGAAGCCGCCAATGTCCTGGCCGACATCCTGGTAAAGACGAATTAAGGAGCGCTGCAGTGCCAATAGTCGTAATTTTCCTGATCATCCTGGCTTTGATTTTCAACATCCTGAACGGTGTGATGGATTCCTGCAACCTTGTTGCGACCGCCATATCGTCGCGCGCTTTGAATCCCAAGCTGGCTCTTTTTTTGGCAGCGATTGCCGGTCTGATCGGTCCATTGATCTTCGGTGTGGCTGTCGCGACAACGATCGGCAGCGAAATTGTCGATGCGCAGCACATCAACCTCAATGTCCTGCTGGCAGCTTTGCTCGCAGCGATCATCTGGAACGTGCTCACCTGGAGGTTGGGTATTCCCAGCAGCTCGATGCACGCCTTGATCGGGGGACTCATCGGCGCGATCGTGGTCAGATCGGGGTTCAGCGTCCTCAGGCTTCCTGGGATCTTAAAAATCGTCATCGCGCTTTTTGCGTCCCCGCTGATAGGTTTCATAGCGGGATGGGTTATCGCCAATGTCGCCTTTATGTTATCCTGGAAATCCCATCCCAAGATCAACAACCTTTACAAGAGGCTGCAGATCTTCACCACGCTGGCTCTTGCCCTCAGCCATGGGACAAACGACGCACAAAAAACCATGGGCGTCATCACCCTGGGCTTATTGATTTCCAACCAAATCAGTGAGTTCATCGTCCCGACCTGGGTCATCCTTGCCTGTGCTTCCGCAATGGCAGTCGGCACCTCCATCGGGGGATGGAACCTGATCAAGACCCTGGGATCTAAATTCTATCGTGTCCGGCCCATCCACGCTTTCAGCTCCCAGATCTCATCCTCCCTGGTGGTTCTGGCGGCATCACTCCTCGGCGGCCCGGTAAGCACGACACAGGTCGTCAGCACCTCCATCATGGGTGTTGGAGCAGCTGAACGGGCCAACAAGGTTCGCTGGGGGGTGGCAGGAGAAATCCTGACCGCCTGGCTGCTCACCATCCCAACCACTGCCCTATTGGCAGCTGGCTTATTCTGGTTCATAGAAAAAGCGCTGCCGGCCATCATCAATCTCTTTTAGGAATCTGATCATGAACACACACTCAAAGTGCTACGACATCCTCTATGTTGGAAACTACACAAAAGATACGATCATTACGCCATCAGGTACAAAAATGGTTGATGGTGGAGGGATGAATTACGCAGCGAATGCCGGAAAAAAACTGGGCATCTCTCCCGCCATCGTTACCAGACTCTCAAAGGATGACGATCATGTGGTGGCGGCAATCCGCGCCGCGGGAATCGACTGCTATCCAGTTTACTCCCCCCAATCAACGTGCATGACACTCGAGTACAAGACCGCGGACGTGGATAAACGCAACCTGTACGTGATCAGCACGGCAGGCACGATCACAGCGGAACATCTTGAAGGGCTGAATGCGAAAGCGGTTGTTGTCAGTCCAAGTCTGCGTGGTGAGGTGGAACTGGGGTTTTTTCAAGAGCTGCGGAAGCGGAACGATATCATCTTATCAGCTGATGTGCAAGGCTTCGTGCGTGTTTTGAAAGATCAGCACCTGCTGTATCAATCCTGGCCGCAGATGCCAGATGTGCTGAGGCTTGTGGATATTCTCAAATCAGACGCAGTAGAAGCGGAATACCTCACCGGCGAAAAGGACATTGAAAAGGCGGCTTTATTCTTTGCATCCATGGGAGTCAAAGAGATCGTCCTGACACACAGCGAAGGCGTCTTGATTCATGCGCAAGGTCAGAATCACCATTTCAAATTTCACTCGCAAAGCATGCAGGGTCGCAGTGGTCGCGGTGACACGTGCGTTGGTTCCTATGTAGCCAAAAGGCTGACCCTGCCGCCCAGGGAAGCTGGCAAATGGGCGGCGGCGGTGACCAGTCTCAAGATTGAACGGTTGGGAGTGTTTGACCGCCCAATTAGTGATGTCGAAAATTTGATATCCATCCATTATGCTGACTGATCCGGATGATCCCAATCAAACCGATATTCTGGTGAAATCTCGGAGCGCCAGAGAAAACTATCCGGCAATCTGGCAAGCACTTATTGAGGATTGGCAATCGGACCAGGTCGAAGATGCAGCCTGGTTGACCTATTCAGCCAACTACTTGCTGCGAACTGCCGGATATCGTTGGGCGCTCGATCCTTTTTCTTTATTCACCCGCATTGGGGGAGAAACCCAATCCAATTTCTCCCAAGATCTTTCGCCAGTCAAGATGATCGCATTCTCCCACGCGCATCGTGATCATGTGGATCACAACATCATCGCTGCCTTGAAAGGCAAACCGATCCTTTGGGTCATCCCAAGTTTCATGCTACATGAGATCGCCTCAATCGCCAATTTACCCCAGGATGCAATCATCATAGCGCAACCAGGCAAGCCGATCGTGTTTGATAACCTTACGCTCACCCCTTTCGAGTCCAGGCACTTTCATGCGGACGGAGGAGTACAAGAACTAGGGTATATCGCGCAATTCTCCAAAAAGTGCTGGGTATTTCCAGGTGATGTGCGCACGTTCGATCCCGTGCAGATTCCCTGCTCGTGCGCTGTTGATGGTGTGGTCGCCCATCTCTGGCTGGGTAAAGGCAGAGCGCGTGACGAGGATTTTTCATCCATACTCGATTTTTGCCGCTTCTTCCAGGCTTTTGCGCCAAACCAGGTGATCATCACGCACATGGAAGATCTTGGCCGAGATGAATCGGATTTCTGGGACATGCGCCATTTTAAGTTGATCTTCCAAAAATGGAGAGGGATCTCTCCAAATTTGAAAATATTTCCCGCCCTGACAGGCCAGAGGTTTGTTTTATAGCCTCTGGAGTTTTCCTCGGCGCACCTTCTTCAGGACCCGTTGCATCTTAGGACGATTGTAGCGTTGAGCAATGATCAGGGGTAGATTAAATGCCAATGCATAGGCGATCATGATCCATCCCACAGTCGGAGGATTCCAAAGAAAGAACAGCAAGGAAGGGGGGATCGCCAGCCAGTGACAGATCTCCGCCCGGCAGGTTTCCCGTATCCAGCGGTCCAGGTAATCCTGAGTGAATTCGCGAATCTGATCCATCCGAAAACCTTGTTTGTTCAACCAGGCTCCGCCGCTGGGCAGCAGCCTTTTCCAGGCGCGAATGTTTAATAACCTCTGGTAGATCTCACCTTCGTTCTCCCAGCAAGCACTTCGAAAGAAAGATTTATTTGGATCCAGTTTTCCCACAGGGATCAGCATCGATAGGCCAGCAGTACCAGGTTGGAATATACCCCAGGCGATGAAATCCAGCACGATGGTCCACAGGGTGGGCAGGAAGATCACCCTCATGATTTCCCTCGCCATGCAGTGCTGATCTTCCATCCATGACAGGGCTCATTTCTAAATACATGGATTATCAGCAAAGAACACAGCATGAGCAAAGCAAAACAGACCAAGTGGATTGGAAACAGAAAAATCTTCAAGAGCTGCCATATGCTTATTCTGACCGACATCCACTCAATCTGGATCACAGATGCCAGATATACAAACACCCACGGGATGCCAATAACAGCCGAAAGCAGCCGCAGCTGACGGACATAAGCGCTGAAGCATCCCATGATCCACGGGCGAATCATCACGACGACGGATCCGCAACCTTTGCTCCAACCTTCCGGCATCTGTTTATATCCTTTCTTGGACAACGATAAGAAGGTTTGTGTCATAACCGATCCCATCAGCCTTACGATGCGTCTTTCCTCATTCCGGGTGGTGAAGATCACGGATAGTCTGAACTTCTCGTAAGTGACGATGACAGATACAAATTTTTTGAAATTCTCAATGCTCCAAAACAGGAACCAGTCGCACAACCAGACCAGACTGCAGATGATAAACGAAAACATGGGTCCAATTATATCTGTGATGAATAACTCTTCCTGAGTTAAAGCCTGCAGGATTTAAGATATGATTGAACTCTGCGGCAGGATATACTCCGAGTGCATTGCTGGGTTTAGACAGAGCCATGAATGACTACCTGAACATCACCGAACGGGCAAAGAAGGGACCCATTCTTCAAAAAACTGATTGGGACCTTCAGCACGTGATCCTGCCAGTCAGGGACCTTGTGGCGAAGTACCAGATCGTCTGGGATAAGATGTCATGCACTGCCTCAGACAAGGATATGATCGACCGCATATTCCTGGCGGCCAGGGAGCTGGCAATCCGGTCAGGTGTTTTCTGTCTCGACACCCAGCGCGTGATCCATTTTTCCGCAGATGAAATCGATGCAGGTATGCGAAGCGCACCCCAATCCCTGTTGATGGGAGAAGGAAATGACTCGCGCCTGCTCCTGGCGGTAAAACCTGGCGATCAGGGTATGCCCCTCATCTGGGCAGGCAATCCAGGCGCGCCAATGTCCGATGAGGAATTTCTTCCGATCGTAATGAGCTGGATGCAGGAGCCGCTTGTCGACCTGGTCACTTGTGGATCGATCGTGTCCGTGGAAGGCTGTCTGGTGGAAAAAGGGGCACCGACTGAAATCATGGCTGTCCGACGGGAACTTGAATACATGCACACAGGATTAAAGAAGGTCGGCCGGTCAGGGATGGGCATGCTGGCAGGGCAAAGCGCTGTATCCTCCCTTGGCGATGCCACCGCGATGAGCTCTGGCCAGCTCAGACATGGCGATGCTCATCTGGTGGCAATGCTGAACGAACTGATGATCGATATAGACAACATGAACCGAGCGGTCAGTTCGATCAATACGGGAGTGAGAAACGCCTCTCTGGCCACCGTGATGGTAGGAGGACTGGCTGGGGACGCACCCGGGGCAGCCATCGTCCAGGCAGCCTCCTTCATGCTGGCAAACCTGATCTGCAGGGCTGATTACCACATTCTGCATCCCATCCATATCCGCCACATCTCGACATCGACAAGGAGCGTGATGTGGGTGCAAAGCGCTGTGCTGCAGGCATTCGCGCGCAACGCTCCATGCATCATTGTGGCTGATATCTACCCCAAATCAGGCGCAGGCACCCGGGAACTTCTTTTGGAAGTTGCAGCCAACGCGATCACCATCACGGTCAGTGGAGGTCATCTCGAAGGCGCCGGATCGGCAGATGGCATTCTGCCCAACTGTAGTGGTTTAGAAGCACGCTGGATGGCCGAGGTCGCTCTGGCCGTGATAAAACAACAGCCATGTCGTGCTGAAGCTGAAGCCTTGATCCAGCATTTGTTGTCTCAATACGAACAAATTTTTACCTCCCGTAAAAGCAACCCTGGAAGCCCCTTTAGTAATGTATACGATCCCGCAACGCTTCAGCCCAGAAAGTTCTGGAAAGAACTCTACCTGCGTGCGCGGGATGAACTGCACAAGCTCGGACTTCATCACCTTCGGTAGGAGCACCAGACTTCTTCACATATCAAGGGGGTTCTTTTCTCCATTTTTCTCATACCCTTACTCACGACGAAACGCATGCAAACGACCCGGTGGATAGCTGACCCTGAACACCATGCGCTTGCTGTCTGAGATTGGATCACTCCTGTGCAAAATCCTGCAAGGCTTCATGCATTCTTTCGCGCCAGGATCCATGAATCATGGATATAATGGAAATGAGAGAATCAAATCATCTTCCTTGACTAGGCAGTGCGAGGTAATCCATCAATGTGGAAAATATTTAAGAAACGCCGTAATATTTTTGTAAAACTTCTCCGCGAACAGGCCTCCCTCACGCTGGATGGGATGGAATTATTGAAATCTTACCTTTCCAAACCGGATCAGGCTCTTGCCGATAAGCTGACAGCCAAAGAAAAACAAGCCGACGAATCCAGAAGGATCCTGATCGAAGAGCTCAACCGCACCTACGTGACTCCGTACGACCGGGAGGACATCTTTGCCCTTTCCCGTGCCGTGGACGACATCCTGGATTACGCCTACAGCACGATGACCGAGATCGTCATCCTCAAGGTGGAGCCGACCAAGTACATGGTGCGGATAACCTCTCTGCTCAGGGACGCCGCCGCGGAAATCCTGCAGGCAATTGAAAGACTGCAGGATCATCCCAGGGTTGCCAGTGAGCACGCCCAGCGCGCCAAAAAACTGGAAAACGAGGTGGAGGCCATATACCGTGAAGCCCTGGCGGATATGTTCCAGCAGACGGACAGCGTCAAGAAAGTGATCAAGATCTTAAAGATGCGCGAGGTGTACCGCCATCTGAGCAACGCAGCGGACCGGGGCGATGAGGCTGCCAATTTTATCGCTGATATCCTGGTCAAAACACACTGACCTGCAACTTGGTATTTACTCGGATCGCGAAGTGCTTTCAGTCAAAGCGACCAACGCCGATTACACTGAA
This sequence comes from uncultured Anaerolineaceae bacterium, assembly GCA_964498605.1. Classification (GTDB taxonomy): domain Bacteria; phylum Chloroflexota; class Anaerolineae; order Anaerolineales; family Anaerolineaceae; genus JBGQAS01. Next base: position 3,781 of record CAZCHK010000031.1, on the reverse strand, counting down.
ACCAGGAGTTTTTATCGAATAGTACGAAAATATCAGATTTATTTTATTACGCCAATCAGGAACAATTATCCTCAATGCTCCTGCAGGGGTGCATGTGCGCATGCAGCCTTGTTAAAAATCATTACCGCTCTTCTATTTTTTTGCACTTGGCAGATGCATGAGCCACATCCGCGCTATCCACGGAAATCGCGGGATATCGCACTGTTGTCTAAGCAATCATCGATTTTTTTGTACGAAATAATTGGAAATGCTGCTTAAGTGTTTACCAGCCAGCAAAGAAAAAATCCCCAGGCGTTCAAATCACTTAATATCATTACACGATTCTTGAATTAGCAGCCCATCCTCGCCGAATGTCTGATCTTCCAGTAAAGCGTAGGTCGTTCCAAAGAATTGGTTGAAGATAATGCGAAATGAATTTACCGGAGTGATCTCTGGGTAAAGATTCTGGTAATTCCTGTCAGGAAAATAAAGAGCCAGCAGGTTTTTGGCCCGATTCGAACCGCGCAACCCGTGATCCCCCATGATCACGATAATTGGTTGTGTATCGGATATTGATAAAATCTCAGAGATAATGCGCAGCATCTCGTCATTAATAAAAGATATTTCGCCGGTATATCCCTTTTGCAGATACTCTTCATTTATAGGACCTGCATCCTCCATGGAAAAATATCCCGGATCGGTTAGGATGGAGCCATCAGCCGCAAAGACATACGGAACATGGGGAATCAGGATATGCACAAAGGTGAATGTGGGATCCCCGTCTTTGGCGATTTTTGGCAGGGTATCCAAAACAAATAGCTGTTCCTGTATATGACTCGCCCACGGATGGGCTAACCCGCGAGCTTCGGTCCCCCGGGTGAGTATTTCAAGGTCGTTGAGAAGAATCAACATGGTGCTGTTCGCCCATAATCTTTCAAATGGTTCGATAATCTGAAAATCCAATGACGAGTACTTCTCACCCAAAAAGATATCCGCGTCTCTAACCCTGCTCCATTCATATGAAGTCTCAAAAGCAACGGATTTATAGCCTATCCGTTCCAGTTGAGCGCGGACCAGGCTTTGTTTAAGAAGTATCCATATGTTGCCCTCAAGTTCAATGGATGACAAACGGTCTGTCAGAGATGATACATAATCCAGATTAAGAGCCGATGTGATCGATCCTTGGGTGTACAAATAATTAGACTGGCTGCATTCAGCTACATAGAATCCGAACCGCTCTAATTCAGCAAGAAAAGGAGAGTTGTCGTAGAAGAAATCTTCTTCCAGTGCGTCCTTCCTGGTATAGGTATCCAAAACGATAAAATAAACATCAGGTAGATTCTCTGGATCATCGGGCTGCAGGATTGTCTGCGAAAATGTCCACGTTGAGGCCTGTTTTTCTCCACCCGCAACCTCGATCGCTTGCACAGTCATTTGGATGATTGAAAAAACAAATAGGAAGGTCGAAAGCAAATTTAGAAATTGGGTGAAATTTCTGATCACCGCTTTTTTTCGAACAACCCACCAAACGCTTAAACCTGCAGCAAGAACGTAAATTGGCAGCAGATAGCGATGTCGTCCCAATGAAATTCCCATGAAAGGATTTTTTTCCAGGAGCTGATATACGTGTCCATATGTAATAAAAAGAATGATCCAGATGCTGGTTACTATTCCTGCACTCTGCCAATCTTTTAGGATTAATTTCAAGAAAAGGAATGCGATCCCCGTTCCGGTCAACATTAGGATGAAAGGGCGAATGCCCACAAGTACCGTGACATCAGCCAGATTGAACGCCAGAAGAGAAAGCACCGAAAATGCACTGATGAAAAATGGGTGAAAGGGGAAATCGGTGATTTTTCGCATGTTGCTGACTATAGTCATTAGCTGAAATTGTGTCAAGCGTAATCGAACCAATTATGTCCCAGAACTAGCTGATACAAACCCTGAAGTCGTCGAGATGGATCAAAGGCTTTCACAGTCAAGAAATAATCTTCATTAGGAATAAAGGCGAATAAAAACCATAAATCAGAACAAGTCTTCCAACAGTCTTTCTTCCTGCGAGGTTTAAAGCTCCAATGTTATGTCTCTCAGTGAGAAAAATATCATATGAAACAATCGAATTCTGCAAGGTGTGGACTCAATCATATTTGTATTGTCAAATGCTTCCCGTGTTGAAAAAAAATGAATATGACTGCTTATACGCTAATTGATCAAGCATCGTGTAGTAATTTAATGCCCAGTGCTATAAACCAGCATCAATCAATCAGCTGGAATCTGCTCGGCAGGTTTCCTGGTGAAGAAGGTCAGAAAAGCCCCCAGGCTGCTCAGGATCGCCGAGATGATAAAACTCAACAGGTATCCACCGGAGTTGTCCCGCACCAGCCCCCCCAGCAGGGGACCGATGAATCCTCCCACTCCCCAGGCTGTGATAAGCATGCCGTAATTCACCCCGAAGTTCTTCAAACCGAAATAATCCGCCGTGGAGGCCGGAAACAGCGTTAGCATACCTCCAAAGGTGAATCCCACCACGGCCACACCTGCGATCATCGCCCAGGGAGTCACCAGGAAAATAAAAACCGAGTAAATGATCACCTGTAACAGGAACATCATCAGCAGCGTGCGCATCCGCCCCAGTTTATCCGAGATCACCCCACATGCAATTCTGCCAAGAAAATTAAACAGCGCGTAAACTGAAATTAGCAAGAACGGAGTGGTAATCCCTGCATGCTCCAGTCCGATCTTGGACAACTGCCCGATCAAGAGTAGACCCGCGAAAGTTCCGAAGAAGAACATGATCCAGAGCAGATAGAAGGATTTTGTGCGCAGGGTTTCCTTCCACGCATACTCTCGCTGATGAGTCTCCTCGTTTGCCAGCAGCGTTCGGCCTTTTTTGTTTGTCGGAGTAAATCCTGCCGGGGGGTTCTTGATGAACTGCGCTAGGATCATTAGAATGACGAGGAACCCGGCTCCCAGAATGAAGAATGTGTTTTGGATCCCCAGATTTGTGATCAAACTGTGCGTCAGCGGCCCAATGTAAATGGGTGCCAAGCCGAATCCGCTGACGACAATCCCGGAGATCAATCCCCGCCTGGACTTATCGAACCATTTCACTGCCGCTGGCGTGGGAGCGGCGTAGCCCATCCCCATGGCCAGGCCGAAAAACACACCGAAAAAAACGGTCAATCCTAAAACCGTCAGGAAGGCACCCGAGAACACGAAACCAATCCCGGCCAGAATTGCGGATAGGATCAGGACCGGTCGGGGACCGAGTTTATCCTGGCTGCGTCCACCCGGGATCATGGAAAAGGCAAAAACAACACAGGCTACCATGTAGGGTACCTGTGTCTGAGTGGCGCTCCAGTTTAATTTATCGATCAGATCCGCGGAGATGATGCTCCAGGCGTATAAAACACCCAAGATCAAGTTGACCCCCAAACCGGCAAACGTAACTACCCAACCATATTTCTGCGTGCGCATGTCAGTTCTCCTTATCAGCCTGAACATCTCCAGGTTTTTCCAAGTGATTTACGGTGACTCTTCGTGAGACAGAAGCGGAATGCTCTTGGTCATAATCCTGATTTTAATCTACTTTTACTGGAAAACAGAGATGCCAAAATCATTAGAAACGGCGAATTGTTAAAAGTGTATGCTACACTTTAGGTGTATTATTTATCAACAGGAGAATTGATGAGCGATCTTACCTCCAACCTGATCGTACTTGTCGTGATCGGCAGCCTGACCGGTCTGCTTTTTCTATACCTTCACCTGCGCAAAAAGAAAAAACAAGCCCTGCTGCTGGATT
>CAZCHK010000030.1:0-28118 GCA_964498605.1 uncultured Anaerolineaceae bacterium | reverse complement strand
CCGCCCCGAACAACTTGAGGAATACTCGCGTGGCCACCTGCGGGTCAGGCAACGCGAACCACACCCAGCCCAGTGCGACGTAGTGGAATGTCAGCAGCACCCCGAAAACCCTTCTGGCGATTCTGGCTGATCTGCGTGCCTCGAACCATGCCTCGCGGGGTTTCATCCATTCCGACCAGCGGCTGTGAACGAACAGTCCCAAAGCGTGCCACCCTCCCCAGATCAGGAAGTTGAGTGTGATGCCGTGCCACAATCCGATCAGCAGCATGGTACCGGCCTGACCGATCAGGATGATCTGCCACGGCGCCAGCTTGCGCGAGGCTGATCTGAGCCTGCGGGTGATCGGGTTGAAGAAGTACGCCCTGAACCACTGCGACAGGGTCATGTGCCAGCTGTTCCAGAACAAGGTCAGGTTTTGTTTGCTGTACGGCCGGTCAAAGTTCTCCGGAAGTTTTATACCCAGCCAGCGCCCCATTCCGATGGCGATATCGGTGTATCCAGAAAAATCGAACAGGATCTGGAAGGCGTAGGCGTACAGCAGAAACCAGCTCCAGCCAGCGCTGTGAGCTTGCTGGGCGCTTGTGGCGTTCAAAGCGATCAGGCTGAGACTGTCGGCAACAAAGAATTTCTTGAACAAACCGACTGCTAATCGTTTTCCGCCCTCCGCGAAGTCCTCGCCCGTCATGCTCACCGGGTGTGTGATGTCTGCGCTAAAGCGCTCCACTCTGTCGATGGGGCCGGCGACGACCGCGGGAAAGAAGATGCAATAATCGATGTATTCGACCAGTCCGAGTTGAGCGAGACGCCCCGCCTGCCTGTCGCGAACGGTGTGCAGGACGCGGAAGGCGATGTAAGAAAAACCCAGCCATTGAATCGTCCCTGATATTGCCGCCTTGCCGCTGAGGACACCACTGATCCAACTGTTCAGCGCGGGCAGTTTCAATGTCACAAAGATGGTCAGGACGATCACCCACATCAGGGTGAAGTTGATTTGCAGAGGCTTAGAAACCTTTGTGACCAGGTAGATCAATCCCGTTACTGTGCCAAGAACAAGCGCCACCCAGCCTAACTCCGGGGGACGAGAGGGGGTGATTACCCCCGTTACTGAAAACCATCGCGTGGCTGCGATGAGCAGGACAATAGCAACCATTACGCCAACACCCAGAACGATCTGGCGCCAGCTGCGCTCCTGCTCTGGTGTGGTCAACAGCCAGGAAAAGATGACCAGAAAAAGCGTGGCGGTAGGCAGCCAGAAATCCAGCCCGCGCACGATCGACGCCGGCTGCAGGTAGTAGAGCAGAAAGATACTGGCGACCATGAGCCCCCATTTTCGAGCCCGACCAGGAAAGACCAGGCGCAGGAGAGCCGCCGCAGCGGCCAGGAGCAGCACAACGGTCAGGGACATGGCAGTGTACGGGAAACGGCAGCAGGGTTCATCGGTGGCTGGATCAGAAGCCCTGGTAGATCCAAAGCGGAGCGGTGCTCGTCGAGATGACGATCAAAGCCACGGCGATCAGGCACAGCAGGATCGCCCACGTGTTTTCTCTGCGTTGGTTGTGGCGGAATTCAGGGTCTCTCTTCATTGGCATATAGAATGGTCGGGATTATATCATGCTGAAAATTTCAGCCCCCAGGTAAACCTGGGGGCTGAACGTCATTTTATGACTACGGTATCGTCAGGCAGGTAACGTAGACATACATCAGTCTCGTGCTGCCACCGGTATTTCGTGCGTAGGATGCCCACCTGTCATTGTCCGTATTGGGCGTGGTGTTGTAGATCACCAGATCATCCTGCATGGCAAAGCCGCCGCCGGTTACCATGGTATCAGCCGGACAGGACGCATTTTCCCCCGACGAGCTCCCCGCGGTGATATTAAAGCTAGTTTGGACCTCCTGGACTGTCCCGCCTGTTCCAGACAGGCACACCGCATAGGCATTTAAGAGCTTCGATGAAGCAGCGTTGTTATGGGCGTACACCTCCCACCCGTTGGGCGTCGCTGAACTGTGGTAAACCCGGAAGGTGTCATTGGAAGCCCATCCTCCGCCGGTGGGGATGCTCCCGGCCGGGCATGTGGCGACGGCGTGCCCCCATGTTCCCGCGCTGACAGTCACCTGGGTGTACACCTGGCTCACGCTGCCGCCGGAGTTGTGCAGACAGACAGCATATGAATTCAACAAGTTGCTTGACCCCGAATTGTTCTTCGCGTAGGTCTGCCACCCGTTCCCGTCCATCAACGTGGTGTACACAACAAAGTTATTGCTGGCCGCAAAACCACCTCCCACCACGATCGATCCAGATGGACAATCTGCTTTGACCGAGCCAGTGCTTCCTGCGGAAACAGTAGCCTGCTGCCAGACCATGTCTACATAGGGGGCGAGTGGAAATGGTAGAACGGGGAAAAGTGGTAAAAGTGGTAGAAGCGGTAAATCGGGTAACGCAACCGATCCGGCCTTGGAAACGATTTCCACAGAAATCGGGTTGCCGGTTGTTAGGGCAAAAATGGCTCCTCCCGGTTCGCGAAATTTCCAATACCCTTTGTATTCACCTTCTGCTGCTGGTACCACCAGATTCACCGAGACATCCACTTCCCCCCCAGGCGGGATGGACGAACCGGTCAGCTGCACGCTCGCGGGACCTCCCATCTGGTCACCGTGATCAAAAATCAGCGAGTACCCCGAAGTCCAGGTGCACGAACCCACGTTGCGGATGCGCCAGGTCTTGGTGAACGCGGTTCCCGGCTCGATCTCGGTACCATCCTCGATGGTCACATCCGCTACATACGTTGCCAGGTTGCATGGTATGGGTGTCAGCGTGACCGTCGCCGTCGAAGTGACGGTCGCTGTAGGCGGGTTGACCACTTCCACCGTGCTGACAGGCTCGGAACCCACCGTGTTGGTCTCGGAGATCTCTCCCGGGGGCTCGACCACCCCACCTGCCGCCGCCAGCGTCTGCGCCACGGACGTGTTCACCGCGTTCTGGTCCACACCTGGCGTAAAGAGTGGGAAGTTACAGGCAGTCAACAATAAAAGCATGCTCGTACTGATGATGAATATTTTTTTTATCATGGCTCTCCTCCAAATCAATACGAATATTGTAGCAAAGAAAACCTCCCCGTACAACAATAAAAAGCAGGCTGAGACAGCACAGCCTGCTTGCGTTTAGTGATCCCTTATTACGGTGTCGGTGCCTGGGTTTCCGGTATTGAAACCGTGCTCGTCGGTGTCAACGTGATCATCGGCATGGATCCAAGCTCGATATTCAGCTCGACGAGCGCCGCGTAGATCCACAGATGCTGCCCGTTGTAGTCCACCATCAGCCACAGTCCACTCTCATCGACAGCCAGTGCTGGCACGCTGGATTGGGGCTCCAGCAGCTCGAGCACCGCCGCGTCAAGCGCCGGGCCTTCGCGCAGGTTCAATGCTTTTGAACCTGGATTGGTGATGATGGCTGTGCCGGGGGCGAAAGTGGCCGCGATCGTTGGTGAAGGTGTTGCAGTGGGCAGAATAATCGGCAGAAGGGTCAGGTCACCTTCGGTTTTTACATACGCTGCGTAGACCCATAGTTTCTCGTCGTTGTAGGTGATCAGCAGCCATTCTCCTGTCTCGTTTTTCGCTGTTGCAGGCGCAGACTCTCCCGCTGGCAGCGTGGCAGCTACGTTCGTGTTCAGCAACGGTTCAGGTCTCAAGTTGAGACCCTGACCCGACTTGTTGGTGACCATGACCTGGAATAGCGTGGGGGTCGGGCTGGGGATATCGGAGGTCGGGGTGCCGATCGCCTGTACCCGGGCGTACTCGACATTGTAGAACGCCCGTATGTTCTGGCTGGCACCAATGATCTGGCTGACCTGGTCGGAGCTGCCACCGCCCATGAACGCGCCCAGGTAGCTGATCACGGCATTCATGTAATCCACTGCCGCGCCGTGCAGCAGGTCCAGGCACTCTGGCACGAGTACGTCTTCTTCGTTTCGGCGGATCTCGGAAAGCTGCAGGATCTTCTCGCCCAGCTGCTGCTGCGGGGTCAGGTTCGCTACATAGGTCAGATCATCAAATTCGCGCATCAGGTCGTTTATCTTCTTCGCTTCCTGTTGGGCGTATCCAGGCGAGCACAAGTCTGGGGTGGGTGTCACGCTGGGGGTCGCTGTTACAAGAGGCGTGCTTGTTCCAGCAGGTTCCTCCAGGATGGTGGTGGCGCTCTTCGATGCGCATCCCGCCAGGACGGATACCAACAGGATTATCCCTGCTAAAAAGATTTCTTGATTTTTGGTTTTATACACGAGTCTCCCCCTTTTAGGGTATCACCGGCAGGATATTCGCATCGCCAGTCACGCTCACCAGCGATGATAGAACCCACAGGTATTGCCCGTTGTAGTTGATAAAATACCAGTCGCCTGCGGCGTTCTTTCCAATGGCCGTGGCGGACGCCCCCGCGGGCAGCGTCTCCATGATATCTCCCTGATCCACCGCGGGTTTGGAACGTAAATTGATCGGTTCCGCGCTGCCGTTCATGACCATCACCACCGGGGAGCTGGCGGCGGTTGTTTCCGTGGGCAGTCCCATCGTTTGAGTGGGTCCCGGCGTATTGGTAGGCGAGATAACCAGCTCCTTTCCTAATAAGCGCGCGCGTTCAGATTCATAAACCAGCCTCAGGTTCTGGCTTGAAGTAATGGCGCTTTGAACGTTTTCCTGGGCTACGCTGGCCATGAACATGCCCAGGTAGGTGATGGCAGAGTTCATGTAATTGATGCCGGCCTGCTGCAGGGTGAGCAGGCACTCCGGAACTTCCAGCTCTTCCAAGTCACGGCGGATCTTCTGCAGTTCAAGGACAGGAACGACCAGACTCTGCTGCGGGGTGATCCCTGCCACGCCGGTCGTATCGTCAAATTTATGCATCTGCCAGGTGATCGGTTTCATCGCTTCCGCGACCGCGTCAGCCGCGCACGGGTCGGTAACTTCATCCACAGTCTTTTCGCAGCCTGACAGTACAATTGAAAGGATGATCACCAGAATGCTAATTATCCATGCTCTTTTAATCACGTTGTTCTCCTCGCTTCCTTAAAGGCGTATTTGTATTATACCCAAATCAAACTGGAGGTATAAAAGTAAAGGAGCGGTAGAATCCACCGCTCCATAAAATGTTTAAAAATCTCGTCCTACTTCGTGACCAGCACGAAGGTACCCGGGAAGTTGACCACGATGCTGACTATGTTCTCCACCCGGTTGGTGTTGTTGTACACCCGCATCCCGCTGTACACTTCCTTGCCCTCATACCATTCCGGCACGTCACCCGCGCTCAGCTCCACCCAGCCGCCCTGCCCGTCGTTCATGCTGGCGTTCCAGTACAGGATGGCGTAAGTGTCTTCGCTTTCTTCCGGCACCTCAAAGGCGATCTTGGCCGTCGTGCCCAACATCAGCAGCTCAAGCGTCGTGTCGTTCTCCTGCACGCTCAGCGTCATGGCGCTGTCGAACGCCCCGATGTCCACGTTGCGGGGCAGCGAGGACTGCTCCACCTGCACCAGCGAAGCTTCAAAATCGCACAGGATGGTGAAGAACTGCACGTAATCCCCGCTGGGCAGCACGATGCGGTTCAGGGCAACACAGGAGAGGGTCTGCATGCTGCCTCCCGGCAGGTCGATGGTCGGCACGATCACGGGCACAGGGTTGTCTTCTTCCTGCGGCGGTGTGATATCGCAGGCATTGTCGATCCCATCGCCATCGCTGTCCAGCCCGGTGTTGGTCACCCCGGGGCAGGTGTCGTTCCAGTTTTCAATGTTATCCAGATCGTCATCGCCGTTATCAAGCGGGTCGCACACATCTCCGATCCCGTCGCCATCGCTGTCAGCCTGATCCGCGTTCGGGTTCACGGGGCAGTTGTCATACGCGTTGAGAACGCCGTCGGTATCATCGTCCTCGCAGGCGTCTCCCGTGCCGTCGCTATCCGAATCTGTTTGATCTGGATTGTAAACCGCCGGGCAGTTATCGGGTGTGCTGTGCGTGTGCGGGTAGGTCGTCACACAGACAGGGTCGGAATGGGTGTCAATCGCGTCCATAAGGCCGTCTCTGTCCAGGTCGTCAAACCAGTCGGAGCGAATGCACCACTCAGATCGCGTTCCTGTACCATTGTAGTCGTAATCCTCCAGCCATGTAAAGCTCAGTGTAGATAAATACCCTCCCGCCCTGTAGTTGCCATAAGCGGGCAGCGCGGCTCCACCTGTGTAATTGCTGTATGGATAGTACTGCCCACTTGGCGAAGCCATGATGCGCCAGTTACTGTAAAGATTGTTATGAGCAAAGAGAAAACTTGTCCTGTCCACGTCTTCCACCCATACGCCCAGGTCGTTGTTGCGAACAATATTGGCGAGGATGCTGATGTGATGGCTGTGCGCACTCGTTCCGTTCATATCATAAAATCCATCCGTGGATGAGCTGACCCAGATGCCACCGCGCGAGTTGTATTCCAGCACATTGGCGATGATCTCCACATAACTGCTGCTCTCCACCCAGATACCTTCGCCCCGATCGATCCAGGCTATCGAAGGATCATAAGTTCCATTTAACTGCGGGTAAACGCCGCTCAGGGAGATGTCGTTGCGCAATATTCTTATAGAACCACTTGGCCCTGTAGCTCCCTTCAGTAAAATGCCCGCTTGATCGGCTTCTGTGATGATGTTACCGATAATGGTCAGCCCAGAAAAATCTGACTGCACTCCTCCATACAAGCTTTGCGGTGAAAAGGTCGTTGAAAGATCAGTAGGTATGGAATCCTGGCCGGCAATGACGCCTGCGTCCTGCCCGCTGGCGTTGATGACATTGTTGCTGATTTGGACCCCCTGGTACCCATCCTCACCAGCGGTAAATTCCGCCTGGGTTACCACGGCTTGAACACTCCCGTTGATGGTAAATCCATCGATGACCACGTAATCCGAATTAATGTCGATCGTGCCGTTGATGATCGCGCTGACACCTTGCAGCCAGACAGGAATGCGGATGTCAAGGTCTTCGGTGTGCGTTCCCTCAACAAAAATTGTCGGGCGATCGCTCTCCCCGGTCGGCATCATGCGAGCAGCTGCATCATCTAAAGCCGCGGTAATGGGAAACAAAGCGGTAAAACATGTTCCAGGTGTAAATCCCACACAAGGATCCGGATCCCCCGGGTTGGGTATCGCAAAGAAGCGGTAGATAACCCCGTTGAAGCTGTACCATGGATCGGATAAGAACAAACTTTCAATAGCCGGATCATCCAATAAGATCGCATCAGGGTCAACAATCGTTGTCTCAGTGATTTGAGGATCAACCAGTATGATACTTTCCACATCCGCTTCTTCCATATTAATTACTATGGGTTCATCACTCGCTTCAGGAGGATTCTCCTCCTGGGCATAGGCAGGCGCAGGCATCACTGCTGCTGCCAACATGGAAGTAAGTAATACAAATGGGATAAACAAAAAATGTTTTTTCATTCATCTCTCCTCAAAGTTAGTCTGGGGTTGAGCATGGTATTTCCCCGCTTGTCACCAGTTAATTCTATCACACACTCGATAAGGTTGTCGACGTTTATACTCACCGAAAGTTTAACTTTGCTGTGTAATTCTCCCATAAAAAATCGTTGACCATCAACCAATATGACATCGTGCCGATGAAACTTTATAGCCATCAAGTAGTCGGCTGAACGAATTTGTGTTAATCGTAGAATACTGCTATACGCAATATCATGTCATTTTAATGCTCCTGTCTGCAAGATTTGCACTCAGGATCTATTTATTTTCTGTAGGTGTAATTATTGCACTCAGGCCAGACAAAAAATTTTGCCTTCTGGCAAGCGTGCAAATTCTGCCTTCTTGATCCCTGGGTGAAAAATCTGCACCTGTTAAGGATGCAAGAATTGCCTGTCACCTGCGTGCAGTATTTGCCCGTGTTTTAATAATGACTTAATAACTACTTTAATGACTTAAAGGATAATCGTGACAAGAAGTCTAGACAAATAATCATTTTCTTTTTAACCTGGCTTGCAGGAGATGAACCAGATCGGTCATCCATAAAAGCATGGATTCTCCTCTTCCCTGCACCATCAGATCATCTGCAAGAGCGTCAATCACCTGGTTTCTTTCGCTGGGTAAGAGAGATTCCATCATTCTTGAGAAATGGCGCAAACTCTTGACGGCGTCCCTGGCGGGCCTGACAGGTATTATTGTTTTTCGTTTTGTTTCTTCAGGTGTTGTTGTAATGACGGGAGTATCAGTGATGCTGGCAATCTCATCAGCTGTCAGATTGCTTCGGATACTCAAACTGAGCATGGACTCCCATTGTTCTTTTGGGGCAGAGAGTATCTCACGCAGGACGCGCTCCGGCAGACGGTAGCGATCAGCCATGTCCAGCAGTGAGCTTGGCATCTGCAGGATATTGAGCAGCTGCACCATGCGTGGTCGGGTCAGCTGCATGATGGGTATGATCTTGTCCCACAGACCCGCGGGCATGCGCTGGTTCTGCACCTGGCGGAAGTAGTCATATTCATCAGAAATGTCACCGCTTGGATGGATACCGATTTCGGACAAAATGAGTGCCGAAATCTCACAGGCCTGTTCCACCGCGGACGGGGTTTCCGCGTGGCGGTTCTCCAGTACCTGGCGCTGACGGGTTGGATGGGAAACAACCTCCACCCTTAATATGGGTTCTTCCGTATCTTTATGCTTGGCTTTTTTTAGACATGCGGCCCAGAAGCGCCGTTCACCTGTTTCAATCTGGAAGACGAATGAACCATCCGCGAGGTGCAGCCACGATCCTGTGATGGGCTTGATCTGGCCATGTTCTTTGAAGGATTCGCCCATGGACATTAATCCATTGATCTCCTCGCGGATACCCTCATCCTGCTCGCCAAGCGCGAGCCAGGCGGACGCTGCCGCGTAGCAGTCCAGCCTGTGGTTAAAAAAATCATCCCGGATGGCGGGAGGAAGTAAACGCCGGGGCTGGAAACGGTCAGGCATCATCTGGCTGGGTTTCAAGCGTTCGATACGCTCAACAGGTTGCTGCTGGGAGGTGTCAGTTTTATCACCCAGCTTGATCTTCACATCACGATTCGCTTCCGGAAAATCCTCAAAAGCGTTGTGTCGTTTTTTTGTGGGACTAGGCATGTGAACCCCTTTATTTGAGCGACTCAGGATTTGGCCAGGTGCGCTGAAGCACCGTGGCAACAAGCTGGGCGTATTCACGTGTGGCGCGCACACGCGACTCTATCTGCTTTGGATCCTGCTGGCGTGGCGGGCGGTAGGAAAAAACGTCCATGTGGCTGGAATGTGCGTAGGCAAGATCGGCGGCTTTGTGGATCGGAGCGAGTACCTGATTGGGAAAACGCTTTCTCAGCTCCTGCAGGATCTCCTGCGCCTCTGACCGTTGTTCCTCGCACAGGGTGGGCAGATAGCCAAGAATTTTGACATCCGGCCGAAAATGGATGCGCACCTCTTCAATGGTCCGCTGCAGCTCACGCAGGCCGGTAACACCGAGATAACTGGTCTCCACGGGGATGATGACATGATCAGCGGCCACCAGTGAATTGATCAGCAAATCACCGGTGTTGGGGGGCGTGTCCACGATTATGTAGGCGAAATCCTTCAGGATCGGAGAAAGCCCCTGCTGCAGGCGCGTCTCGTTTGCCATCAGGCTTGGCATCAGACGGGCAGCGTCCACCAGCTCCTCGTGGCTGCTGAGCAGGACGTACAGGTTGGGGTGATGCGTGGAAACTCGGATCATGCGCTGCACCGAGGGAGCCGGGGATTCTGTAAGAAGGTGGGGAAGCGTATCGGATGGACTTGAGGGTCGCAAACCGTAGGCTGTGGCCAGCAGCGCGTGTCCCTGCGGATCCATATCGACAAGCAGGATGCGCCCCTCGGCGCCGGGCTGTTTCCTCAGCCTCAGCGCCAATCCCGCAGAAAGGTTCACGGCAGTGGTCGTCTTTCCGACACCGCCTTTCTCATTTGCGATCGTGATCGTGATAGCCATGCAGCCTCTGCCAGATGATGTATGCTTAGTTTATCATAAGTTTTCTTTGCTGACGTCAATTCCAGATTCAAATTCAGGGGATTGTGATAAACTTATTATAATTTGGGTTTCAAGTAAAGGAATTACGCTAAATCTATTGCTTTTTACCTATAATTGTGCAATAATTGGTGCTGACCGGAGGAAACATGATCGATCAAATGCGGGATGACGAATGGCGAGTTGCCAAGCTGGAGCGGTTGAATCTAAAGGAAGACCCCTTCAAATTATCAGCGGACCCACGCTATCTCTACCTCGGACCGGAGCACCTGGCGGTGTATCGACAGGCGCAGAATGTCATCTCCAGGCGAAGGGGATTAGCGCTGATCACCGGCGACATGGGGATGGGTAAAAGTTCACTGGCACGGCGCATCTACGACGTTTACGCGTCCGAAGAGAATGTCGAGATATGCTACCTGCACACCGCGGCGTTCAAATCCGCCATGGACGCATCGAGACAGATCTCACAGGCACTGGGTATCCCCCCGCAGAGAAGCTTTCAACGCCAGATGGACAACCTGGAGCAAATGATGGCCAACGCGTACACGGCCGGGCGCAATGTCATCGTCCTCCTCGACGACGCACAGCTCATGGAGAGCGAAGCGCTGGAAGTCATCCACCGCATGTACAACTTCGATTATGACGCCAAGGTCGTTCAGCTGCTGTCCTTCGGACAAGCCGAGATGTCGAGCTTGTTTGAGACGAACAAGGCGGTGAACGCCCGCGTGTTCGTGCGCCTGGTCCTTCCGCCGCTGACGCTATCCAGCGCGCTGCAGATGGTGCTGTTCCGCTTGAGCGTCGCAGGCAGAAACGAACCTTTGATCGACGATGACGCTTTTGAGATCTTGTACGAACGATCGCAAGGAGTGCCAAGAGAGATCATTCGCTTGTGCGCGCTTTCCATCGATGTCCTCCTGAACGGTGATGAGACAGCGGTGACCCGCGATATCATCAACGAGGTCCTGAAGATATGAAAGAGCCAAGAGCCAGCCGTACAGCCTGGGCGCAGCTGTACGAGGCGAGAAGGATGCCGGTCAGCACGGAATCGCGAACCCCCGGGCGCCCGCCCGCTCCCATCCCGCGGCACAAAATTGGTGTGACACTTTCCCAGGCCGAGCTGGCAGAGATGGCGGTGTGGCAGAAAAGGTTTTCAGAACTGCTTGGCAGAAAGGTTGCAGTAGGTGAAACCCTGGGCATTCTCACCCGGATCTGCAGCACCCGCATCGCCAGGTCAGCGCACATCCAGGCCTCACGGACACTGAATGAACTGGTGGAACGAATGGTTGAAACGGAGTAATTATTTCTACCTAAAACCACGATTAATAACGGAAGAAATAAATAAAACCAAAAAGAGATATTAACGGCAGAAATAAACAAAAAAACAGGGAAATCGGGTGCCAACAACAACCGCTGAAGTAATCAACGAAAGAAAAACGATCAACTACCAGGATGCCTGGCGGGCTGTACTGGCGCAGCTGCGGACGGAGGTAAGCCGGGTCATTTTTGAGACATGGATCTATCCTTTAAAACCACAAAGATACGAAAACGGCCTGCTTGTTGTGGGAGCTTACAATAATTATGCGCGTGAGTGGGTGGACAACCGGTTGAAGAACCGCATCGCGCAGCTGTACGGCGAAGCGGTGGGAGAGATAGTCAGTGTAAGCCTGGTCGTACTTTCAAACACGATGGCGCAACAATCACAGCCAAAAGATAGCGAAGCACAGCTGGCGATAAAATCAAAACCGGAAAGCAAACAGCCAGAACAGACAGAAAAGGAATCCCCGACGATATCCTCGCGCAAAGCGGTTTTACAACGCGCCTACGGCAGCGAACGTGCGAAACTCATCCAGCCAGAACGCGGCATGTTTGTCACGCTGTACCTTTTGTATGAATGGCTTCCCTTGATCGGCCACAGCGCGTTCGCTGTCATCCTGGCGGCCCGGTCGCTGTGTTTTTGGAATCCCGCGACTGGCGAGCTGCGCAACGTGATCGAGACCGATATGTCCGAACTGGCGCAACGGGCTTCCGTCAGCCTGCGAACGGTGAAAGACGTGCTGAGCCAGGAGTTGATCAAAACACACTTTCTTCGCTACAGGGTGCGGCGCATGATGACACCCAACGGCGTGCGCACGGCCGGCATCTCGCTCCAGGTGCGCATGGATGATCCCCTCACACCGCGCGACCAGGAGCTCAGCGGACACAGCGAGAGCACACGCTGGTTCTCCTCAGAATTTGATGACACAGACGAAGAAGTGTAACCGCGGTTACACTTTTAACCCACAGCAAATTGAAGCCCTGGGGGACAGCGCCCTGATGGTCCGCTTCGGGCAGAAGATTGACCCAGGCATCAACGAACTGGCCAATCAACTGGCGGATGAAATTATCACCGGACAATGGAACGGCATCACCACGATCGTACCCGGTTACGCGTCGCTGGCGATCCATTACGATCCCGAATTCTGGTCATTTGACAGCCTAAAGAAAAAAATCCTCAAAGGTAAGCTTATCAGGGGAGGAAATATTTCCCGTCAGGGCAAGCTGGTGGAAATCCCCGTGGTGTATGGCGGCGAAGACGGACCAGACCTGTTGGAAATATCCAGAGCGTTAGCGCTGACCCCGGAGGAGATCATCCAGCGGCACGCAGAGCGGTTGTACCGCGTATACTTCATCGGTTTTCAACCCGGGTTTCCCTACCTGGGAGGGATGGACCCATCTATTGCTGTGCCACGGCTGAAAATACCGCGGACGAGTGTTCCGGCCGGATCCGTAGGAATCGCCGGCGAACAGACTGGTATTTACCCGCAGGATTCCCCAGGGGGATGGCGCATCATTGGGCGCACGCAGCTGCGACTGTTTTACGTCGATCACGATCCACCCGCATTGCTTTCAGCGGGTGATTCAGTGCGTTTCGTTCCGTTGATAGAGTCGAAGGTCAGATGATCGAAGTACTGGAAGCAGGTTTTCTTACCACCGTGCAGGACTCGGGCAGACCTCGGGCGATGGCGTGGGGTGTACCGGCCGGGGGAGCCATGGACCGCTTCGCCCTGGCGGCGGCCAACAGGATCACCGGCAGCCACCCCGAGGCAGCCCAGCTGGAATCCTACGGACCTGGGATCAGGTGTCGCGCGGATTGCGAGCTCGTGGTGACTGGCGCAGGCTGTGGGTATCAATTAACTGTTGAAGATCGAATCTACCCATTGTGGATGAGCGTTCTGGTTTCACCAGGGCAGAGTTTTGGACTGAGTGGGCTTCCTGACAGCGGTTGGGGGATCCTGGCGTTTTCAGGGGGGATTGCTGTCCCGCGCGTGTTGGGATCCTGCTCAACAAACCTGTCCTCAGGATGGGGAGGATACAAGGGAAGGAAACTGGAAGCGGGAGATACGCTTGAGACCGGTGATGCGCCAGATGTCCACCAGCTCGCCGGTCGCAGCATACCCGCGGATTTTCTTCCAGCCTACGGCCAAACATCTGCCATCGAGGTCGTCCTGCCAGAGGGACAGGATGACCGGGGTGATGAGATGCTGACCGGGTTGTTTTCCAACACCTACACGATATCAGAAACATCCAGTCGCATGGGTTATCGACTACGGGGAACAACGATCAAGAGCGGTCAAACCCCCGACATCCTCTCGGAAGGCACCGTGTTTGGGACCATCCAGCTTCCGGGGAACGGACAGCCCCTGGTGCTGATGAGCGACGCCCAACCCACCGGGGGGTATAGGAAGCTGGGAGTGGTGGCATCCGCCAGCCTGCCCGTTCTGGTTCAGTCGTCGTTTGAAACAACCGAAATCCGATTTCAACCCTGTGACGTGGAGACCGCACGGCTGAAATGGCTACGCCTGGCAGGGCGCATCAAGCGCCTGACCTGGGACGAGAACGGGGACGCGCAGATTGATTTCCAAAAAGTGTAACCGCGGTTACACTTTTCCTGTACAATATTCCTGATGATTCGAAATAAATCCATCGATATAAACTGCGATCTGGGCGAAGGGTTCGGCCGCTACAGCGCCGCTCCGGAAGAGAAAATCATGCCGCTGATCAGTTCAGTGAATATTGCCTGCGGCTTTCATGCCGGTGATCCCCAGGTGATGGCCAGGACCGTGCAGCTTGCTGTCCAGCACAGCGTGGCGATCGGCGCTCACCCGGGCTACCCCGACTTGCAGGGATTTGGGCGCCGTGACATGGATCTTGCAGAAGAGGAGATCGAGTCGATGCTGCTCTACCAGATCGGCGCGCTGGAGGGGATCGTCCGTGCGCACGGTGGAAAGCTGGCGCATGTTAAACCGCACGGGGCGCTGTACAACCGTGCATCCATTGATGGCATACTGGCGCGGCGCATCGCAGAAACAGTGAAGAAATTTTCAGCACAGCTCATCCTGATCGGGCTGGCGGGCTCCTTGCTCGTGGAGGCCGGGCAAGAGGTTGGCCTGAGGACAGCAGCGGAAGGCTTCCCCGAGCGCGCCTATGAGCCAGATGGCAACCTCCGATCGAGGAAAAAACCAGATGCACTGGTTTTTGAGCCTGACACTGCTGCAGCACAGGCGCTGCGATTGGCCACAAAGGGGGTCCCAAAACTGGCGAATGGCACTGAGACATCCAAGGGTGTTCAAACTTTGTGCGTGCACGGGGACTCACCCAACGTGGTCGCAATCCTGGAGGCTATCCAGGCGAGACTGGCGGAAAATAAGATCACGGTACGGCGATTGTAGTCGGCATCATTTGGGGCGGAAAATCCTCTCACGAAAATTGTATAGACAATTAATTATACGTTAAATAGTTCCAAACAGGAAGTAACGATCTTTTAATATCTAATTTCTTACTTGGAACCAGCCAGGCATTTGGGTGGGGGATGCTTTATAATTGTCCAACCTGATCATGAACAACAAGCGAAAATTTGCAGCAAGATTATTCCTGACAATCCTTTTTGTAGCTGCTGTGGTGGGCACGTTTCTAGTCACGCCAAGCACCCGCAGTGTGACCGCGCAGAGCCAAAGCAACAGCGTTTTACAGACACCCCAGGTGGAAGTTTTCTTCTTTTGGGGGGCAGGGTGTGAACACTGTGAAGAGGAGAAGGTGTTCCTCAGCGAACTGCTGACGCGATACCCCGCCCTGGTGATCCACCAGTACGAAGTGAAGAACGATAAAGAGAACCGAGACCTTTTATTCGCCATGGCGGAAGAAATCGGTTTCCAGGCGCTCAACGTTCCCGTGACCGTGCTGGGGCGTAACTACTGGATCGGTTTCAATGAACAGGTGAAGATCGAGATCCAGAATGCCATCCAGGCTGCCTTCAATCCTGGCGTCGTGCCCTTCAATCCCGTTTCGGGCGGCACCACCAGCGACAACACCTGCAGCATTGAAGATCCGGAAGAATGCGCGGACACCAACATTGTCAAGCTGCCCATCATTGGCGAGATCGACCTGAACGCGCAATCGCTAACCTTGAGCACCATACTGATCAGCTTCGTGGACGGCGTGAACCCCTGTTCGCTGTGGGTACTGACCATGCTGATGTCGCTGACCATCCACATTGGTTCAAGGAAAAAGGTGTTGGTCATCGGGCTGGTCTTCTTGACCGTTACCGCTGTCATCTACGCGCTTTTCATCTTCGGTGTGTTCAGCGTGTTCAGCCTGGTGAGCGTGGTGGGCTGGATACAGTTGCTGGTGGCGCTGCTGGCCCTCTTTTTTGCTTTTGTGAACATCAAGGATTATTTCTGGTACAAAGAGGGCGTGTCCCTGACAATCTCCGAAAAGGACAAACCGGGGATTTTCCGCAACATCCGTAAAGTCATCTCCCTGTCGGATAACTTTTGGGCTATGATCGGAGCGACCATCGTGCTGGCAGCCGGTGTCTCGCTGGTGGAATTCGCCTGCACGGCTGGATTCCCGGTCATCTGGACCAACCTGCTGGTAGCCCACGGCGTTACCAGCGCGCAATTCGTGGGACTGCTGCTGGTGTATCTCCTGGTTTACCAGGCCGACGAACTGGTCATATTCTTCGCCAGCGTGGTTACCCTGAAAGCCAGCAAACTTGAGGAGAAGCACGGCCGCGTCCTCAAGCTGTTCGGCGGGTTGTTGATGCTGGCGCTGGCGATTGTCATGCTTGTCGATCCGAACCTGATGAACCAGTTGTCCAGCGTGCTGATAATCTTTGGATTGGCCGTCGGGGTGACACTGCTTATCCTGCTGGTCCACCGCGTAATCCTGCCCAGATTTGGTGTACACATTGGTACTGAACTTAATAAGAAAAACAGGTCGCACAGCCGAGGCGGCGATTAAGCCGAAGAACATAGTAACCATTTGGTTATCGAGGGTGTTTTTACTTTGTAATCACGTTTTCGGCAAGTGTTGATACAATCGAGACAATCTGGATAAAAAAGGTGAATCATGGAAAAACACCCCGTTTCAGCGAAAGTGAAATTAAACAAGGAAGAACGCGTAAAACGACGCGCGCAGTGGGCGTGGTATCTTTACGACTTCGGTAACTCGGCCTACGCTGCTGTGATCCTGCTGGCGGTCTACTCCGCGTATTTCCAGGGGAAGGTCGTGGGAGGTTCGGAGGGCACGCGCATGTGGGGCTTCGCCCTGGGGATTGCCATGCTGGTCGTGGCCGCGGTATCGCCGTTTCTTGGTGCCATCGCGGATTACGCTGCGTACAAGAAACGCTTTTTGTTCTTTTTCTCCGCGTTAAGCTGGGTCTTCACGGCGCTGCTGTTCTTTGTCAACAAAGGGAATATCTTCACAGGCACGTTCTTTTTCATCATGGCTGAGATTGGTTACCGCGGCGCGCAGGTATTTTACAACGCCCTGCTGCCTGACGTGGCGACGGACGAAGAGGCGGGCAGGGTTTCCGGGAACGGCTGGGCGATCGGGTCCATTGGCGGTATCGTCTGCCTGCTGTTTATTCTGCCGGCCATCATGTTTGTCAAAGATCCACTGCTCGTGGAAACCGATTTCATCATCCGGGCGTCATTTCCCTTCACGGCCGTATTCTTTGCCGCTGCGACACTGCCATTGTTCCTGTGGGTGAAGGAGAAACACATCCGTCGGGCGCTGCCGCAGGGCGACAATTTCCTCACGCTCGCTTTCAAGCGGCTGAAGCACACCTTCCAGGCCGTCAAGCATTTCAAGGAGTTCCTCAAGTTCATCCTGGCTTTCCTGGTCTACAACGACGGCGTACTGATGGCTCTCAATTTCGCCTCGATCCTGGGTGGCGTATTGTTCGGCATGAAAACGCAGGAGTTGATCATTTTCATGATCATCGTGCAGTTCACCAGCGCGCTGGGCGCCTACCTGTTCGGGATCATCGCGGAAAAGTTCGGCTTCAAGCGCACGCTGATCGTATCGCTGCTGCTGATGATCGCTTCGGTGATATGGATGGTGTTCAACCCGTCCGCCACCCTGTATTATGTCATTGGTGGCCTGGCAGGTTTTGCGCTGACCGGCGTGCAGTCTCTCAGCCGCACCATGACCAGCCTTTTCGCACCGCAGGCGAAGACCACGGAGTTCTTCTCCTTCTTTGCCATCGCCGGCAAGTCATCCTCCTTCATCGGGCCGACCCTGTTTGGTTTGATCGCCCACGCCGCTGCGGTCTGGTTTGAGAACGCGGGCCAGAGCACTGATGAAGCCCTCAAGCTTGGTCATCGTTCTGGTACGGTCGCGATCGCCGTCATGCTCCTGTTGGGGCTGTTCCTGCTTCTGCTGGTCAACGAGAAGAAGGCGCGCGCCGTTGCTGTGGAGCATGCTGATTCCGAGCATGTCTGAAAACCACAGGTTTCGCTACCCGCGCCGGGCCTGGATTCGAGCGCTGATGCACAGGCTGTCGATCTACCTGTTCGACCACCTGGCGGACGTGGAGGTCATAGGCGAGGAAAATCTTCCCGCACGGGGGCCACTCTTGATGGTGGGGAATCATTTCAGTTTTATCGATCCAGTTGCGTTCGTTCGCATTGCTCCCTGGCCGATGGAGTTTGTCGGCGGAGCGGTCACGCCGCACGCGCCCGTATGGACTCGACTCATCACCAAATTGTGGGGTTATTACCCCCTCTACCGCGGAACGGGTTCGCGCTACGCCATGCAGGCCGCGGAAGCGATCCTGAATCAGAAAGGCATTCTCGGAATTTTTCCCGAAGCAGGCAACTGGGCGACCGTGCTGAGGCCGGCGCGTCCGGGAACAGCCTTTTTGGCCACCCGTACAAAAGCTCCCATCCTGCCTGTGGGGTTAGCCGGTCTGAACGACCTTTTCCCGGCGCTGAAGCAGAAGCAGCGTGCCAAAGTCACGTTTCGCATCGGGAAGGTATTCGGTCCCTTTGAAGTAGAGGGCACAGGACGTGCCATCCGCGGGCGGCTGGACGAGATCGGTCATGAGATCATGCGCCACGTCGCTGAACTGCTTCCGCCGGAAAAGCGCGGTTTCTACTCTGACGACCCCGCTATCCGCGAAGCCGCCAAGGGCACTGAAATTTATCCCTGGGCGGATAAAGTCGAAGGTGAGGTCGTGGGCCAGGTCCACTGAGCAGGAGTTTCTTCCACACCTCAATACCCAATCATGACGGTTGGGTATTTTTCTTGCATCGTATCTGGAGAATCACGTAGAATAAGCTGATGAACCGATATTATAGAACCAACCGGGCACTGTGGGATGAACTGGTCGATGTCAACCTAAAATCCGACCTGTATAAACTGGAGGATTTTAAAAAGGGCGTGAATAAACTGGACTGGTTGGTAAGGCGTGAAGTGGGGGATGTGGGCGGAAAAAGGCTGTTGCACCTGCAGTGCCATTTTGGCATGGACACGCTTTCCTGGGCGATCCTGGGCGCTGATGTGACCGGGGTTGATTTTTCACACAAGGCCATACGCACCGCCCGAAAGCTGAGCGCGGAATTGAAGATACCCGCGCGCTTTATCCAGGCGAACATTTATGACCTGCCAAAGAAACTGAAAGATCAGTTTGATGTTGTTTTCACCTCTTACGGGGTCCTTTACTGGTTGCATGATCTGGACAGGTGGGCGCGGATGATCTTTGACTACTTGAAAATGGGGGGAGTCTTCTATATTGCCGAGATTCACCCGTTCCCTGCGGTGTTCGACGACGAGAGTGAGATCGAGAGCCTGAAAGTGGGCTGTGACTACTTCGATCCAAATGTTCAAAAATACGATTCGACGGCTGCGTATGCTGATCCGAAGGCGATCCTGAAGCATAGCACTGAGTACGGGTGGCAACACACCCTGGGCGAGATCGTCACCGTGCTCATCCAAGCGGGTCTGAGCATCGAATTCCTGCACGAGTTCGAGTTCTGCTGTTACCCCATGTTCAAAGGCATGCTCGAACGCGAGGATGGGACATGGGTCTTGCCGGGTAACCTCCCGCGCATACCACTCACTTTCACGATCCGGGCTCAAAAGTGTGGAAGATTAGTAATTAAATGAATAAGAAATCATATCCGAGCTGAAAGAATTAGAAATTATAATGAAAAGATCGATGAAACACTTTGCAGTCATTGTACAGCTCCTGATCGGATTACTTCTTGTTGGCTGCAGCGCACCGCCGTTTGTTCTGGAAGCCCACGCGGAAGAAGAGATCATGGCGGTAGCTGTCATCAGCGCGTCGATGACACCGACCACGGGCGTTGAGTTTACCAGTTCCCCGACCCCATTCCAACCCGCTACGCTTCTGCCTTCCTTCACACCGCTTCCCTCCAAGACGCAAATGCCATCGCTGACGCCGTTTCCGACCGTGACAGCCACTCCAACCGCCACAAAAACTCCCAAACCGGTCTGGTCGCGCGGCGACCTGCACATGCACACCACCTGCTCTGACGGCAAGAACACCTACGAGGAAATGGTCCAGGACGCCCTGATGCACGGTTACGCCTTCATCGCCATCACCGATCATCATGTGTGTCCCGAGGTGAACAAAGCCTGTGAAAGAGAGGACCGCCTGAAATGTTTTCCGGGTATGGAGATCGCCCTGGCCAATCGCCGCGAGATCCTGGCTGTCGGGGTCAATTACCAATTTCGGGACGGTCTGACGGCTGTACAGGCGGTCAACAAAATCCACGAACTGGGTGGTATCGCGATCGCCGCGCATCCCTGGGCAGCAGATTACTCCTGGGAGGCATGGGACCTCTATAACTCGGGCTTGGATGCCATGGAATGCCCGATCGACGGGTCGATGCCGTTCGATTCCACGAAGCTGCCCTGCACGTACGACAGCGACGCGCACAGTATTGAGACGCTGGACCCCTACAACAGCATGCTCTGTCAGGGCAGGATCACTTCCGTTGAAAGCCTGCTCAACGCGATCAAATCGCGGCAGTGTGTTTTAGGGCATTAAGATTTCGTAAGGTTCCACGATGCTCCTGGTCATTGACAGGTGAGCGGTCGATGTTACCGCTTATTGATGAGTAGAAACAGGCGTTAAAGAAAAAAATGACAGGCATCTCAAAGGTGCCTGCCAGAAAACAATCCATTTTGCGATAACTCTTAATTTCCCAGCACGCCTTTGTTCTGGTATTCCACGAACAGACCACCCCAGGGAGACTCGACGCACCACTTCTCGTAAATATGCCTGTATTTCAACGGCCAGGCGACCACGTTGTGGTTGAACTCGGACATGAATATGGGGAAAGCCACGAGGGGGGTGCGCATGATCAGTTTCTGGAGGAATTTTGTTGGGCCGTACCAGGCCAGCCAGGCCAGGAAGCCATGGAAATTTCTGCCGACTTTGAAGTGCCAGTTCTCATTGCTGATGTCATCACCCACCAGCTCGATGTCCCGCACGTCGCCCACGCCCAAATCCTGATCGTGCGCCAGGCGGATGTACTTGATGCCCAGAGGGTCAAATCCCATCAACCTGGCAGCCACAGCGTCGATGGCCACCTGGTCGGCGGACGCCAGCAGCACGTTCTTGGTCACCGGCTGGATCAGGCGCGGACCACCCCCGTTGCCGGCCGTGGTGCCGTCCATGACGGCAAACAGCCCGGTGTGGATCTCCTTTTGGATCGCCAGCAAGTCGACCAGCGTTTCGTGGATCCATGTATGGGTGTAGTGGCGGTGCTTGCTCAGCAGTCCGCCGAAAGCATTCTTCATCGCGCCGGTCGTCTGCGAGTACATGTGGCACTTCACGGTTGGTAGGTGCACGATGTTCTTGCCGTGGAAGTAATCCGGGATAGCGATGCCCTCCGGGTAGATGTGGTCCAGTGCCAGCATCTTGGCCTTGGGCTTGTACATGTCCCATTTCATGTCATCGGAGCGGAAGTTGTACCGCACCGGGATGTTGTAGTGTTTGAAGATGGGCACGTAGCCGTTCTCGTCCTCACCCTTGAAGGCGTTGGTGACCACGGTCTGGTTCTGTACGCAAACAAGGTCTTTATAGCCGGCCTTCTGTAGCGCGCGGATCGTGCCCTCCAGCTGCCAGGGAGTGGTGTTGTTTCCCGGCATGGGGCGGTCCCAGGTGATGTTGTCCTTGAGAATGGTCGTTGCATGCCTGTCCAGCGCCTTGGCGCCATCAGCCAGGTGGAACAATCGCTCGTGATCTTTCAGGACGGTCTCAGGGGTGGTGAAGACCACCGCAACTTTGGATTTTTTGTTCATGGGGGCATTATAAGCGATTTTGACATCTGGAAAACAGTGAGGGTATAAAAGGAGTGTAAGAAAGGAGCCGGGGAACACCCGGCTCATGGAAAAGCGCAAAAAGACTAATATTTAAGCTTCCACATCCCGACAAGGAAGAACAGCACGGCAAACGCCAGCAGGATCCCTGCCTCCGGCAGGATGCCCGCCACGCCCTGGCCACGCACGATCACGTCGGTCAGACCGGTCATTGCCCACGAGGTGGGGATAGCCTTGACAAAGTTCTGATAGACAGTGGGAGTGATCTCCAGGGGCCACCAGGCGCCCCCCAAGGCCGACATGAGCATGGAGAACATGATGCTCATCGAACCCGCCTGGCCGGGGGTTTTGGCGAAGGCGCCCAGCATGATGCCAAAGGAGGTGCCGGCCAGCCCGAAGGTGACCAGCATGATCGCCAGCGCCAGCGGACTGCGTCCCCAGTCCACCTTTAATACCAGCGCGCCAAAACCGATCAGCACGATCATCTGGATCAAACCGACCGTGAAGCGGCCCAGGATCTTACCCGCCAGGATCTGCGCCTTGGAGGACGGCGTGATGATCAAGCGCCGCAGCGTCCCGCCCAGGCGTTCTTCCACGAATACCGCCGAGCCACCCAGCAGCGTGATCATCACCCAGGTCACCAGTTGTCCCGGGGAGGACTGTCTGAAGCCATTGGCCATGACCTGCTGGTTGGTGCCGCTGACCGCCTCGATCGTCACAGCAGGACTGGCAAGGCGCAGCTGGGCGCTCTCAAAGACCTGCTCAAAGAAAACTGACTTTTCCGTGTCATCAGAGAACGTGCGCGCGTCATTTGCCAGTGACGTGGCGGTCACGGCGATGGACTGCGCATAGCCTAACTGCCTGGCGGCGCCCTGGATGGCCTGGGAAACACTCAGTATGGAGTCTGATGGCTGTTCCACCAGTTCCAGCTCAGAACCACCGCCGGAGATGAGCGCCTCGCCGAAGCCAGCCGGGATGACCAGCATGCCCACGCGCTGCTCATCGAGCATCTGCGCGTAGCCCTCATCACGCGTTTCGTAGGGTTCCAGGTCAATAAAACCAGTACGCTCGATGGTGGTTGTCAATTCCCGGGATAGAGCGGATCGGTCCAGGTCAACCACGGGCAGGGGGATGGCGGTGGCGTCTTCTGAATCGCCACCCAGCGCCGAGCCGATGATGGCGGTGAAGACGATGGGCAGAACAAACAGGAACAGGATCGTCCAGCGGTCGGACATTTCCAGGCGGATCTCATTCCAGGCGATGTTAAGAATTTTTCTCATTGCGACCCTCCTAAACGAAGCGTTTGCGGAAAATGAGCACGGCAGAGATAAAAACGACCGCGGTCATACCCGCCAGCACGAGCACCGGAAGACCGATGTCTGCCAATGTTCCCCCGTGGATGAGCTTGTAATAGGTATCGATTCCCCAGGCATTGGGGGTGATCAAACCAAGATTTTGCAGCCACTCCGGATAGGCCGCGCGCGGGATGAAGTTACCCGCCAGCGCGGCGAAGGACAGGTTGATGACCCAGCCCAGGGCGTTTGCCTGACCGGAATTCCTGGAGAAAGCCGCTTCAAGCATCCCCCAGGCCGAGGCGGCTGCCACCAGCACCAGCGTGAAAAGCAGCACGGGCAGGGGCTCGCCGTACGAGATATTGAAGAGCAGCTTGCCTCCCAGGATCAGTGCCGCCATCTGCAGCAAACCGTTGCTGAAAACGCCCAGCAGCTTGCCACCCAGGACTGTGGCGCGCGTGATTGGGCTGATGAGCATACGTGGGAGCGTGCCGCGCTGCTGTTCACTGAGAATACTGCGGCTGGCGTTGGACATGGTGAACATCAGGTACATCACCGCCATGCTCGGCGCCATGTAAGAAAGCCAGTCAAATCCGTTGTCTTCGTTTTGAGGGCTTTCCAGCGTCTCATTCAGCGTGATGGGCTGGCTGGAAAGAACGGTTTGAACGGCAGTCTGGGCTGTGGTATCGATAGGATCGGAAGCGGAAGACGGATCCAGCCGCCCGGAGGCGGTCAGCGCACTGATGCTGATCTGGCTGGCAGCGGAGCCGGCCAGCATCTGGTCGACGATATTCTGGGTGACGGCTCGCACCACCCCGTACCCCAGCGGGCGTGCCGGGTTGACGTACAGCGTGATGACGCTGGGTGGAGGCGCGTAGCTGATTGCCGGGTCAAAACTGGCCGCATCCAGCGCGATGGACTGGCTGAAACTGCCGGGTATGATGATCGCCGCGGCGTACTGCTCTTCGTCCACCAGCCTGCGGGCTTCAGTTTCATCTGTAACATTTTTGGGCGCAAGCAGGTCGGCGATGTGCTGCAGGTCTGGCTGACCTGTGATATCCTCCACTGAAGGATTCAACACGTCCACCAGTATCTGGCCGTAGGAACCGTCATCCTGATTGACCACGGCGACCGCGATCTCCTGCAGACCGCCGCTGCTTTGGCTGCCGCCCAGACCGCCGAAGGCAAAGGCGATCACCAGCGTGAGACCCAGCGGCGCGGCAAGCATCAACAGCAGTCCCATCGGGTCACGCCAGGTGATCTTGATATCTTTCCAGGCAATATTGAGGATCTGTTTCATGTGGTCCCCGTCAATCCCGCAAGGCCCGGCCGGTGAGACGCAGGAAGACCGCTTCCAGGTTGGGTTCTTCCATGCGCACCGACTTTACCTTGACGTTCATATCGTTGGTCTTGGTGATGACTCCAGGCAGGGCGTCCTCTGCTTCAGGGACGATCAGGATCACCTCGTGTTCCACCGCGGAGGATTGGGTCACACCTTTCAGTTTACCCAGCGCGTCAGCCACACCCGCTGGATCGTGTTCCCCCCCGATCTCGAGGCGCAGTGTCTCGTGCTCGCCGATGGTTTTGGTCAGCTCCTTCTGGGTACCACAGGCGATCAGTTCACCGTGATCGATAATACCGACGCGGTCGGATATCTCCTGGGCCTCTTCCATGTAATGTGTTGTGTACAGAACGGTCATACCGGACTTGTTGAGGAGTTTTACCGCGTCCAGGATGTTGCGGCGGCTCTGCGGATCGATGCCGACAGTGGGCTCGTCCATGAAGATGATGCGCGGCTTATGCAGTAAACCCACTCCGATATTCAGACGACGTTTCATCCCGCCGGAAAAGGTCTTGACCTGGGCTTTGGCTTTTTCAGTCAATTCGACCTGTTCGATGATCTCGTCGACGCGTTTACTGAGCTCCGCGCCGTGCATGCCGTACATGCGTCCCCAGAAAAAGAGATTCTCACGCGCGTTGAGCGTTTCGTACAGGGCGATTTCCTGGGGTACCACGCCGATCAGGCGGCGCACTTCCTGTTTATGCTTTTTAATGGAAAAACCACCGATCTCGGCGTCGCCCGCGCTGGGGGGTAGAAGCGTGGAAAGCATGGAGATGGTGGTGGTTTTGCCGGCTCCGTTGGGTCCCAGCAGGCTGAAGACCTCCCCTTCATCGATAGAGAAGGAGATGCCCTTGACTGCCTCAAGGTTTCCGTAGGATTTTTTCAGTTCGTTCGCTTGTAAAATGACTGACATGCGCTGACTCCCTTTCTTGATGTGTTGAGTAAAAAACTCGTCAAATTATATCTGACATAAGCAGAATCAATCCTGAAGAATCTTGACATTATAACGTAATACTGTTACTATATAGGTAAATATGAGGAAATGCGAGAGAACAATGAGCACACAAAAGCGGTATTCGATTGGGGAACTGGCTCACCTGGCGGATACGACCGTGCGCACCATCCGTTACTACACCGAGGAGGGGCTGCTGCCGCAGCCGGAGATCGAGGGGAAGTACGCCTATTACAACCGGATCCACCTGGACCGGCTTCTGCTGATCAAGCGCTTGAAGGACGCCTATCTCCCGCTGCGGGAGATCCGCCAGGTGATGCTGTCCCTTTCTAACGAGGAAGTTCAGCAAAAACTAACCGAACCGATCCAAACACCTCAGGAGACAATCATGAATAGATCTCCTGAGCAACCCGGGGCGAGCGCGCTGGAGTACCTGCGCCAGATCCGCGAGGCGCGCTCTGACAAACAAGGGATCGCGTTGAGCACTACCGATCCAAGCCGGGTTCAGCAACCATACAATCAGCCTTTTCCAGGCCAGACCAGCCTGCAGGCCAAGTACAACCTGGCGCAGGGACAGGCCTGGAGCCGCTACCCTATCGCGGACGGGGTTGAACTGAGCGCGCGCGAGCCGCTGACCTCTGAATCAGCTAACCGCGTGCAGCAGATCGTGGCCTACGCGCGCAGACTATTTCAAACCAAATAGGAGGAAGAGATGAAAGAAAACACATTTAAAGTTAGTTTGACCCCTGATAAAAATATGATCACGCGTGACGTGGCATGTGAGAGAATCCTGGAAATAGCCGTGGACGCGCCCGTGGCCAAGGAGAAGGCAAGCCGTCACAAGCTGAACCTGGCGCTCGTGATCGACCGCAGCGGTTCCATGAGCAGTGGGAAGCTTGAATACGTCAAGCAGGCTGCCATGCGACTGGTGGACATGCTGGCCGATTCCGACCAGCTGGCGCTGGTTGAGTACGACGACCGCGTCACGTTGCTGTTTAAAAGCCAGCCTCTGACCAGCTCTAACCGCCTGGAGATCAAGCAGGGCATCGCTCAATTGACCCCGCGCGGCTCCACCAATCTGGGCGGAGGCTGGATGGCTGGATGTGAGGAGGTCGCTGCGGCAGCCGCCGAGGGCACGATCAACCGAGTGCTGCTCTTGACCGACGGTCTGGCCAACCAGGGCATCACGGATCCGGCCTTGCTGACAAAACACGCCAGCGAGCTTTCACAGCGGGGAGTGACCACCTCCACTTTTGGGGTGGGGCTTGATTTCAACGAGCACCTTCTGGAAGCCATGTCGGGACAGGGCGGCGGGAACTACTACTTCATCGAATCCCTGCAGATGATCGATGACATCTTCCAGCGTGAATTCAAAGAGCTGCAGGCTGTGACCGCGCGGGATGTCAACGTGACTCTCTCTGTGCCCAAGGGGGTGAGCGTGACCGTGCTGGGCGCCTGGCGGGTGACTGGTGAGCCGGAAAAGCTGCGCATCAACCTGGGCAGCCTGGTTTCCGGCCGGCATCAGGAGGTGTACGCCCGGCTGTTGACCCCGCCGTCAGGGGGTGAAAAGAGCTTGACATTTACAGCAGACGTGAGCGCGGTCGACCAGGACGATCACAACCTGAAGGGCAGCACGAAATTGGAACTGCTCTTTGGCACAGCGGAGGAGGTGCGCGCTGCATCGGAGCACCTGGCGGTCTTGCAGCGCTTTGCGATCGTGGACATCTCGAACACGGCCACCGAGGCTTTGAAACACGAGCGCCGGGGAGACCGCAAGCACGCCTACGACATGATGAACACGGCCATCAACCTCAATCTCCGGCACCTTACTCCGGAGCAGCGTGAAGAGTACGAACGCATGGCAATACGTATGAACCGCGGGATGGACGAGCACGACAGGAAACTCTCACATCAACAAACCTATTTAGGCAAGCAGCGGAGGGACGAAAACGAAAACCGCTGAGCAGGGGCAGGGCGCACGGTTGTGCGCCCTGGGTTTTTTCTACAAAGTAACTTCATCTGATTATCAATCGTTTAATCAACAACCACACTTTGATGGACGTAAAAACATATTGCTAGGAAATTCATTTATGCTATAAATATGTATATCATTTTGAGTCATCAATAGCGGGAGGTAGAGTATTGAAGATTGGTACACCTCAATCTTTTTTTGGAATAATGGTCATCTTTTTTCTGGTTGGCTGCCGTGGAAATACGGTCTTGCCAACACCAGACTTACGGCAAGTCGAACCAGAAAAACCGCTTGCAATTGACTCACCAACGCAGGACAGCGCAGGGGAAAACAACCAGATCGAAGCGCAGTATGTACAGGACGGTTTGGATGACTGCTACGATATGTACACCAGCGAGCATAAAGTATGCGCGGGACCCTGGGGCGACTTGACCGAAGCGTATGTTCAGACGGATAAGGATGGAAATGTTCAGATCATGATCGCCATATGGGGCGGGTTCTACGAGTTTCCAGAGGACGAGGGCATATCGGTTGCCCTGGAATTTGAGGGCATCCGGCGTACCGCGGTGGTCGAGTTCACTCCGGAAGAGGGCTGTCAGTTTACCGTACAGGATATAGGCTCCTGCTATACTGAAGTGACCACGATCAACATGAGCTTCAACATTTATGATCTTCCCGATTGCGCGGATTGTGTAAATATCAGCGGCGTGCGTATTAATCATGTTTACCCGTTTGATGTCAGTGCAACCGCTTTTACGGTTGATTCCATTCCAGATGAGGGCTATATTCCTTTGATCTTTGAATAGCAGGACACTTCCCGAGGACGCAGGATAAATATTGCTTCCAACCCGACCCGCCTTGTGTTCCCCAGGATTTTTTGTGCGGCGACAACCGCAGAAAATTATTATATCGACAGGAGGG
>CAZCHK010000029.1:7746-28208 GCA_964498605.1 uncultured Anaerolineaceae bacterium | reverse complement strand
ATTCTGCATGACGACCGGGCGCAGGATGTCCCCATCCATAAAATAAAAGAATCCTGTTGGTTTTCCTGTTACCAAATCACCCCCGGCACTAAATGTCGTGCTATCATACCCGGCTCCGCCAATCATTTCAATTTTCCGTTCATTAACCGGGCCCAAAGCAGGGATGAGCTGCTCACTCCACCACCTGTCGAAGGCCGCGCGTTCGGTGAACGGATCCGGGGCTCGCACGAATTCATCCGCATGCGCCAGAACATACTCATAGCTTTCCGGAAAATTGTGGAGCATGGTCGTGTCTATCACGTAAGGGTTCCGGGTTGGCTCCGGTGTCGGTGTGGGAACCGCCGTGGATGTCACGGTCAGCTGCGGAGCTGCGGTAGGTGCGGTGATTGATACGCTTTGCGACGCAGCAGGCGTGCACGCTGCCAATGCAGTAACCAGCGATGTAATAATGAGTGGAATCCTGTTCGTCTTCACGATGTCCTTGGACAAGCCTGAAAATGTCTCTCATACAGGTAACACGGCTTGTTTTTTATATTTGTTTATAGATTCGTTGCCTGTCAATTTTACTATGAGAGTATTGAATTAATGCGCCAATTGATGAGCTTGATCCTGGTATGCAGGGCATTCCGCCTGCTCCGAAAACAATCCTTCGGGTGTGCTGAATCGCGAATCTGCGGGATAATATAAGCCAAATGGATGGAGATTATATTGAACACCAGATTGATCATTGTTGACGGTCACTCGTCTGTCGGAAAATCAAGCATCTCTAAAAGCGTCTTCCAGCAGATTGCCAAGCAGCAGGAAGCGTACTGGCTGCATGAAGAGTGCGAGCGCCACCCCGTCCGCCACGGTGAGTTCAGCTTTGGGCCTGTGGAAACGGTTGAGGGTATGGAGCAAAACCGAATCGGCATGCTGAGAAAATGGAAGGCATTCCGGGATGCGATCATCGCCTCCGGAAAAGTTTGCGTAACGGAAGGCTGTTTTCTGCACGCCTACGACCGCTATTTCATTCACAGCCTCTGGGGCAGCGCTGAGATCGACACCTACTGCGCGCAGGTCCTGGATGTCATCAGAGGCCTGAATCCGATTATCGTTCTTTTGTATCGCCCTGACCTGCGCAAGAGCCTGGAAAAAGCCTTCTTTGCGCGGGGGCAGTGGTGGAGAGACCTGATCCTCAGGAGAGACGACCTGCACGTCTACTTCAAAGATCACGTATACGTGGATGAGAACAGCATGTTTGACGCTGTCACCTTTGAGCAGACCAGGATCATGGAAATGTTCGATCATTTAAACTGCTCAAAAATCAAGATCGATACGAGTGATGAAAAGTGGGAGCAATATACCCGGGAGATCATCTCCTTTTCTGGATTACAGTATCAAAAAGTGGATCCTCAGCGGTGTGATGTGAGCCCTTTTCCTGGGACCTACCGCTGGCAGAAAGGAACCGAGAATGACGATTGGATCATTCAATACGACAAAGCCAACGACTGCCTGTACACCACCCTGTTCTGGCCGTATATGCCCATGCGCTGTGTGAACGAGAATACTTTTGAAATGGTCTCGTTCCCGGTGGAACTTTGTTTCTTCAAAGACAAAGATGGCATGAAGTTCACGGTGCATGGGAACTACGATTGGGAGTACAACGACCAGACATTCATCAGGATTTAATCAAGATGCACAATATATGTGCTGAATGAATGATTTCACAACCATACGGAAAATGACGCATGAAACCATTTGATCAACTTACCCGTTTGGGCCGCATGCGCAGGATGCGGCAGCTTGCAGCAGTCGCTTTGAAACACTATGGCATTTCTGAGGCGGATGTCAGTTTTCTGCGCCAGGCTGGGAACACCTTGTTCCGCGTCAGGACCTCGAGTCTGCCTGGACCAAAAAGTGGTTTCGATTTTTTCGAAGAAGGGCAGTTTTTACTCCGGATACATGAACCTGGTTATCAGGAACCGGAAGCGATCGATCTGGAACTGACATGGTTATCAGCCATGCGCCGGGAAGCTGATCTCCCGGTGCCGGAACCAATTGCCACCCTGGATGAAGAGCTGCTTCTAACCATCAGTATTCCCGGCATACCCGGGGAGCGTAACTGCTCACTGCTGCGCTGGATCAAAGGACGCTCAGTAAAAAACCGTATCCGACTCCATCATCTCCAGGCGCAGGGAAGATTGATGGCACAGCTGCATCGGTTTTCCACTCAATGGCAGCCCCCGCCAGGTGCGACAAAACGGAAATTTGACTGGGATGGGCTGTTTCGAAACGATGTGGGCAGCGGTATGACCAACGCGGATGCCTGGGCACTCCTTTCATCTCCCCGCAGAAGAGCCTTCTCATTTGTCGCGGATCAGCTGCGGGAGGTGATGGAGGATTGGGGCCAGGGTTCGGATGTGTACGGATTAATCCACGGCGACCTGGGCGTGGATGCCAATCTCCTTTTTTGGCGAGGAGAACCCAGAGCGATCGACTTTGATGATTCCGGTTTTGGCTACTGGGTGTTCGACCTGGCAGTGGCTCTGGACGCCTGCCGGGATGACCCTGATTATCCCCTCTACCGGGAAGCGCTCCTGAGTGGTTATACTGAAATCCGCTCCATGCCAGATAAGCAGGCTGAGAAGATCGACCTTTTCCTGGCTGGTCTTGAAGTTTACTGGAATCTTTGGGCTGTCGGCGGAACTCATCTCTACCCAAAACTTCTACCGGAATATCGTGAACGCATCGAACAGACTGCGGAATTTGTAGTTGGCTATGCTCGTCGGCACGGGGGGATAACTTAAACTTATGCCAGGATCTGCGGATACAACAATCTCCAGTCGCGCTCCACAAAACGACGCGGATATCATGCGCATGCGCGCGTTGAACAGGGAGCTTGGCAGAGAATCCACGATTGTTGATTTCGAAGAAAACATGCTGGTCTTAAGTGTGAGGAGAAGAACGAAAATATGGGAGGAAAAAGGCAATCTGGTTGGTTTCGCTTATGTCGATGATTATCACAACCTCCAATTTGCACTTGAACCTCGTCTTCACACAACTTCGATCGCAAACGAAATGATTGCGTGGGGAATCCGCTGCATGCGGAAGCTCAGCCATGAAACCGGTCAAAGCCTGACACTGGATGCCTCGTTCCGCCCTGAACATACCTGGCAGATCGCCTTAATTAAAAGACATGGTTTCCAGGAAGAAACCATGCGCTCGCTTTGTTTCGAGCGGGATCTGAGTGTTCCTCTCAGAAAACATCCCATCCCGCCCGGTTTTCATCTGCGCACCGCGCAAGGTGAAGGTGAGGTGAATGACCTGGTTGAACTGCACCAGGCTGCTTTTGGCACCAAGAACATGACCGTTGAGGGACGGCTGGCGATCATGAGATCACCCGATTACGAACCAGACCTGGATTTTGTGCTGGTATCCCCCGGTGGGCAGCTGGCTGCCTTCTGCATCTGCGGTTTTAATGATAAAACGAATGGGATCGGATACACGGATCCCATCGGCACGCACGCGAAGTACCAGCGCCAGGGATTGGGAAAGGCTGTATTGACATACGCGATGCAAGCGCTGCGGGAAAAAGGAGCAACGATAGTAAGCCTGGGTACCAGCAGCGAAAACATCGCCATGGTCCGGCTGGCGATCAGCATGGGTTTCGCTGTTGTGTCCGAAAATTTGTGGTTCTCAAAACAAATCTAAAGACAAGAAAATCATCATGGATACCCTCAAGGATTGCATACATGAGTACCGCAAGCTGCTGCAAAGGGGAACTCTTCAGAAAGCCTACAGAGGATTGATGGAATACCTGATGGGGCTGAAAACTCATTTCCAGAACAAGTACCCAGATTATTCCATATCCGGCAGCCTTTACTTCGGGTATATGGACATGAGCTATTTTTCCTTTTTTCCAGGCTCGCTCAAAAAGTTGGGGCTGAAAGTCGCCATCGTTTTTCTGCATGAATCGTTCAGATTTGAGGTCTGGCTTGCCGGTTACAACAAGAAAGTCCAGAAAAAGTATTGGGAGCATATCAAGGTAAGCGCCTGGGATCAATATCATCTGGTGTCATCCATTCAGGGCTCTGATTCCATCCTGGAGCACGTTCTGGTCAGTGATCCGGATTTTTCTGACCTGGACGCGCTGACAGGACAGATCGAAAGGAAAACGATGGATTTCATCAAAGATGTCGAGCAGTTTTTAGCCAGGAATCCCGCGTGATCCTCTGCAAATGGTGATGGTTCTTCTTGATCATCCTAGCAATCCATGATCCATCCAGATATCGCCATTTTTATGTCATAATCATAATGGAAGCTTTTATCAACTGATCACAAAAGGCACAAATATGACTCAAACTGATCTTACGATTCATCTCTGGGGGCATACATTTCGCAACCCAGTTCTTCCGGCTGCCGGTCCGAATGTCGGTTCGGGAAGGATGCTTCATCTTGCGGCAGAAGGAGGCGCGGGTGGATTGCTTTCAAAGACCATCTCCACACGGGCTGCATCGGTTCCCCACCCCAATATGGCGCGCATCGGTAGGGACAGCCTGATCAATGCTGAATCCTGGAGCGAACTGCCGCCTGAAACCTGGTTCGATCAAGAGTACGCCATCGCGCTTGAAGCCGCCAGGGAGCACAACCTGCCCCTGATCGCCAGCGCGGGTTACACGGCTGATGACCTGGTCGCATTAGGCCCGCGCCTTCAGCAGAAAGGGATCGATGTCATTGAATTCTCCATCCACTACCTGGATACCCAACGCCTGGTGGACACAGCCCGTGCCCTGCGCGATGCTGTCAGCATTCCGATCATCGCCAAGCTCAGCCCGCATGCCGGCGATCTGGGTGAGATTGCGCGTCTGCTGGATCCTTTTGTGGATGGCTTCGCCTGCATCAACAGCTTCGGTCCAACCCTGAGCATAGACATCGAACAAGCCGCCCCCCCTCTTGGTTCGGAGTTCGGTTATGGCTGGCTTTCTGGCCCCGCCATCAAGCCCCTGGCGCTGCGCTCGGTCTTCGAAGTCGCGCGCGTCACCGAAAAACCCATCATCGGTGTGGGGGGTGTTTCACGGGGAGAAGATGTCATCGAATTCCTGATGGCTGGCGCTTCGCTGGTTGGGGTTTGCACAGCCGCCCTCCTGCAGGGACCTGGCGTGTACGGGAAGATTGCCACAGAAGCAGCCCAATGGCTGGAGAATCGTCATTACCAGGATTTCACAGCCGTACAGGGGAAGTTCCTGGAGAAATACCGTTCCGGGCAGACTGTGGACACGGAGATAACAAAAACAGCCCGGGTGGACGAGGTTTTGTGCAAAGCCTGCACGCTGTGCGAAAGGGTATGTCAGTTCGATGCTATCCGTGCCCCAGTCAAACAGGTCGCCCACATCGACAGCAATCGTTGCGCGGCCTGCGGTTTGTGTGTGTCCATCTGCCCGGCAACCGCCATTTCGCTGCAGGCAAGATGAATCGATCCTGACATTTCATTAAAAAATATCAGCGGTACAATCGAATACATCGCAACCCGGAAGCGGATTGTTCAGGTCGCGTTTTTTTACCCCAGGAAGTGCGGATATGCTCAAAGTGAGTCAAGAGAGAATGGAAGACATGGAATCACAGCATCCAGGTATCAAGGAGCAGATCGCGCATTATGAAAGTGAATCCTTTCCAGATCGCTCCCTATGCGGCTCTGCTGACATTGCCATGGTGCAGGTTGGCATCATCGCAAAATCATCTATCTCGCCACAGCGACATCAAAATTTCATCTGATTCACACCAGGACTGACGAACTGGAACTTTACCTGCAACCGCTGCCGCAGATACGTCTCTGCATGAGGCATTGGAGATTTGATTGTAATGACAGTATCATCACGGCATCATCCAGAAAAAAGCTTCAAATTGCTGATCGTATGGAGGTGGCCGATGCAAAAGTACTTGTTTTTGGGGTTCCTACACTGCTGAAGGGTATCGAAGTTTACTGGAGGAAGGGGGATCTGTGCACAAATGGCGTGGCGCTGCAAACACTCGCAAGCGCAGGTGGCTCACTGGAATCCTTTTACTAAGCCCATGCTGGGCAGGATTTCTACATCATTGTCGACCTTCCGGATTCCATCAGCGCCACTGCGGTGACACTGGCGGGCAATGCCAGCGGAACCTTCCGCATCAGGGCTGTTCCACTGCTCACGCCGGAGGAGACGGGCAAGGCAGTCAACATGGAGGTGGACTTTCGCCCTCCTGGTCGTTAACTTCATTCTCTTTTCCAAGGCATCCTCTGGTTGCCTCCTATTGGCTTAAAGTATTATCATTCGGTTAATTTCTCTTTATTATGACTTTTATTATCTTATTTGTCATATACTCAATCCATATCCTAGAAAAGAGGAACCCATGCAGCTTAAGAATAAAGTCATTGTTGTGACAGGCAGTGGTAATGGCATAGGCCGGGAGCTGGTCATCAAGCTTCTGCAAACAGGTGCCCGCGTTGCCTCTGTGGATATCGATGAAAAGGGATTGCAGCAGACGCGTGAATTATCAGGCGCGGCAGCCGTAAATCTCAGCACGCACATCCTGGATATCACGGATAAACAAGCAGTCGAGAAGCTGCCTGAAGCCGTCCTGGCAAAACACCAGCAGGTTGACGGCCTGATCAACTGCGCCGGGATCATTCAGCGCTTTGTCCGCTTCAATGAGCTGCCCTACGAGAATATCGAGAAAGTCCTCGACGTGAACTTGTATGGGACACTGTACATGACGAAAACCTTCCTTCCGCTGCTCCTGCAGAGACCCGAAGGTGTGATTGCCAATGTTTCCAGCATGGGCGGTTACGTGCCGGTACCCGGCCAGACCATCTACGGGGCGTCAAAAGCTGCCGTGAAGCTTTTCACGGAAGGACTGTACTCCGAACTGCTCGATACCAACGTGCGTGTATCGATCATCTTCCCCGGCGCGATCGCCACGAACATTGCTGCCAATTCAGGCGCGGTGACCAAAAAGATCGAAGCGTCGCCCAAGATGAAAATGACCACTGCCCCGCGCGCCGCTGAGCTTATGGTGCGGGGGATCGAGAAAAATCGGTTCAGGATCTTTGTCGGCAGCGATGCCAAAATGATGGACCTGCTTTACAGGTTGATGCCGAAAAAATCCACGCACATCATCTACTCCCAGATGGGAGCGCTGTTGAAGCTCTAGCAAAACTCTGCGAATTGTCGCGCCTTTCTTCATCGAAAGGCGCTTTTTTGTGCAATAATTATCCAGATAATGCAATTCATATTTATTTGTCATTATTTATGGATAAAAACAGGAAGACGATCATGGAATACGACAAGGACAAGGTCGACGATATGGTACTGGCGCTGCTTTACCTGACCAGCTCCAGCGACCAGTATGGCACCCGTGCCTGGAAAGGTCTGAACTGGGAAGTTCTTGACCGGCTGCACGCAAAAGGATACATTGGCGACCCGCACGAAAAAAGTCCCACGGTCCTTCTTTCTGAACCGGGTGCGGCTTTATCCAGGGAATTGTTCCAGAATTATTTTGGAACTTGAAACCTTCACTGCTCATGCGTTGAGTGCTTCTTGAATCTATATATGTAGAGGAGATTGAATGCAAACCAAATACAACATTGCGTACGTTGATAAACCAGCCGAATCCGCCTGGGGCATCATCGGGCAGGGCATCAACGAGTTCAACGACCAGAAGGGCGGACCTCAGAAAGGTCAGACGATCTGTTTTGCCGTGTATGATCCCGGCCAGGTTGTTGTGGGAGGAATTGTCGCCCAGATTTACTGGGATTGGCTGTACATCGACCTGATGTGGCTGCGGGAGGACCTGCGCAATAAGGGCTACGGAACCCGTTTGTTAAAAGCTGCCGAGGAGGAAGCCCGTAAACGCGGAGCAAAACGATCCTATCTGGATACGTTCAGCTTTCAAGCCCCGGATTTCTACAAAAAGCATGGCTACAAGGAATTTGGTGTTCTGCCGGATTTTCCTGCCGGACACAAGCGCCACTTTCTCACAAAAATGCTCTGAGCATGGGTCTTGTTTCCGTCTTCAGCACAGAAGCTGCTTTTTGGTATGAGAGTGTTTTCATACTTCTTTTTATTATGGACTTCCTCAAAATCAATTCGACCGTATAATTAATCAGTTGGTTATCTATACAACTTACCCGCAATTAGAAAGATGCCCATGGAATCACAACGCCCCTTCCCTTATCCCTTCATTGACAAGGTCATCATTCCCGAACAAGACATCCAGTCTCGCGTGAAAGACCTGGGCGCCCAGCTCACCCGGGATTACCGGCAATCCGAAAAACTGCTGCTACTGGGGCTGCTGCGCGGCAGCGTAGTTTTCCTCACCGATCTCATGCGCGAGATCTGCCGCCCCATTTCCATGGACTTCATGTCCATCTCCTCCTACAGCAAATCCGAATCCAGCGGCTTTGTGCGCATTGACGCTGACCACAAGACCAACATCCGCGGCTGGGACGTCATCCTGATCGACGACATCGTGGACACCGGCTACACCATCCGCACAGTGCGCAAGCTGCTCCTGGACCGTGAGCCGAACAGTTTGAAAGTGTGCGCCCTGCTGGATAAACCCGACCGCCACCAGGTGCAAACACACATCGATTACCTGGGTTTCAGCATCCCGGATTACTTCGTGGTGGGCTACGGCCTGGATTACGACGAAAAGGGGCGCAACCTGCCGTACATCGCCTCGATCGACCTGTCGAAAGGCGCGGGGTAGGGTCATGCCGCTGGATATCATCATCGGCGCGCAATGGGGGGACGAGGGAAAAGGCAGGGTTGTTGATTCCTTTGCAGAGAAGGCGCACATTGTCGCCCGTTTCAACGGCGGCGATAACGCCGGCCACACCGTCACTGTCAGCGGAAAGATCTACAAGCTTCACATCATCCCCTCCGGCATCATTCACCCCCATGTTCAGGGTGTCCTCGGCAACGGCATGGTGCTCAACCTCAATACCCTGGTCGATGAGATCGCCATGCTGCGGGAAGCAGGCATTGAGATCACACCCAAGCGCCTCTTCATTTCCGATGCCGCACAGCTGATCACCCCGGCACATCGGCTGCTGGACGCCGCCCAGGAAGCCTTCCTTGGAAAAGCGCAGATCGGCACGACCTGCCGCGGGATTGGTCCGGCTTACGCAGACAAGGTCTCCCGCCGCGGGCTGCGCGCCGGCGAAATGCTTGACGCGGATCTGTTCGCCGAGCGCCTGCGTGCGCATTTCGAGGACGTGAACCGTCTGCTCGTTGACTGGTATCACCAGCCCGGAATGGATACGGCCGTGATGCTGGATGAATATCTGCAGTGCGCCCGGCTGCTGCGCCCATTCGTCTGCCGGATTGGCCCGCTGATGCAGCAAGCCCTGGATCACGGCAAGACAGTTCTGGCAGAAGGCGCGCAGGGAACGCTTTTGGATGTTGAGCAGGGTACCTATCCTTTCGTGACCAGCTCCAGCACAACTTCCGCGGGGATCTTCAGCGGCCTGGGTATTGGCGTTCAGCCGGTTCGCGATGTCATCGGCGTGGCCAAGGCCATTCAGACCCGGGTGGGTTCTGGTCCCTTCCCCAGCGAGCAGGAAGGCTCTTTGGGGGACACCTTGCGCGGAACGGGAGCAAACCCCTGGGACGAGTTCGGCACCACCACCGGGCGTCCCCGGCGCGTCGGCTGGCTCGACCTGATGCTGCTGCAGTACGCGCACGAAGTCAATCACTTCAGCCAGCTGTTCCTGACCAAGCTGGATGTCCTGTCCGGACTGCCAGGCATTCCTGTGTGCGTGGCGTACAAGCAGGGTGGAAAGACGATCCGGAATCTGAATTTCTCCGCCAGCGCGCTGCGCCTCTCGCGCTGCACGCCAGTCTACGAAGAGCTCCCCGGGTGGCAGGCGGATATCAGCACCTGTAGGTCCTTTTCAGAGCTGCCGAAAGAAGCGCAGAAGTATGTCCTGTTCATCCAGGACTACCTGGGCGTTCCCGTCTCCAACATTTCCGTTGGCCCGGAAAGGTCTGCCGTGATTACCAGAACTGGCTAGCCGCATCAATATGGAGGCGTCACAGTTCAAGCAGAGAGAAATTGCGTTTTTCATAGAAAGGCATCGTTTGATGAAGAAGTACTGGGAAAGGAAATCAAAAATATGTGCTTTCAGCGAGATCCGGCCCGAATTACAGGCCGCCGTTGAAAAAGTAATGCTGGAAGCAAACGAGGAACTCGATGTCACCTGCTGCATCGAGACGGAATCCACAAAAGTACGCAAAATGCACCTCTTCGAAAAAATTCCTCAAGTCCAGCGTATGGCCTGTATCCTCACGCCAAAGTGGCTGGTACAGGCTGTCGATCCGGGGGATGAAAAAAGCGAACCTTACGCCATTTTGCACTACCTGACCCAGATGCACACCGGTTACCACACCATGGAAGCGGGTAAGCGGCTGGATATTGAAGAATACGGCCTGGATATCACCTCGCAAACCCGAACCATGCTTCAAAGGGGGACGGTATTCATTGGTCTTCAGCAGGGGGAAGCTGCGGATACATTCATACAGCGCCTGACGCAGGCAGTTCGTCAGGCAAACGAGTAAAAACCCTTGGCAGCAGGAGGTGTCACTTGATGAAGACCATGATTCGCGAAATACAGGAAGAGGAAATGTACAATGCTTTGTACTGCCTGAACTCCTATTCTCTTCACGCCTCCCCTCCGCTCATCAATCAAGAAGAGTGGATCAAGAACGTCAAAGATCGAAAAGGGGTGACCTGTTTTGCCCTGTTCGAGGGAGATGATCCGGTTTCGATCGCGGCCAGTACAGCGATGCAAATGAACATCCGTGGAAAGCAGTACCCTGCCTCTGGCGTGTGGGGAGTGTCCACAAAACCTGATGCGCGGAGAAAGAGATACTGCAGCAGGGTGATTTCCGAATTGCTATCCGCCGCCCGCAGCGCAGGACAGGTCTTTTCCAACCTTTATCCCTTTCGTGAGTCGTTTTACGAGAAGCTCGGGTATGTCGCCTACCCCCTGACGAAAATCGCCCATCTGACAACCTCCTCGCTGTCCCCGATCCTCGATCTGGAACTGGCCGGGGAAATTGAACAGCAGCTCATCGGACCGGGGTACGGACTGTACCGCGCCTACCTGGATGGCATGCGTCAACAGCGGCACGGCATGGCGTGCTTTGAATTTGGCGACCAGACCGCCGCGGATCGCAATGCTGTCTGGGTTGCATCAGCAAAGTTTGAAGGCAAAGTAGAAGGCTTGATGCTGTATCGTCTCCAAGGCGAAGAGGTGACGAAATACACCTTTTTGGCGACACGCTTCTATTACGCGACGATCAGAGCACGCTACATGCTGCTGAACTGGATCGCCCGACACGTGGACCAGGCAGAAAAGGTTGAGCTGTGGCTCCCCCCGGACGAGACACCGGAGAACTGGTGGTCCGATCTCAGCATCCATTATGATTCTGCCGTGCGTCCTGCGATGACCCGCGTGCTGGATGTGAAGAATCTATCGGGTATGCAAGTCGGAGAAGGTTCTTTCACAGCAGTGCTCGATGATCCCATCTGCCCGTGGAACAGCGGAACATGGGAATTCAAATCCGCAGATCACCAGCTGGTGGTCGCTCCAGCCGCTGCCGGCCAGTGCCATCTGAGCATACAGGGTTTGTCCGCTCTCATCGCAGGGAGTGTGGACCCGGCGCTGATTACCCTGCGCGGGTGGGGAAACATGAATGAAAAGCTTCAGGCAGTCATGAAGAACATGTTTCCTGGCAAAGTCCCTTACATGCATGAAGTATTTTAACGAGGCCGGCAGGAATCATGAAAATCCTGTTCATCGGCGGTACCGGGCTCATCAGCTCAGCCTGTTCCGAACTGGCGGTCGCACGCGGCCACGAATTGACGATTTTAAACCGCGCCAGGTCAGGCACCTATCCAGTCCCGGCTGGCGCGCGTTTGCTAAGTGCGGATATGCGCGGCGACCTGGGCCAGCTGCGCGCGTGTCTGCATGACGACCATTTCGATGCCGTCGTGGATTGGATCGCCTTCACCTCCGAACACGTCTCGAGGGATATCGACCTGTTTACCGGCCGTACCGATCAGTATGTTTTCATCAGCTCGGCCAGCGCCTACCACAAACCACCCGTCAATTACCTGGTCACGGAAGCCACCCCGCTGGAAAACCCATTCTGGCAGTATTCCAGGGAAAAAATCGCCTGCGAAGAGCAGCTGCAAAGGGCGATCAGGGAAAGAGGTTTTCCGGCAACGATCGTTCGCCCCTCTCTGACCTACGGGCCGTCCCAAATCCCGCTCGCCGTCAACAGCTGGCAGCACCCGTACACGGCTGTCGCGCGAATCAAACAGGGGAAAAAACTGATCGTCCCGGGGGATGGGACATCCCTCTGGGT
Organism: uncultured Anaerolineaceae bacterium; assembly: GCA_964498605.1. Classification (GTDB taxonomy): domain Bacteria; phylum Chloroflexota; class Anaerolineae; order Anaerolineales; family Anaerolineaceae; genus JBGQAS01. Next base: position 15,819 of record CAZCHK010000029.1, on the reverse strand, counting down.
GATGACCTGGAATGAGGATTTTGCCGTTGGATTGCTGGGAGTATTGGGGAATCCATCCGCCGTCGGTGAAGTGTTTCACATCACCTCAGATGAGGTGCTGAGCTGGAACCAGATTTACCATGAACTGTTCAGCGCCTTGAATCGGGAGGTCAATATCGTGCACATCCCTTCAGATCTGCTGGCGGCATACCGCGAAGAATTCACGGGTTCGCTGATCGGTGATAAAAGCAACAGCCTGGTCTTTGATAACAGCAAGATCAAGCGCTTTGTCCCGGAGTTCAACTGCGCGACACCCTGGTACAGGGGATTACGCTTATGTCTTGATTGGTTCGAAGCTGACCCCTCCCGGCAGATCGTGGATGAGCAGTACGATCAATTGCTGGATACGATCATCCAATCCTATCAACACTGTTTTCCAGGAGCTTAATCAACCATGCTGAAACGAAAAACCTTCCACCACCCCTTGATTGTTCTCATCGCGACTTTACTGCTCTGCATGCTGACCGCCTGTGCCCCGACAATCACCCCGCAGCCCATTGACACGCCACCCGCACAGCAGATGCCAACCAGCCCGGCCAGCCTGGAGCCTTCTTTGACAGGAGATTCCCTGGAGGATCAACTGGTGCACCAGTGGGCATCCGGCGCCGAATCCGATCTGGAGTTCTCCTACACGGAGATGGCGCTTGGGTTTCCTGACGCGTATGAATGCGTCGATGAGTACACATCCTGGTTCAATCCCGCGCCGGACAGCAGTCCCGAGCAGTACTCACTCAGGCTGGATTTTTCAATACCCGTCCTTTCTTCACAGGTGAACCTGTATATCAGCGGCAATCCAGCCAGCCCATTTAAGATCGAAGCGGCAGATTCCCGCAGCGGTCAAATGCAGGAATTGGATTTTGATCTGCCGTCCAGCCAATCCGCGTGCCCGGTCTCATTATCCATTCCAGTCCAGGTGGATTTCGAGATCGATACCGTCATGCTCACCTTCGACAATGCGCATCCTGCTGTGCACATCGATGCCGTGGAGCTGGTGGGTGAAGTTCAAAAATTCGCCGATCTCCCCGTCTTCTGGCGGGTTTCCATCCCCTCGGACACGCAGTCCGACCCGGACGCCACTTATCCCGGCGGAATGGCGGTGGACGAGTTTGGAAACCTTTTCCTGGCCAACGGGCATCACGGCCTGCTGCATTTTGATATCGAGGGTAACATGCTGCGCAGTTTTCCCGTTCCCTCTGTCTCCAACCTGACCGATGTCGCCCTGTCTTCCGATCAATCCATTGTCGTCACAGACAATGTGTACCAGTGGTTCATCGACTTATCCTATGAAGGTGTGCAGATCATTGCCGGCGGTGAGGATTTCGGCTGGGGCAGCCCCAGGCAGATCGCGGTGCATCCTTTGTATGGCAGCGTGTACGTTCTTGATGAAAAACCCGACGAATCCCGCATCCGCGTCTACGACCGCGGCACGGCAGGATGGCTCTTCGACCTGCCTCTTGAGCCCCACGACGCCTACGGGTACCTCGGCCTGGCATTTGACAGCAGCGGCTACCTGTACACGATCGAGCAGAGCAGTGCCAGTATTCTGAAGCTCGATCCGCTCAGCGGCGAGGTGCTTGATTCAATTGGATATGTCACATTGAATAAAACATCCCCCAGGGACCTGGCGCTGGACGCGGCGGGAAATATTTATGTCCTGCTGAACACCAGCCCTGAGAACGCGGCCGTCTATGTTCTTGACCCCCAGGGGAACCTGCTCAAACGCTTTGGAGCGCTGACCTATGACGGCTACGAATGGGGAGAAGGCACATTCTGGTTCCCCCTCAGCATCGCCGTCACCGCCGATGGCAAGTATGTTTTCGTCGTTGAAAACGATTACCTGACAGCCTACTGGATGGAGCCAGGCAGCGAGTAGCTGCGCGATTTTCCCTCTCCGGGTGAACTTTTCGTACGGATCATCTCACAGCCTGCAACACACAGACGCTGGGTTTGCTGCTGTTGATACTTGCAGGCAATTTTCTGGTTGAATAAATTGTGCTTCCATCTATAATATGGATATCAGAAAGGATGGGAAAGATGCGCACTTCGAGCAAGCTCTATTTTGTTCTAAGCATGTCACTGGCGTTGATCATGGCAGGTTGCTCCACAGCGGTGGATTCCTCCCAGCAGCCACCCGGTATGGATCAAGCCGGCACCGGCGTCGAAGACGACGCTGAGGTTGAGCAGCCGGAAGAAGCGGAACCTGTCCCCACCCCAACACCGGAACCGACCAAAGCCCCCACGCCCACCATCCCGCCGGGCTGGTTCGAAGGCATGGGCATCGATGAATCCGATTACATGTACTACAACGACCTGCTGATCACCGCGGATGATCCACTGACAAGCGCCAGCGTCACCCAGGATTACGGCGTGTCCATGGTCTTGTGTGACACCTGCGACCTGGTGGCTGGAAAGTTCCTCAGCATCTTGTTCACAGGGCAGGTTGAAGAGTTCATGATCTCCAATTTCCTCTTTCGCTTTTTGAGTGCCGAGGCACTGAACGATGCCATGACGGAGATATCCACGCAGTTCACAGAAAATGGCTTTCCGCCGGCGGAACTGCCCTCCGGGACAGACCTTCCTGCTGAAAGCATGCTGTTTCAGTCCCCTTTGGTCTCGGGCCTGGTCATTCCTTTTGAGCTGTTCGAAATCCGCATCCTGCAGGAACAGCCAAATTCATTGAGCCCGGAGGAGAATTCCGCCCTGCTGATCGAGATGGCCGAGATCCAGCTGGCAAAACTCAAGGCCGCCGGGTATTGATGTATGTAAGAGACAAAGATGCCTTCCTGAAACGGAGGGCTTTTTTTCACCGGCATACTACTTGAAAGCAGGTGCGCTTGGCTGAATATGATCTGTGCTTTGCCTGGAACTGGGAGTACGACGCTGGGTTTGCCCGTCTGCTGCAGGAGTGCTGCTTTGGTCTCGGTTTGAGCATGCTGCAGGTGACGCCTGAAACGGTCCAGCAGGCCATCCAGGACACGGCAGCGGGTAAAGTATCATTTTCAGCCTATTTTGACCGCGCCTCCGATGTGGACGAAGGCTTCCACCCACTGGCTGATCTCGCCCGCGATGCGGCCATCCTGCGCATCAACCCCCTGGAGAACGCACGGCGCGCCTGGGATAAAGCCACCATGCACCTCGAGCTGCTGACGGCCGGATTTCACCTGCCCTATTCGATCATTCTTCCTCCTTTTACAGAGCAGCCGGGTATTCCGCATGCTGACCTGTCTTTACTGGGCGGTTCCTACTCCTGCAAACCTGCCCTCGGCAGCGGGGGCGACGGCGTCATCACCCGGGTGGATTCCTGGGAGCAGGTGCTGGAGGCGCGCCGGGAGCGTCCCGCGGAGAATTACCTGCTGCAGTCTTTCATTGTTCCGAAAACGATCGCCGACCGCCCGGCCTGGTTCAGGGTGATCTACTGCGCCGGGAGCATCTATCCCTGCTGGTGGCACCCTGACACGCATTCTTACCTTCCTGTCACGTTCGCGGAGCAGGTTGCCCACGGGTTGTTCCCTTTGAAGGAGATCCTGGCGCGCATTGCGGATGTCTGCAGGCTGCACCTTTTTTCTTCCGAAATCGCTCTCACCCAGGAGGGAAAGTTCATCGTGGTGGATTATGTCAACGATCCCATCGATCTGCGCCTGCAATCCAGCGTCTTTGACGGCGTGCCGGATGTGATCGTACGCAATGTCGTTCTTGGCATCACAAAACTGTTGGGAAAGGAAAGCGGTCATGGACCAGGCTGGTTTTGTTAAGTTTCTAAAGAAAATGGGAAAACAAGACCGGGTCATCCAAGAGCTTCTTGGGGCCGCAGGACAATTCGCGGAGTATCTGAAAGAACGCCATGCTGACCTGGACACGGCGGATGCGAAAGACCTTGAGGAATTTGCGCTTGGTCTGCAAAAAAATTCCATGAAGAATGTCATGCGAGGCGTGGCGCTGTACTACAAGTTCAATGGCAACCTGTCCTTGGCGAAACTCGCTTCAGGTATTCGCGAGCAGGCAATGCAAACAACAAGAAAGCCGCTGTTGCTGCGGGAGTTTCGTGGGGTTGATCCGCAGACGATCAAGAAGCTGGAAGAAAACGGCCTTCGGGATGCTTCCCAAATGATCGCCTCAGCGCATGATCCCGCTTCGCGAACCGCGCTAGCCAGGCGAAGCGGGGTTTCCATAGAAAAAATCCTGGAGCTGGTCAAGCTGGCCGATCTTTCACGCCTATCCGGCGTAAAGGCCATCCGCGCCCGGCTCTACGTGGATGCGGGGGTTGACACCCCGGAAAAACTGGCCGCCTGGGATCCTGCCCTGCTGAGGGCGATGCTGCTCGATTTTATAAAGCAGTCAGGTTTCGAAGGCATCGCACCGCTGCCCAAAGAGCTGGTCAGCACGATCGCGGCCGCCCAGCACCTTCCTAAAATCGTTGAGTATGGTTAGATTTTTTCAGCTTGCTTTAATGAGCCCTGACTAAACTTGGGGTGATTTGAGAATCAAGTATCATGGAGGAAGAATGGATCAGATAGCATCAGACAGGGAGCTGGTGGAACGCACCATCCATAAAATGATCGGCTGGGCGCTGACAAAAGATGTGGAAGGCTTGTTCTCATCCGTGGCGCAGGACGCTGGCTTTTTCATCTATCATCCGGATTCAGGCAGCACGATCCGCGGTTTTGAAGCCTTCAAACAGCTCGGCGAGCGGGTCTGGCTTAAGGAAGCTTTCAAGGCTACCGATTACGCCATCAAGGATCTGCGCGTGCAATTCGCGCAAGCGAATAATGTCGCCTGGTATTCCTGCATGCTGGATGACCACGCCCTCTGGAACGGCCAGCCGACCGGCTGGGATAACTGCCGCTGGACAGGGGTGCTCGAGAAGCGGGACGGGAAGTGGGTCACCGTACAGATGCATTTTTCTTTTCCGAAAGACAATTGAACAGATCTACCAATAAAAAAGGGTAGTTCTTCAAGCAGCGTCATGATCGAACCGCAAGAAGGCGTCATCATCGCCGGACAGGTTCCTCGAGTCCTGACCGGAAGGACAAGCATATACACGACAATCCTCAGCAGCAGGACCGTGAGCAGCGCCTGCCTTTCCTGCGGCAGCCTGATCCGGCAGGACGCATTCATGGGCTTGAGCACATATTTCCGCCCTGCCTGTCAGCTGATTTAGAAGAAGGTCAGTGGAATTGGAGCTGAAAATGCTTTTCTTATACAAGATCAAACCCTCCCGGGAGGACATGCTGGAAAAAGGCGCGACCACGGAAGAAGAGCGCATCATCTCGGCGCATTTTAACTACCTGAAAGAACTCACCGAAAAAGGCGTTGTCAGGCTGGCCGGACGAACACTCAACGATGATTCCAGCAGCTTTGGGATCGTGATTTTTTTCTGCCGTCTCTGAAGCTGAAGCGGAGAACATCATGAAAAGTGATCCCGCCGTGGATCAAAACGTGTTCCAGGCTGATCTGTTCCCCTTCCGCATAGCGCTGCATTATGATCGCGGTGATTAACTGTTATACTAGCCTGCAGATACCACCTCGCGGAGCTGAAAATGTCGACTATCCTGGATTCCATGTTCCATAAACCAAAACCGATCATCGCCATGGCGCACTTCCTACCCCTTCCGGGTACTCCCCTGTACAATCCTGAGGTAGGGGTCAAAGGCATCCTCTCTTCCATGCGCGAGGACATCAAAAAACTTCTGGACGGCGGCGTGGACGGCATCCTCTTCTGCAACGAAGGCGATCGTCCGTACACTTTGAAAGCGGATCTGGAAGCCGTGGCGGTCATGACGCACATCATCACCCAGCTCGCCCCGGCTGACCGGCCGTTCGGGGTGGATTTCCTGTGGGACGCCAAAGCGCCCCTGGCCATCGCCGCGGCAACCGGCGCCAGTTTTGTGCGCGAGGTCTTCACCGGCGTGTACGAGTCCGACATGGGCCTGTGGGCGCCCGATGCGGCCGGTATGCTGCGCTACCGCCATCAGATTGACGCGGACCGCGTCAAGGTCTTCTACAACATCACCCCGGAGTTCGCCTCCAGCCTTGGCACGCGCTCGATCGCCCAGCGCGCCCACAGCGCGGTGGTGTCGTCACTGGCCGATGCCATCCTGGTTTCCGGCCCCATGGCGGGTTCCGAACCGGACATCTCCTGGGTTCGTGAGGCCAAAGATGGGGTAAAAGGAGCCGTGCCGGTGCTGCTCAACACCGGGGCGAAAGCGGAGAACATTCAAAAATTCCTGCAGTACACCGACGGCGTGATCGTCGGGTCCAGCCTGAAGATAGACGGTTACACCTGGAACCCGGTCGATCCAGGTCGTGTCAGGGCGTTCGTGAAAGCCGTCGACCAGGTCCGCTGACATGCCTGGCTGCCTGCTGGGGATTGACATCGGCACGACGGCTACCAAGTTTGTGGTCATCGACACCTCCGGCGGTTTGCTGGCCGAGTTTTCCCTGCCGGTGGCTCTATCTTCCCCGCACCCCGGCTGGGCGGAGGAAGATCCCCTGCAGTGGTGGGCAAACGTGCAGCAGGGCATTCCCGCGCTGCTCTCCGCGTCAGGTCTGACGGCGAGTGACATAGCAGGAGTGGGTGTCAGCGGCATGGTTCCCGCGCTGGTGCTCCAGGATTCCTCCGGTAACATCCTGCGTCCTTCCATTCAGCAGAACGACGCGCGTGCCAGCGCCGAGATCACCTGGCTGCAGAGCCAGGTCGATCCAGAAGACATCCTGCAGCGCACCGGCAGCGCCGTCACACAACAAAGCATCGCGCCAAAATTGAGGTGGCTGCGAGAACACGAAGAACACGTTTTTCACCACATCGCCCACATATCAGGTTCCTATGACTTCATCGTGCAGCAGTTGACGGGCACATTTTCCTGCGAGCGTAACTGGGCGCTCGAATCCGGACTGTACGATCTGCGCACCCGCAGCTGGGATGAGCGCATGCTGGCTCTTGCCGGCATCCAGTCTGGATTGCTCGGCGCGGTGCATGACCCGGCAGATATCGTCGGGGTCGTGTCTCCCGCTGCAGCTGCCGCCTGCGGGTTGAAGCCTGGAACGCCTGCTGTTGCCGGGAGCGCCGATCACATCGCCTCCGCCTTTTCAGCAGGCGTAAAGGACGAAGGCGATCTGCTCATCAAGCTGGGCGGATCGGGGGACATCCTGTACTGCACCGCTCAGCCGGTCACTGATCCCCGCATGTACCTCGACTATCACCTGGTCCCCGGAAAGTTCATCTTCAACGGCTGCATGGCCTCCAGCGGCAGCCTGATCCGCTGGTTCGCGCAGCAGTTCGCGCCCGGGGAGGATTACGCCGCGCTGGACCAGTCGGCAGCGCTGGTCCCCCCCGGAGCCGATGGCCTGGTGCTGCTGCCCTATTTTCTGGGCGAGAAAACCCCCCTCAATGATCCGCTGGCGCGCGGGACGCTGATCGGGCTGACCCTGTCCCATACCAGGGCGCACATCTTTCGCGCGGTGCTGGAAGGAATATCGTTTGGCTTCAGGCATCACTTGCTGGTGCTGGCTGAACACGGCTTTCATCCGCGGTCGGCCCGCCTGACCAACGGCGGGGCGCATTCCACGCTCTGGCGCCAGATCACCGCGGACGTTCTGGGCATCAGCCTGGAATCCATCGCCGCTCACCCGGGTTCTTCCCTGGGGGCGGCTTTTGTAGCCGGAAAAGGAATCGGGGTGTTCTCATCCTGGGGTGAGATCGAGCAATTCATCACCGTTTCCGACCTGACCGCGCCAAACCCGCATCACACAGCGCGGTACGCGCAGCTGTTCGAAGTGTACCTGTCCACGTATCGCAACCTTCGGTCCATTTACCCGCACCTTGCCGCTTTCTAGGATCAAACCTGGCTTTCCAACTGCGGCAGGGGTGCCGTGGCGATCCTGCTCTTCCTGGCTCTGGTCCAGCTCCAGCGCAGACCGATCAACTTTGCCACCCAGCGGGGCGGCACCAGCCCCCCCAACACCCGCAGTACCCGGTTGATCCATCCCGGAATCACGATCGCCTTGCCTTTCACGGCGGCATCCAGCGTCCGGGCA
>CAZCHK010000029.1:0-7646 GCA_964498605.1 uncultured Anaerolineaceae bacterium | reverse complement strand
CCGGGCACAGCACGGTCACGCTTGCCCCAACTTCCTTCACCTCTTCACGCAGCGCCAGGGAGAAGTCCAGCAGGAAGCGCTTGGATGCCGCGTATGTCGCCTTGACCGGCATGGGATAGAAGGCTGCAAGGCTGGCCACGGTGACGATGCGGAACGGGGCAAGCGGATTTCTCAGTTTCAGCACCTCGTGCGTCATGTCCATCGTGGCTTCGATATTGAGGCGGATGATCTGCTGGATGAACTGCCGTGGCTGCTCGAAGAACAGGCCTTCATGATCCAACCCGGCCACATTCAGCAGCATGCGGAAGGTCAAGCTTTCATTTCTGCAGCGTGTGAACAATACGCTGCGCGCGCGAGCCTCCGTCAGGTCGCAGGCATGCGTGGCGATGTGGACGCCGTACTGCGCCCGCAGGCGGGCAGCCAGTTCTTCCAGTCCTTCTTTTCGCACATCGGTCAGCAGCATGCCCCAGCCGCGTTTTGCGCATTCCACGGCAAACGCGCTTCCCAGTCCACCGGCGGCACCGGTGATCAGGACAAGGTTCGCTCGGGTTGCTTCGTGATCGTATTTTTCCTGTGTGGTATTCATTCCATTCTCCAGTGCTGTACTTCCACATGATGACCAGCAACGCGTGCTTTATACCCGATCACTGGATGGAATTGCATCCCCCTAAAGGTGGAATGGGGGGGTGGATTTTTTTCTCCACCCCCCCCATTCGAACTATCAAGCAAATTTCTACAAAAAAATCACAAAATTCCCAATTCCCTGGCGCGCCGCAGGGCCTGCTGCCTGCTCCTGACACTTAATTTGCCGTAAATATTATTAATGTGCGTCTTCACAGTGGATGGCGCGATGGACAGGTCAAGGGCGATCTGGGCATTGGTCCTGCCCGCATCGATCAACCGGATCACTTCCACTTCCCGGCTGCTCAATGGTTCGATCAGGTCCTCACGCTTCACCCTGGCGTTATGCTGGATCACCTCGGCGGCATTGGATGCTGCTTTTCTCTTCCAGGATTCAGGCAGACTGGCTTCCAGGCGCAGCCAGCGCAGGGAGAATCCTGCCAGCACAAGCATGACCGGGGCCAGCCACAGCATGAAAGCTCCCCCGATCAGGACTCCCAGGACAATGAAGCCTGTGATGCCGGTAATCGCCAGTACCCAGCCTGCCGCGTTCAACAGCTTATGCCAGGCGCGCGGACGGTTTGCCAGGAGCATGCCGATGCCAATGGCAGCCAGCAGCAGCAGCCAAGCATAGATCCAGGATCGCCTGTCGCCGGTCAGTTCGTTCAGCAGGAGGATGACCCCCAGGGCGATCAGGATGGCGCCGGGAATGTTCAGGAACTGCGCCAGGGGCGACCTGGGTTGCAAGGTGAACACCATGATGAAGAAAGCCCCGCCAAGAACCAGGAACAGGAGCGGCAGGCCGACCGCGACGCTGCCCTTTGTTATGACATTGACCGCCATCAGCACGATGCCGATCCCGATCAAAATAATGCTGGTGATTCTAACGGCTCGATTCATATCATCTTTCTTACATCTTGCAATGTACTTCCGCGACAGTTTTTTAGCCCTTGCATCCGGTCAGGTCCTGGTGGATCTTGCGCAGCACGCCTGCGTCCATTTTCTCCACCTTCCGGTCGTATGTCAAAAAGCCGTTCACCTCAATTTCGACATCCGTGGTTTCAGTGTACACGGCCGCTGTCAGCCCCTGCGCGATCAACGGCTTGAGCTGCGTTTCCAAAAGCTGGACGTATCCCCTGGTTAATTCTGCGCTGGAATCAAAGAAGCGGTACCCGAACTTCCTGTCCCCATCCCACAGGTGTCCCGGCACCTGCAGGCTGTACCCGCCGAATTCCGATAACACGTACGCCCTGCCATCGGGCCTGGGGCGTTTCAGCTTCCGAAAATAGACGTGCTCGCTCTGCAGGTCGCCCCCGCCCTGGTCAAACCAGCCCGCGGCGTGGTCCACCAGGCGGGTGGGATCGTACTGCCGGATCCATTCGGCGATCTCCCTGGCGTGGAACTGGCCCCAGCTTTCATTAAAAGGCACCCACACCGCGACGCAGGCTGAGTTGTAGAGGTGATCGATCATGCCCTGCAGCTCGTGGCGGAACTGGGCGCGGTCGTGCTCCTGCCCCCTTCCGAAACGGGCCAAACGCCTGCGATCGTTGCGATGCCAGCCGACCGTCAGGGTGAGTCCCGCGATGAGCTCGCCGTCGATCAACCCGCCGTTGGGCATGTCCTGCCAGACGATCATGCCCAGGCGGTCGCAGGCGTAGTACCAGCGCTGCGGCTCCACCTTGACGTGCTTGCGGATCATGTTGCAGCCGATCTTTTTCGTGTACTCGATATCGAAAAGCATGGCCGCTTCACTCGGGGCCGTGTACAGCCCATCCGGAAAATAGCCCTGGTCGAGCGGACCGTACAGGAACAGCTCTTCTCCGTTGAGGGTGAAGCGCCGCTTCCCCTCTGGTCCGTCCGTCAAGCCGAACTTTCTCATCGCGAAGTAGCTCTGCACCGTGTCGATCAGCACGTCATCCTGATAGAGGTAAATGACCAGGTCGTACAGATGGGGGTCCTGCGGCGTCCAGAGGTGCGGGTCGCTCACAAGCATCGTCAGGGTACTGCCTGCCCGCATCCGGACGGAGGCGACCTTCTTCCCGGACGCGCTCGCGATCGCTTCCATGTCGTATTTGTGACCTTCTACTCCTCCCCTCAACTTCACCTCGATCGACAACCTTTGATTGTCAAGATCCGGCGTGACCTTCACACTCTCAATGCTGACTGCGGGTACCTCTTCGATCCACACCGTCTGCCAGATGCCGGACACGGCTGTGTACCAGATGCCCTTCGGAGTGAGCACCTGCTTGCCCCGCTGCTGCAGTCCCGCGTCGGTTGGATCCCACACCGCCACAACCAGCTCGTTTTTACCAGCCCGCACGAAGTCAGTGATGTCGAAGCTGAAAGGCAGGTACCCGCCGCGGTGTTCGCCAATCCTGCGATCGTTGATCCACACCTCGGACAGGTAATCCACCGCGCCAAAATGCAGCAGCAGGCGTCTGCCTGCCTCCAGGTGTCCCAGCTCGAAATCGCGCCGGTACCACAGCCGCTCTTCTGGCAGGAGGGATTTCTGAACGCCCGAAAGGAGCGACTCCACGGGAAAAGGCACCCGGATCTTTCCGTCCCACCGCGCGGGCTTTTCGAATTCTTTCTTCGCAATGGCGTACTCCCACCATCCGTTCAGGTTGACCCACCCGGGTCGAGCCATCTGCGGACGGGGGTACTCCGGCAGGGGCAGCGGCTCGTCCGGCTGCCAGGGCGTGCGCATGCCAGGTTTTGTTGTGATTTCGGGTTGTCTCTTCATATCCAATCTTCTAATCAGTATTGATCCACACGGTCATGTGCGACGCGCCGCGGTTGCCCCAACAGAAGTACGGGATCAAGCGCAGCTTCTTCCCGCCTGATGAAGCGGCTTCGATGGCGATCATCTCTCGCGTCATATCGCTGCCCCGGACAGCGTGAATGGAATCTGTACTGATTCGTTCAGTGAAGATATCCATGCCGGGGTTGTCCACCGATTCCAGGCAGTAGACCAGGGGTCCGCGCGTGATGGCTGCTTTCCCCGCGTGCCCTTCTACCCTGGGATGGGCTCTTCTGAGAATGATGGGCATTTCAAAGCGGATGTCGATCCGGTCGGTCGGCTTCCACGCGTGGGAAATCTCGATCCAATCTGCATCCCGCGGATCAAATCCTGAAGCGGTCGGGGAGTGGCCCGCCCCCTTCGTGAACTTTTGATCCACGCTCTTTATGCCGTTGACCGCCACTTCCACCCCGCGCGCCCACGATGGCACGCGCAGGACAATTGCAACCGGCGCGCTTGTGGTGATCCGGTCGATCGTGAGGGTCACGTTCCGATCCCACGGCAGACTGGATGCCATGTCCAAAGCCAGGCGCCCTGCCGGTCCGGCGGCATGCTCGATCCGGCTGGAAATGTACTGCTCGATGTACAGCTTTCCTTCAGAACACCTGCTGATGTACTCCCCCAGGTTCGCCCAGGTGCGGGAAATGTTGGACGGGCAGCACGGCACGGCGTACCAGGCTTTTCTTTCTATGCCGCCCCGGCTCTCCAGCGGGTTGTTGTACAGGTAGCTTTTCCCGTCCAGCCCCATGCCCACTCCCGCGGCATTATACAGCTGCCACTCCGCCAGGTCGCTGTACCGGGCTTTGCCAGTCAGCCCGGACATCTCGCGGCACCAGAAGATGCTGCCCAGCGCGGCACACGTTTCGGCGTAGGCATACTCCGGGTTCAGCTCGTAATCCCGGCCGAACCCCTCCGACCCGGGCAGGCTGCCGATCCCCCCGGTAACGAACATGCGCCGGGTGACCATGCGCTCCCAGGTTCGCTCCAGCCTGTCTGTTTCCCTCCTGTCCTGCGCGATTCCTGCCAGCGCTGCCGCGGCGGTCTGCAGGTAGGCAAAGCGCACCGCGTGCCCCACGGGAACGTTCTGCCGCCCCACGGGCTGGTGCTGCTGAAAATATTTGCCGCTTACCGCGTCTGCCAGCCAGCGCAGCTGGCTGTTGGGCGGACGGCTGGCCTTGTTGCCACGCGGCATCTGAAAAGGCTTGTACTCCGGGTGCAAGCGCATGTATTCTTCTTTCTGCCGTTTGACCTCCAGCCTGCGCCGCGCCACCTGGGCAAGCTGCCCGGCCAGAAAGAAGCCAAAGAAAGGATTCCGCCCGCGCCGTTCCAGGAACTGCCGCGCTAATTGGAGGTACTGCCCGTCCCCGGGCGCGACCTCGTGCAGGCGCAGCAGGGCGATCTCGATCTCCTCGTGGCCCGGGGTGTGCCGGGTGCCCTTTCCCTTGAAATCCGCCACGATCCGGTCGGCGGCCTTGCGGGCGATCCGCAGCAGGTCCTCTCTGCCTGTGGCCTGGAAGTGGGACACCCCCGCCTCGATCAGGTGCCCGTGGCAGTACAGCTCGTGCTCGATGTGCAGGTTTTCCCAGCGCACGTCCGGAAAATGGAGCATGTTGTACGTGTACAGGTAGCCGTCTTCGGCCTGGGCGCGGCCCAGCAGGCGGATGAAATCGTCCATCAGTCTGCCCAGGCGCGCGTCGCGCTTGCTCTTCCAAATGCAACACGCCGCGTCCAGCCACTTGTACGCGTCCGAGTCCGCGAAGAACCACCCTTCCCGGAAACCCTGCCCCTGGCCGGTCACCAGGTGGAAATTGTGGATGCAGCCGGATGCTTCCAGCTGCTCCCACTGGTGAAAGATGGCGCATCCAGCGTTGACCGCCAGGCGCTCGGACCAGAATCCGTTATGAATTTTTGCCGGCATCCGCTTTGCGCTGCGCCTTTATGAACATGAGCGGGATCAGGGCCAGGATGGCGATGGCCGAGCCCACCTGGAAAACGACCGGGGGCGGCACGTAGCCCAGATTGCCCTCGATGAATTCAAGGTGATGCGAGTTGCGGATGAGCGCCGAGCCGATGGCGGGACCCACCACCATGGGTATGGCGATCCAGAAGATCATGCGGATCCCCAGAAATTTTCCGCGGTTCTCCTCGGGCAGGAGGTCCTTCAGCCAGGCGATGGCCGCCACGGACATGGCCATGGCAAAGGCCTGCCACAGGAAGCCCGCCACGGCCAGCCAGGCCAGGCCGCTCACCAGCGACAGCATCACCCCGCCCAGGCAGCTGACGACCAGGGACACGGCGATGATCCATTTTTTATTCCATTTGTCAGCCACGATGCCGACCGGTACGGCCAGCAGCGCGCTGCCAACCAGCACGGCGCCGCCAATGATGGTGAACTCCAAGTTGGACACGCCGAGGAAGTAATTGAGATAAACCATGAAGTACGGGAAGGAGACCTGCATGCCGATGCTGCTGATCATGATGAACAGCAGCAGGATGAACAGCGCCCCGTTCTCCCTGAGCAGCTTGAACTGGAACAGCTCAGAAAACTCCACCCAGAACGAGCGACGGACCTTTTCTTCGACCGCGCTGCTTTCCGGCTCCTTCAGCAGCAGCCCTCCCACCAGCCCGGCAACCAGGACGATCCCCCCCAGGGCGTAGAAGAAGGCGAAGTAACCGATGCTGTCAATGACCAGCCCGGCAGCAGCGAAGGCCACGATCTGGGCGATGAACACGCACAGGTTGAGTACGCCTTCGACCCTGCCGCGCTTCTGGCTGGTGGCAACATCCGCCGTCCAGGCATTGAAAGCCGCGTCGTTGGCGGTGGATCCGAAGAACGTCATGACCGAATCCAGGACCACCACCATGGCGATGGCGACGCTGGAAGTTTTAATATAGGCCACTGTCGGGAAGAGGGCCGTGGAAACGCCCCACAGGATGTACCCGATCAGGATGTAGGGGCGGCGCCTTCCCCAGCGCGAGCGCGTGCGGTCGCTCAGGGTGCCCATGATCAGCGTGGTCACGGTGGCGGTGATGGCGCTGGCTGCCACCATCCAGGCCACCGGCCGCGGGTCGGGCGTGATCACGGCGTAAACGAACTTGTTGAACCAGAGGTTTTCCACCGCCCAGGCGATCTGCCCGGTGATGGCCAGGATGACCATGACAAACCAGGTGCGGCTGGTGATGGATTGCGTGGGATGGGATGCTTTCATGGATCGAACTTTCTATGCAGCAAGATGGATGGTGCTTTTTAGAATTTTATCGCAGAAAACGCACCGCGCCGCGATTTTGGGCTGATTCTCCCCGAAGGAGCTCATTTCATCTTCTTGTGAGATAATTTCATTACCACACAAGCGAAGAACAGGCGAAGCCATGGATAATTTTGAGAATTACCAATCCCCTTTCAGCTGGCGCTACGGTTCCCAGGCCATGCGCCAGCTGTGGAGCGAGCGCAGCCGGCGCACTCTGTGGCGGCGCATCTGGATCGCCCTGGCAGCAGCGCAGAGCGAGTTCAGCCTGGTCACCTCCGCTCAGCTGGAGGAGCTGGCGTCCCACGCGGAGGACATCGACATCCCTGAAGCGCTGCGCATCGAGTCCGTCATCCATCACGACCTGATGGCGGAGCTGCAGGTCTTTGCCGCGCAGTGCCCGACAGCTGGCGGCGTGCTGCACATGGGTGCCACGTCCATGGACATCGAAGACAACGCCGACGCGCTGCGCCTGCGCGGCGGGTTGGACCTGCTCCTGGAGGCTTTGCGCGAACTGCTGCTGCACCTGTCCGCCCGCGTGGAAGAGACGGCCGATCTCCCCGTCATGGCCTTCACGCACCTGCAGCCAGCAGAGCCATCCACGCTTGGCTACCGGTTTTCCCTGTACGCCCAGGACCTGCTGCATGATTGGCGCGGTTTGCAAACAGTCCGCCGGGAGATCCGCGGCAAGGGTTTCAAAGGCGCGGTGGGAACCGCGGCGTCCTACTACGACCTGATCGGCGCGGAGAACTTCTCCCGTTTTGAATCGTGCCTGAGCCGCGCGCTCGACCTGGAGTTCTTTCCGGTCAGTTCGCAAACCTATCCCAGGGGGCAGGACTTCATCGTGCTGTCCGCGCTTGCAGCACTGGCGGCGTCATTACATAAATTCGCCTTCGACCTGCGCCTGCTGCAGTCCGGTCCCATCGGCGAGATCAGCGAGCGCTTCGAAAAAAACCAGGTGGGGTCCTCGGCCATGCCTT
>CAZCHK010000028.1:0-28228 GCA_964498605.1 uncultured Anaerolineaceae bacterium | reverse complement strand
AAATGCGGCTTGTTCCGTTCAAACTTCTGCTTTGCCATCCTGTCTCTCCTTTATCAAACATAGTATTTCGGCAGGTGAGCCCTCAATGGGAATTGAACCCATGACCCCGCCCTTACCAAGGGCGTGCTCTACCAGCTGAGCTATGAGGGCATGCCTCGCTGCTCCGTCCCAATCGAATGGGACCGGAGGTGGGCAGTGAAGGATTCGAACCTCCGAAGGCGTTCGCCATCTGATTTACAGTCAGACCCCGTTGGCCACTTGGGTAACTGCCCATCTCGAACCGTTGCCGGTTCGCACGCAAGGCCGGAAATCATCCAGCCGCGCGTGCCAGCCTGCAACAGAGCCGATGAAGGGAATCGAACCCTTGACCCGCCGCTTACAAGGCGGCTGCTCTGCCATCTGAGCTACATCGGCGAGCTTTTAAGGTGCCGAAAAACAGCGTGCAGAATTATACCAAAGCCCACCCTACCGGGCAAGATATAAAAACACCCCGAACGGGTGTTCGCTTCGTAGTATATCAGAAATCATGACAGGGTCAAGAGAAACGCAAGGACTGTTTGGCCGGGTGGTTGCCTGTCAGGCTGCGGAGTACGCAGATTACCACACTCAAGGCGAATAAAACCGCCTTCCAGAACACCTACTTCTCACCATACCGCTGCCAGTACACGCGCTTGTCGTCGTACTGCGTGCGGGGTTCCTTCACTTCCGCGGGGTAGCCAAACTCGAGCATACCCAGAGGCGTGACATGTACCGGGAGATTTAGCACGGCGCGAACACGTTTCTTCAGCAAGGTGATGGGATGGATCCCGCACCAGACTGATCCCAGGCCCAGCCCCACTCCCGCGATGAGCATGTTCTCGATGGCCGCAGAACAATCCTGGATCCAGAAGTAGCGCGCAGTGGTCGGTTTCGGGGAAATGCGCGGATTACCGCAAACCACGATGCACAGAGGAGCGTTGTAGCGCCCCAGTGGCATGGCGTCTTTGAGCGCCTTGAGCCCAGCCTCCTCATCAACCACGACAAATTCCCACGGCTGCCCGTTACGAGCGCTTGGAGCAGCCATGCCTGCCTGCAGCAGCTGCGTAATTGTGTCTTTTTTCACAGGCTGGTCTGTGTATTTACGGATCGATCGCCGTGAAAAAATGGCTTCAAGTATGGGGGTCGATTTCACTTCTATTCTCCATTTATCAGAATTCTTCTCGATTGATCTTCCAGAAACCAACCAGGACAAAAATCACGCACAAAATTATGGTTGTGATGATTGGTGTGACAACCGGCAGGGTCTGCTCTAAAAGCACGTATGAAATTAATGATCCTTCACCATCATTGAGCATCGGCCAATTGATCATCCATGGCATGATCTGGTTCAGTATCCATACATTTCCTAAAAACTGCGCCGAAAATGCTGTGACCATCGGAATTGCGATGACCGGTCCGCGAACATTAAATAGCGTCCCCAGCATCAGGGTCAGTGTGAGGTAAAACAAAAGGTTTAAATATATAAGCCCAATCGCAGCAACAAGTGAACCGACATGCATCCAGGTTCCTGTAGCGGCATAGATCTCAAAGTAAAACACAATCCCAGGTAATAACGACATGGTGACGAACGTGCCCGCCATATTTGCAAGAAGCTTGGAAAGGAAAAATGCGGAGCGTCCCAAGGGTTTGCTCAGTACCCATGCTGCAGTCCCGGTTTGTTTCTCTTCGATCAGCGCATCCTGCATCATGATGATCATACCGATCACCGGAGCCATACCAGCCATCAACGAAAAAATCATCGTTGCCACTGTAAAATTGTCCTGTAGTTGCTGTGATGTTTCAGCGGCAGCCTGTGACCCATCCGTACCGCGTGAAAAAAGAATGCCTGCAGCAACGCCGTTGATGATAGCAACCCAGATCAAAGCCTGAATCCACCAGGTTTTGGTCTTCCACCATGCGCCGTTCTCCTTCCGCAGCATATTACGAAAACCTAATCGAACTCCAACCTCATTACTCAGCCGAAGAGTACTGTTATCGCTCATTTTGCGTTCCTTCCACCATCGCCAGAAAGATTTCCTCAAGCTGGTACTTCATTCGTCCAAATTCCAGAATGGCTGCACCGGGATCTGCCAGTATCAAGCGCAGCAACACTTCTTGCGCTTTTTTCTCGTCTGTTACAGTCACTTTCCAGTTTTCCACACCATCTACTTGTTCCGTTTTTAGAGAAGACACCCAGGGAAGATCGGTAATTTCCTTGCGTGTGCTCGATTTTCCACATTTTAATTTAATTTGAAATACTATCCCGCCACTACCCATAAGCAAATCATCAATGGCTGCCTGGGCAATTAATTGCCCTTTGTTCAAAATAGCAACCATGTCACTGACTCTTTGCACATCATCCAGAATATGGGTTGAATAAAAAATGGTGGTGTGTTTTCTCAAGCGCCGCATCAGGCCCAGTACATCTCGCCGCCCTTCAGGATCGAGGGATGCTGCCGGTTCATCGAGGATCAATAAATCAGGATAATTCACCTGCGCCTGAGCGATTCCTAAACGCTGGCGCTCTCCTCCTGACAGGCTTTTCACTGACCGGTCAGCTTTATCCGCGATTTCCACAAGTTCAAGCGTTTCCTGGATTCGATCCTCTATGGCTCTTGCCGGACCCGTGTAGAAAAAACCTGCGGAGAATCGAAGCGTTTCCCTGGCTGTCATATGCTCATAGAAGCGTGGGTCTTGAGCCAGGTAACCGATTCGCTGCCGAATTTTCACGCTCTCTTTGACAATGTCATATCCAAACACCTTTCCGGATCCTGATGAAGCGTGAATTAAACCTAAAAGCAGTTTGATGGTTGTTGTTTTCCCGGCGCCGTTGGGGCCTAAAAATCCAAAGATGGAATGCCTGGGTACTTTTAAATTCAAGTCCTGCAGGGCATGTACATGTTTATATATCTTACTGAGGCCTTGAGTTTCGATGGTTAGTTCGGATTCAGCACTCATACTTCTCCTTAATGGGAGCGTTTATAATACGCATTCCAAGTTATTGCAACAATAATTATTAACGGCTTCAAGGCGGAACTCTCACTCATCGACCGGCATCTGGCTTTTAATATGCCTGGTTTCCAGCTTTTGTGCAAATCGTATGCGGGGAAAAAACCTTGGAGTACTACTGGCATAATCATCATAATCCTGCTTAAAGTATTCCCCGAGTATGGATTCTTCTTTTTTTAATCTTGCAGTCATCAATGTCAGGATCACCGCCATACCGCTGGTCCCAATGACCCAGTTGCGCGTCACAAGGAACTGCGCAAAGAAAAAGAAAAAATAGGCCACGTACATCGGGTGGCGCACCCAGCGGTACGGACCCTGCCTGACCAGGTGATGGTCCTGCCGGATGGTCAGCGTCATTGAAAAATACCCATCCAGCGCCTGATGAGTCCGCCCCAGAAGCACCAGGCAAGCAATCCCAAGGACAACTCCGCTGACACGCGACCACAGCGGCAGGAGGATGTACATCCATCGAAAGACACCCGGTAAGACAATAGCCAGGAAAACCGAGCCGAACAACGGCAGCCCGATAACATAGCGCAGAACGATCGTGTGCCATGGCTCCTTTCGGAAGGGGGGCTCAAGCAATACCCCTCCCCGCCATTTGTAAAAAAAGCGCATGCCGGTCAATCCGCATAAAAGGCAGATAAAAACGACTCTAAAGAACAAATCCTCTGGTCTCATTGGGTACACGCGAATGCCATGTGATATTTTTACTCCACACAGTAATCATAAACAAAAAGCATCTCTGCCAGGCGCAGGATCTGAGGTGCTGTGCTGTGCAGCAGCCAGATATTCCCTTCCTCCTCATGCCAGAGCAATCCGCTGCCTGATTTCCCCTGCAGAAAATAATGATCCTGAGACACGATGGTTCCTTCTTCCTGTTTATGGCTCTGCAGACGGCAGTAGGCGCGGATGTATGCCAGGTCCGCGGCCATTGCTTTGAGCCCTTTTCCCGGCTTGAATTTCTCACCTTCGCTTTTCCAGAGCTGCCTGGCGGTCAACTCTGCCAGGCCGTTCCTGATCTCGTCGTTGGTTGGTTTTGCTAGGTTCAGGCGTTCGCGGATGAACGCGGAAATGTGTGTAAGCTGCTGCAGCGGCTGCTGCATCTGCTCCTGGATGGACGCGGATGTCAGTTCCACCGCATCTGCATGGCGCAGGAGGTCCAGGACTGCGAACAGAACCCACACGCCAACAAGTGATAGCTCCACCTCCAGTGCATGTTCAGCTTCCATTTTGTATGGAGAGAGGATATCGAGCAGGTCCATAATGCTGCGGGCGACCGGCGCGGGTGATTCCATGGTGATTTCTTCATGCTGGTTCACCAGCATCACAGAGGGCAGGTCCTCCTTATCGGGAGGGAAAAGCGCAAGGAAATCCAGCATCCTGGATGGTGTCAGCGTGGTTGCGGAAGCGACGTACCCCGGCTGGGCAAGCGTCTGCAGCGCTGGCTTGACCTCCGGGAGGAGGATTCCGCTCCCGTCAACCAAAGCAGGATTGGTCAAACGTTTCACGCCCTGTGCTTTTTCCGAGTACAGCGGCGAGAGCTTGCTGAATGGCATTCCCAGTAGACCACCCGCGGATTGCAGCTGCTGTAGGGTTACCATAACTGGTTGCTGGTTCATATCTTTGCTCCTAATCTTTTCTTCTACCTAATCGTTCTCGATCCATCTTGTTGCCGATCACCGTTTCACCTGACCGGGTGCGGCGCACTTTTTCCACAATAGTTCTCGCAGAGACTCTATGGCAGGCTCTGCCCCTCACCCAGGATGCCGTCATACACAGAACCCGGCGTGGTGACCTTGCTCGCATCAGCCAGCGATCCATCCTGCCAGGCGTCCTGCAGCGTCCCCAGGTCCGGATTGCCTTTGATCACATCACTGGTCAGCGCGTTCCCCAGGGAGTCGACCAGGGAACCATCCCCGTTCTTCTTGAATGGGACCGGTATCTTGCTCATGGCATCGTCCGCCAGCTTGTCCACACCGTACTGCAGGATGGCCACGGTCACACCCCGATCCTTGGCTGTGTTCATGAACTTGATCGCCGCCTTGCCCGTGCCGTATACTTCTTTAATCACCTTTCCGCCCGGGATCACGGCCAGCGTGTCGATGGCAATGTCGGCTCCTTTTTCGACCAGCGTATAGATCACGAGCGCGCGGTTCCAATGGGCAGCCTCTGCCATGGCCATGTGATAATCGATCTGATAACGCTGCATGTCCTCTTCATACGCTGCGCGGATGTTCGTTTTCGCTTTCCACGCGATGGCCTGCCTGCGCGTTTTGGCATCCGCAGTGATCTTTTCCAGGTCGGGCTGCAGGGCGGAGCGCACCGGCGTGAAGGTCTTCTCCGCCTGCGGGATGTATTCGAATCCGCCCCTGGCGGGATTGTAGGTCAACCCGGCATCCAGCTGGTTCTGCTCGAACTGCGCCTGCCTGGGGGTTACCAGCGTCCCGTCCACCGGGGATCGGATCAGCTTCGGCGCGGGGCGCCGCCCTCCCCGTATCATGATGATCACACCTGCTCCCGCGGCAGCACCTGCTGCTGCGGAGAGCATTGCAGCATCCGTTACTTCCTTCGCTGTGGGCATCATCGATGGGTCCGCACTCATTTCCTCTTCGGTGATACCTGTCTCCTCCGGCACGAGCGCCTCATCAACGGGTACTTCCTCTTCAACGACATCTGCTGGAGGTTCTACAACCGGGACCGGTGCAGCACCCTGCGCTGAGGACATGAAGCCATAAGCGTAGAGATTATTGAGCAGTGCAGCGATCACGCTTTCCATGGCTGGCAGATGCTTACCGAGAACATTGGTGCAATTTTCAGAGCCGTAAAACTTGAACCAGGTGCCATTTGATGTGGGCAGCTCGATAAACCCGTAGCTCATGGTGTTGCCCAGCTCTCCGCTCTCAGCCGATGAAAACTCCCAGGTAAGAACCTCGTAACCGTCAAGTGTGTATGATTTTTCTCCCAACGTGGTATAACCCCCATCGTTAATGTAATAATCAACTTCTGAGTATGGTTCATCGCTCGTCATGACGAACAAGAATTGATCATCGTGATAGACCTGCATCAAGCCGGAACCAAAACCGCCCACTTCACCACACCACTCGCCATCCAGTTCATAGCTGGCAAGCCCCCCCAATTCCGCGTTCGGAGTGATTCCTGCATCCAGCATGGTCTGTCGGATGATATCCGGAAACAAGAAGACCATGATGTCCGCATATTGGTCGTAATCCTCCTCGGATTGACCTTGAACTGTTTTGAAAACCGTTGAGCAAAGCAGGAAAAAGAACAGCAGGAGGACTATGGGTTGCAGTAGCTTTTTTCTGTTCATGTTCTGGTCCTTTTTATGCAACCATCTAGGGCAGGTTCTGTCCCTCACCCAGGATGCCGTTGTACAGCGAAAATGTAGGGGTGGGATCGCTTGCGTCAGCAATGCTGAGGTTGCCTTTGGCGACATCCTGGCTCAGCGCGTTCCCCAGGGAGTCGACCAGGGAACCATCCCCGTTCTTCTTGAATGGGACCGGTATCTTGCTCATGGCATCGTCCGCCAGCTTGTCCACACCGTACTGCAGGATGGCCACGGTCACACCCCGATCCTTGGCTGTGTTCATGAACTTGATCGCCGCCTTGCCCGTGCCGTATACTTCTTTAATCACCTTTCCGCCCGGGATCACGGCCAGCGTGTCGATGGCAATGTCGGCTCCTTTTTCGACCAGCGTATAGATCACGAGCGCGCGGTTCCAATGGGCAGCCTCTGCCATGGCCATGTGATAATCGATCTGATAACGCTGCATGTCCTCTTCATACGCTGCGCGGATGTTCGTTTTCGCTTTCCACGCGATGGCCTGCCTGCGCGTTTTGGCATCCGCAGTGATCTTTTCCAGGTCGGGCTGCAGGGCGGAGCGCACCGGCGTGAAGGTCTTCTCCGCCTGCGGGACATAATCAAAACCTTCTTTCTTCGGGTTGTAAACAAAACCCTGTTCGACCAGGCTCTGCTCGTGAAGCAGTTCATCCTCGTTGACCATTCGGCCAGAAATCGGTGATCGCGTCAGTTCTGGTGGCTTTGGCGGAAGGCCGCGCAGCATGACAATGAGCGCGGCTCCCAAGGCGGCTCCAATCGCGGCCGTGATGACCGCGCTTTCCGCCAGATCCTCACCTTGTGCGGTCGCAGTATCTTCCAGCGCATCCTCAGCGTTGCCTTCGGTAAGCTCCGACGGTTCGAGAGGTGGTGCTTCATAGATGTATGTTGTCGGGGTAGGCAGGGCAGCCTGCTGTGTGGCAAGCTCCGGTGCCGTGGTCAAGCCAAAATCTTTCAGCGTCACAATAAAACTGGAAATGACATCCTCCATATCCGGCATGTGGACGCCACAACTATCCTCACAGTTTTCCCCTATTTCGAATCCCTGCCAGTATCCATAGCGGCTTGGCAGTTCGACGAGACCATAAACACTATAACCCACATCTTTCGTGTAACCTGAATCATATTTGTATTTCCAGATCAGCACCCGATATCCATCCAGGTAGTAGTCTTTATGAACCAAAAGTGTCAAATGCGACGCGTCACCAATGTGTGAATATAAAAAATCATCAGGGTCTTCAATATCCCCGGTAAACCACAAATAATCTGTATGCTGGCTAGTAACCCAAGCCTCCTGGTCATGCGCCCAATAATTTTTAAATTCTTCCCCCCAGAACTCGTAGCCTGCATAAAAAACACCTGCGTTCGGAGTCACCCCCACACGCGTGAGAGTGTTGGCGATGATCTCCGGGTGCTGTCCCAACAGATCAGAAGCATCTGTCCAGACCTCATCATCCTGAGCAAATACGGGCGTGAATGCAACCGCACACAAAAAAACAAGGCAGGCCAGTGACCTACCGAGGATTCTCACCTGACCCTCTGTCGCCGGGGATTCAGCATCAGTCCGACCAACATCGACACCAGCAGTCCAGCCAGGAACGCCACCAGCTGCCAGAAGCGTTTTTGCCACAGGGCATTCTGAGGCAGCGCAAGGCCTTTTAATAGGGCATCCACGTCTGGACTGAGCGGTTGCGCCAGCCTGCCGATCAACCAGCCAATGCCAATGCTGATGATCATCGGGATAACGAATGATAGGATTTTGGATATCACCTTCCAGGCGCGACCTGGTGCGCGGGTCTCACTCATTTCAGCTCTCTCCTCCGATATACTCTTTACCAGTTCAACAGGGTTAATTATACATGTCAATATTTATCATCATCTTTTTTTTATCTAATTTAAGGAGACTCCTTGCCGCAGGTCCTGAGCATTCCTCTCCAATTTTTATCTGCTGTATAATTGAGGGTTGGAGGCTGCATGGAAATTAACTGGTATGGACATTCCTGCTTTCGCATCATGGAGCGCGGTCTGGCAAGCGTGGTGACCGACCCCTATGATCACACCAGGTTGGGTTACCAGCCCCTCAAGCTCAAAGCGGACATCGTGACCATCAGCCACGACAGCCCCAGCCACAATCATGTTTCGGCGGTGACCGGTAAAAGCCATGTCATCACGGGTCCCTGTGAATTCGAGATCGGCGGTGTGTTCATCACTGGCGTACAGACGAACGGCCACACCAAGGCGGAAGCGAATGAACCGCGCAACACGCTGTACCTGTTCGATTTTAACGGGCTGAATGTGCTGCACCTGGGAGACATGACCAAGGTGCCTACGCAGACGGAAGTGGAGGCGCTTGGCCCTGTGCACATCCTGCTGGTTCCCTGCGGTGGCGGAGAGGGCAGTCTGAACGCCGCCAAAGCCGCCGAGGTGGTCAGCCTGCTTGAACCCAACATCGTCATCCCCATGCACTACCAGACCCCCGCGACGAACGGGGACCTGGAACCGCTGTCAAAATTCCTCAAAGAGATGGGGCAGGAAAAAGTGGAGACACTGCCCACCCTCAAGCTGACCAGCACAGGCTCTTTCCCCGAAGAGACCAGGATCATCGCGCTGGAGTACTCCCACGAGTAAAACGATGCAATTCAAAGTGATCATGACCTGGGACATCACCCCCGAGAAGGAACGTGAGTATTTTGAGTTCGTGATCCGCGAGTTCATACCCGGTTTGGAAAAACTGGGCTTCCACCTGGATGATGCCTGGGCGACCGCGTTTGGCAAACAGCCCCAAATCCTCATCGGCGCCAGCCTGCCCAACACCCAGGAAGTGAAAAGGGTGCTTTCATCAGACGCCTGGAAGAATCTTCAGGAGCAGCTTGCGCCGTTCGTGCAAAATTTCACACTAAAGATCGCTGAAGCCAAAAAAACATTTCAATTCTGATCATGGGGTGGACTGCCTTGAGTGAACTCAGCCGGCAACTCCTCAAGTGGTACGACCATCACGCGCGCGAGCTTCCCTGGCGCGGCCAGCGTGAGGCGTACGCAGTCTGGATCTCCGAGATCATGCTCCAGCAGACCCGCGTCGAGACGGTTCTTCCCTACTTCACACGCTGGATGAACATCTTTCCGGATGCCGCGAGCCTGGCTGAGGCCGACCAGATCACTGTACTGAAGGCGTGGGAAGGGCTGGGATATTACAGCCGCGCCCGTAATCTGCACCGCTGCGCTCGCATTCTGATGGACCAATACCAGGGTGAGTTCCCTCGTTCGATTGCAGAGCTGGAAAAGCTGCCCGGGATCGGCGCCTACACCGCCCGCGCCATCGCATCCATCGCGTTCGGACAGGATGAGGCCACGCTGGATGGCAACATCCGCCGCGTTCTGTCACGTTACGCCGGAATGCGGCTGCCTGCCCGTTCCCGCGAAGGGGAAAAACGCCTGTGGCAGTTAGCGCGTGAGCATCTGACCCCGGGCAGAGCGGGTGACCACAACCAGGCTCTCATGGACCTTGGCGCACTGGTCTGCCTGCCGCGCAATCCTGACTGTCTCAGCTGTCCATTGAGTGAATCCTGCTTCGCTCGGCAGAACTACATGACCGACCAGCTTCCTAACCTGGAAAAACGCCCGCCAGTTCCGCATTACAACGTGTCTGCCGCGGTGATCCACAGAGGGGACAGGGTGCTCATCACGCAACGACCTCAGCAAGGACTGCTGGGAGGACTATGGGAGTTCCCCGGCGGAAAGCAGGAAGCGGGAGAAACACTGGAAGAAGCGCTGCACCGGGAAATCATGGAAGAGTTGGGCGCCAGGATCGTCATTCACAAGGCACTGGGAGTCTACCGCCATGCCTACACGCACTTCCGCGTCACTGTGCACGCATATGACTGCTCGCTCAATGACAGTGAACCCTCGGTCATCAGCGTGGCGGACCTGCGCTGGATCGACCCGCACGCTGCCCTGGATTATCCCATGGGAAAAGTCGACCGCATGATCAGCCGCGACCTGGTCACCTCTGTGAAGGCAAGTGACACATGAACGGAGATTTTCTGCAGGCCAGGATGGACATGGTCTCCGACCAGATAGCCCGCCGCGGGGTGAAAGACAAGCGCGTTCTGGATGCGTTGCGCCAGGTACCCCGGCACGCCTTTGTCCCGCCAGATGTACAGCTGAACGCCTACGACGACTTTCCGCTGCCCATCGGCATGGGTCAGACGATCTCCCAGCCCTACATCGTTGGTTTGATGACCGAGCTGCTCACACTGACAGGGCCTGAAAAGGTGCTCGAGATCGGCACGGGGTCCGGGTATCAGGCGGCCATTCTCAGCCTCCTCTGCGCGCAGGTGATCACGCTGGAACGTCACCCCCCTCTGGCTGAAGCGGCAAGAACCAGGCTGAAGGCCCTGGGGTATTCCAACGTCGTGGTGATTTGCAGGGACGGCTCCGGGGGAGTTCCCGAACAGTCTCCCTTCGATGGGATCATCGTCACGGCCGCCTCCCCGCGCATCCCGCAGCCTCTGCTGGACCAGCTGGATGAAGGCGGCAGGATGGTCATTCCGACCGGCTCTCAGGGTTCCCAGACGCTACAACGCGCTGTCAAATTCGCCGGCAGCGTGCAGGTCACAGATATCCTGTCCGTGGTTTTCGTGCCGCTGCGGGGTGAATATGGCTGGAATGCCGAAGAACCTGCCAAATAACAGCCTGTTTAGTTTTTATTGATGACGCAGCGCACGATGGGGCGCCGGTGGAACTCCGAGTAGAAATAATCGCTCAGTGAACTCTCGATGGCTTTCCGCTTGTCTTCCACCTTGTTGTGCAGAACAGCGTTGATCTTGCGCGTGATATCCTCCCGATAGCCATCCAGGGTGGCCTGGGCAAGAAAGCCTAGCGAGATTAATCCGGCTGCGCCCTGCAGGCGACCGTTCAGTCGATTGAGCTGCAGCTGCGCGATGACAATGCCGTCCTGCGCCAGAACTTCACGCTCACGCATGACTTTTTCATCGATGCCTGCCACGCCGGAGCCATCCACAAACACGTTGACCGATGAGTGCTTCTTGCCGCGTTTCATCCTGCCATCTTCAAAAAGAACTTCCTGTCCATTCTCAAGCAGCATGATATTCTCCGCGGGAACACCGACCTGCTCTGCAAGCAAAGCGTGCTGCTTGAGATGACGGATCTCCCCGTGAATCGGCAGGTGATACTTGGGACGGGTCAGGTGCAGGAGCAGCTTCATCTCTTCCTGGCTGGCGTGACCGGAGACATGCACTGCCGCGATCCCCTCATAGAGCACATTCGCGCCGCGTTCAAAGAGCCGGTTGATGGTGCGATAGACATGCTCTTCGTTGCCCGGTATTGGGTGAGAAGAAAGAACGATGGTATCTCCTTGTTTCACCTCCAGCAGATTGGATCGCCCGGTGGAGATGCGACCCAGGATGGAAGTAGGCTCTCCCTGCGAGCCGGTGCACATGATGACAACTTTGTGATCTGCCATCTTCCGGGTGTCATCGATGCTGACGAGCTGCTCGACCGGGATATTCAAATAACCCAGTTTGGTCGCCATCTTAAAATTATCCAGCATGGACGTGCCGACGAATGCCAGCTTGCGGCCGTGACGCCTGGCAGCCTCTGCCACCTGCTGCATGCGCGAAACCAGGGAAGCGAAACTGGCAATGATGATGCGCCCCTTTGCTTCGCGGAAAACGTCATCAAAAGCAGCATCCACCACCCGTTCCGAGGGCGTCCAGCCTGGACGTTCGGCGTTGGTGGAATCTGCCAGCAGCGCCAGCACACCGCGCTCTGAGAATTCTGCCAGCTTGGCGTAATCGCTTGGCCAGTTGTCCACAGGGGTGTGATCGAATTTGTAATCACCGGTGTGAACGATCAGGCCTGCCGGCGTGGTGATGCCCAGCCCGATGCCGTCCGGGACGGAATGGCAGACATGGAATGTTTCGATCTTGAAAGGACCAATCTGCAGCGTTTCACCGGCGTGGATGGTGTTCAGATTCACCCTGGAGGTCAACCCGTTGCGTGCCAGCTTCAGCTCAATAAATCCCCGCGTGAGGGGCGTGGCATACACAGGCGCATCAATGTCTTCCATGACATGATGAATGGCACCCGTATGATCTTCGTGCCCGTGGGTGACAATGACGCCTTTCACCATCTGTTTGCGTTCCTTGACATACTGAAAATCCGGGATAATGTAATCAATTCCCAGCATGTCGTTCTCGGGAAACATAATCCCCGTGTCTACCAGCAGGATCTGGTTGTCATATTCATAGACCATCATGTTGCGCCCGACTTCCCCCATGCCGCCCAGCGGGATGATCTTTAATGTGTTTTTGTTCATTTACAAACCTCAGTTATTCTATTAACAACACACCCCGGCAAAAAGCCGAGGCGGGCTTACAGCTTGCGATTATATCACGGAAGAAATGCCCCCTGCACAGCCCCGCGAACGAAGTCATCTACACCAGCTCATTTCTGGCATACAGGTCGAGGAATTTTCGCACGACCTTCGGGTCAAACAGGATGCCAGCGTTGCCAGCGATGTACTTCCGCGTGTCCTCCCTGTCCCAGGCTTTGCGGTAAGGGCGGTCCGATGTGAGAGCGTCCCAGACATCCACGACAGCGAAGATCCTCGCCATGAGCGGAATGTCCTCGCCTTTCAATCCGTGCGGATATCCAGAACCATCCCAGCGCTCATGGTGGTAATGGGGAATATCCATCGCCCCCTGCAGGTAAGGGATATTGACCAGAAGATCGTGCGCGTAGACCGGGTGGCGCTTCATGACTACCCATTCAGATTCAGTCAAAGCCCCTTCTTTAAGCAGGATCCCATCCGGGATGCCCATTTTGCCGATATCGTGCAGAATGACACCTCTGCGGATCTGCTCCATCTCTGAGCCTGGGACTCCAAGCGCCTGGCACAGCCTCAGGGTAATGTTGATGACCCGCTGCGTGTGCCCTTCGGTCTCCTTGTCGCGAAGCTCCAGTGCGTGCGCCCAGCCTTCGATCGTGGCATCGTATGCCCGGGTCAGCATGAGCGCCTGGTGGCGAGTCTGCTCGAACAGCTCCGCGCGATTAATCGCACTGGCCACCATGTTGCCGATGGCGGACAGCACCTGGATATCCTCTTTCGTTTCCTCCCGCTTGAACCCGACAACGATCGCTCCCATGAATATCCCCTGAACGAGAAGCGGCACACCTGCGATGGAATCGAATTTTTCTGACCGTCTGGTCGTCTCTCCGAATCTTAACCTGTTCTGATCGTGTTCGATATGCACATCACGAGTCCGCCGTAGCCTGCCGACCACTCCTTCATCGGCAGGAACGCGAGACCCGATTTTCTGCTCCCATATTCCATCACCGGCCTGGATGATCATATCGGTGCTTAACTGATCCTTCCACGCCAGATAAATATCCTGGCTGCCCAGCAGCTGTGAAATCTCGTGCATGATGATGGGCAGCAACTCAGCCTTGGTAATGGAGGTGCGGATCGCTTCGGAAACGGCCGCGATCGCTTCCAGCTCGCGGGCATGTTCTTTTCTCTCCGTGATATCCTGCTTGATCTCCACGAAGTGGATGATACACCCCGACTCGTTCTTCACCGGCGTGATCGAGACTTCTTCCACGTACAGCGAACCATCCTTGCGCCGGTTGATCACCTCGCCATGCCAATCGTTGCCCTTTTTGATCTCTTTTTCCAGCTTATGGAAAAGGTCAGGGGGGTTGGCCCCGGAGTCCAGGATGTTGATGTTGTGGTTGATCAGTTCATCGAATTCATACCCGGTCAGTTTGCTGAAGGCTGGGTTCGCCCAGGTGATCACCCCGTCCGGGTTCGTGATGACGATGGCGTTCGCCGCGGCAGCCAACGCCGTGGACTGCAGTCTCAGGTCGTCTTCAAACTGTTTCCTTTCCGTGAAGTCCAACGCCGTGATCATGATGGCCTTTTGACCTTCATAATCGATCAATCCGGATGTGACATCCAGCCAGCGTGCGCTGCCGCTGCTTGTCACCACTTTCATCTGGTAGCGTGTTTCTACATCCCTGCCCTGCAGCCGCTCCTTGGCTTTCTTCCTGGCGTATTCTTGAACCTCGGGAGTCAGGATCGATTCAAAAGGCATCTTCATCAGATCCGCTTCCGAATATCCGATCATTTCGCGGAACGCGGGATTGGTGTACAGGAATTCTTCGCCGCGGTGAATCACGATGATGGCGGAAGTCGTTTCTGCCAGGCTGCGGAATTTTCCTTCGCTTTCCTGCAGGGATTTCAAGGCGGCTTTGGCTTCCGTGAGATCGCGCACGTATACCACCGACAAGCGCAGCTCGTCAATCACGGTCAGCACTGAGCTGACCTCCACGGGAAAAACTGTGCCGTCTTTGCGGCGGTTTTTCGATTCGATGTTGAAGGATCCGTTGGCGAGCACTTTTTCGACCAAATCCGGAATGGTGATGGGTAGATCATTGGGAAGCAGGTCCAGCAGCGTTAAGGATTTGAACTCCTCTTTGGTATAGCCGAACATCTGGCAAGCCATTTCATTACAATCGATGATCTGGCCTTCCAGTGTTTCCAGAAACACCGCATCCCTGGAAGCCTGGAAGAGTGAACGGTATTTTTGTCCTTCAGCCCGCAGCGCGTCTTCTGCCTGCTTTCTCTCAACCGCCATGGCGATCTGCGTCGACACAAATTCCAGAACCTGGAGATGGCGAAAGTTGAAGCGCACTCCCTCCACATAGCTTTGCACGACCATCACGCCGATGATCTTCTCTCCGATTCTCAACGGAACGCCAAGCCAATCAATAGATGGGGCGCCTACGGATTCAACATCGCCTGACTCGACCAGCTCCTGGAACACTTCCGGTGAAGCAAGAAGTGACTTCCCGGTTCTGATCACAAACTCGGTTAAGCCTTTCCCGAAGTGCGTCGTGGAAGGTTGATCGTCAAACTGGTCAACAAAATACGGAAATGAGATTTCGGTGCTTTTTTCATTCAGCAGCGCGATATAGAAGTTTTCCACCGGCATGAATTCAGCCAGCACATCATGGATGTGCTCAAAAAGGTGATTCAGGTTTCTGGATGTGTGAACGGATTGAGAGATATCGTAAACAGCCTTTTCGACCTGCTCGTTCAACCTTCTCTCGCTGATGTCCTCCACGACGCCGATTCCGAATTTGGCTTTCCCCATCTCATCCCTCACCAGCGTGGCCGTCAACCGCCCCCAGATGGTTTTGCCATCCTTGCGTACGTAGCGCTTCTCTGTACGAAAGGAAGTGCTGTGCGTTTCACGCAGAGATTTCTGGATCTGGGCGGTCTCACCTGACATATCGTCCGGGTGAGTGATCTCCCCCAGGCTTAAGCCTTTTATCTCCTCAGCGCTGTATCCCAGCATGCGCTGCAGGGCAGCGTTACTCTGCAGGAACCTCTGCTCCAAATCCATGATGGCAATGCCAACGCCAGAGTTTTCAAAAACCGCTCTGAACAGGGTTTCGCCCTCACCGCGCGTGACCTCGTTCTGTTTTGCCTGCGTAATGTCCATGATGAAGCCGTCCAGCACCTGCGGATTGCCTTCAGCGTCGTACACACCCAGGCCGTGCTCCCAGAACCATCCCTGTGTCCCGTCTGCACGAATCATCCGGTAAAGCAGTTCAAAGGGTGCGTGATGAGCCAGCGCCGATTGCACTTCTCCCCAAATTCTCTCCTGGTCCTCTTCATGCACCAGCTGCGCGTATGCCTTTTTCTTGTTGTTGAGAACATCTGCGGTTCTGTAACCGGTCAGGGCCTCAAACTTCGATCCAAGCTCGAGCATGGTCCAATTGTGATCATTCAGGCAGCGGTACCCGAATCCGGGCATGTTCGCCATCAGAATGTCCACGTGCCGAGACTGTTCCACCTTCTCCGCACTATCCGCAAGGTCATCCCCGCGGCGCGTTACGACCAGGAATCCCCAATCCTGCAATTCGCGGACAAGAGGTGAGGCTTTGATTTCCAGGTTGAATTTGGATTCCTGGCCGGTGGGTGAGAACCCTTCCACAACGTTTGATGTTCCCCAGTCGAAGGGAATGGAAAACAACTTTCCCTCATACCGCGCTCTTGATCCTCCCAGAATCTGACAGGCGCCACGATTAACCGCTACGACCTTGCGAGCTGCGTCCACCACCACGACCCCTTCCGAAAGACAATCAATGAATTCATGGAGATCGTTCGGTGTTCTACGCTTGGCTTTGGTCTGATTTACTTTTGAGGTACTCATCATCATCACCGGATAGCGTTATTGGTCTTTACTCAATAGTATTGTATATGAAAATTGCTCAGGATAATCATGTACAATACAATTGTTGTATGCGTGTCTTTATCATGCTCATTTTGAGAGACGGATTATGAAAACAATCGATCTGGACATGAAAGTTGTCAAACCGATCCTGCTGAAATTTTTTCAAGACCAGGTTCGTGGGGCTGGAAAACAGCATGCTGTCATCGGATTGTCTGGCGGGATTGATTCCGCCCTGGCGTGCGTGCTGAGTGCGGCCGCGCTGGGACCTGAGAACGTGCTGGCTGTCCGTATGCCGTATAAAACCTCCTCGCCTGAATCGTTGAGTGACGCGCAATTGATCATCGATCAGACCGGCGTGCAGTCGAAGACCATTGAGATCACGCCCATGGTTGATGACTTCATATCCATCGATCCAGCGATGAACCCGCTGCGCAAAGGAAACCTGATGGCACGCACGCGAATGGTCATTTTGTACGATCAATCCGCCGCGTTTGACGGCCTGGTGATCGGTACCGGCAACAAAACCGAGGCGCTCCTGGGATACACCACCCTTTACGGGGATTCCGCCTGCGCTTTCAATCCACTTGGCGATCTGTATAAAACGCAGGTTCGCCAGCTTTCCAGGGAAATGGGCCTCCCTGAGCGGATCATTCAGAAAGCGCCCAGCGCGGATCTGTGGGCAGGGCAAACTGATGAAAGCGAGCTGGGATTCACCTACACCGATCTGGACCGGTTGTTTTTCGCCGTGTACGAAAATCAACTCACGCCGGAGGAATGCATTACCCGCGGCATGGACGCGGGTTTTGTGACAAAAGCGCTCGAGCGGGTCAGGAAAAATCAGTTCAAACGCGCCCTGCCCCCCGTTGCCAGTATCAACTGAGAAAAACTGTCAAATTTGCGCCTTTCAAGCCACATATAAATGATTGCGGGTCTTGACAAATACTGCTATAATGCTCTGCGTATGGCTTGTAAAGAAAACCTGCCATATGGATATCCCTTATTGAAATAAATCCCAGCCCTTTTATGAAATTTCGTCGTCACACCTGGTCTGCCACAGGCAGCAACGGGTCATTAAATCTCAAGCACGTTAATCAAATTTTTTGTGGGAATTGACGCATGGTAAATCAAATTGAACTTGAAGCAAAACCTCTATCGACCCTGCGCGGCATGGCCAAGGATCTGGGCATTGAAGGCGCCATGCGCCTTAAAAAAGAAGCCCTGATGGTCAAGATCGCGCAGTACGAAGCCCAGAAGGATGGCATCGAACTGCGCGGCGGCGTACTGGAGATCCTGCAGGAAGGCATTGGTTTTCTGCGTGGTAATTACGCCATCGGACCCGATGACATCTACGTCTCACAGGCTCAACTGCGCCGCTACAGCCTGCGTGACGGCGACCTGGTCATGGGCGTGGTGCGTCCTCCGCGGGACAACGAGCGCCATTACGGCCTCTTAAAAGTGGAAACGGTGAACGGTATCGATCCGGAAGAGGCGCGCAACCGCCCGAATTTCGAGAGCCTCACGCCGATTTTCCCCGAAAAACGCTTTGACCTTGAGACTGAACAGCACATCCTTTCCACGCGCCTGATCAACCTGATCGCCCCAATCGGTCGCGGGCAGCGTGGAATGATCGTCTCGCCCCCGAAAGCCGGCAAGACCACCATCCTCAAGCAGATCGCCAACGCGATTTCCACCAAGAACCCGGAGGTTCACCTCATCATCGCCCTCATTGGCGAACGGCCTGAAGAGGTCACGGATATGGATCGCTCGGTGGAAGCCGAAGTGGTCGCTTCCACGTTTGATGAGCCGGTCACGTCTCACGTGCGCACTGCCGAGATCGCTCTGGAACGGGCCAAGCGCCTTGTGGAAGTTGGGCGCGATGTGGTCATCCTGATGGATTCTCTCACCCGCCTCGCCCGCGCCTACAACCTGGTGGTAAACCCTTCCGGCCGCACCCTCTCCGGCGGCATGGATCCCTCCGCCCTCTATCCTCCCAAGCGTTTCTTTGGAGCTGCCCGCAATATTGAACAGGGCGGATCCCTGACCATCATCGCCACCGCGCTGGTCGAAACCGGATCGCGTTTGGACGATGTCGTCTACGAGGAATTCAAAGGTACCGGCAACATGGAGCTGCACCTGACCCGGAAACTCCAGGAGCGGCGTATCTTCCCGTCCATCGATATCGAGCGTTCATCCACTCGCCGCGAGGACCTGCTGCTTGGTCCGGACATCCTGCAGCGCTCGTGGCTCATGCGGCGCATGTATCTGCAGATGATTGCCGCACCCCCGCAGGGTGCCGGGATGGACAACGCGGTCGCCACGGAAGCAATTTTGACCCGCATGCAAAAGACGAAGAATAATCAGGATTTTCTTGAGACACTGACGGAGGACATGTGAGTCTGAAGCTTTCAGATTCCATGCACGCTCCCGTCCCGGGTAAAGTCAAGAAAAAGCCACAGAAACCCGCGGTGAGGTTCAAGCCCTATTCACCCGCACCCGAACCGGAAAAATTGAAACCTCGAAAGGGCTCCCGAGAGGAAATGCCAGCAGTGCCGGAAGAATCCCTCGCGGCAGAACCTTCCCGCTCCATGGCAAGAATCAAAAGGCAGTCTCCCGCCAGCAATAAATGGCTCTCAACAGCGATGTGGTGCCTTTGCGGCGCGATGGTGCTGGCTTTGATCGGTGTTTCATTGAGCTTCGCAGGAGTGCTCGGAAAAAACGACGAGGCTTCAGCCATACCAGAAGAAACCAGCGTTGAAAATACGGGCGCGGCTCTCCCGCAGTATGCCCCTTTCGAGCTGATCCCCCTCAGGCGAACCGCCAGGCACCAGACCATCATTCCGGAGCGCTCCAGCACAAGCATGACCAGCTATCCGGTAGAAGCGCTGGATTCTGTTTTTGGAGTCGCCGATAAATTCGAGTTGAGCCCGTACTCCATCATCTGGTCAAATCAGTTTCTTGAGAATAATCCACAGATGCTTTCAGTCGGCATGGTGCTCAACATCCCTCCCACGGATGGCGCGTACTACGAGTGGCAGGAAAATGACACTCTCGAAAGTGTCTCCGGAAAATACAAGGTCGACCCGGCTGCGATCCTCGAATGGCCTGGTAATCATCTGGACCTGGCAGACCCGCAAATCGAGCCCGGCCAATATGTGTTCATCCCCGGCGGCATCGGGAAGATCGAATCGTTCGATTCGCCCGACCCCTACACCCCCAACTCGGCGGTCGCCAAATCCCTGATGAACGCCTGCGAGATCGTCCCCGGGTACAGCTGGGGGACGGGAAACTTCATCTGGCCGACCTCCAATCGATCGGTATCCGGATTCAATTACGATCCCGTGACCCACAAGGGCATCGACATTGGCGGCTTGCTGGGTGATGCTGTCTGGGCGGCGGATTCGGGGGTCGTCATCTGGGCCGCGAGCATGAGCGGAGGATATGGGCAGGTCGTTTTCATCCAACACGACACTTCATTTAATGTATATCACACGGTTTACGCCCATCTCAGCTCGATCAGTGTCAAGTGCGGCCAGAGCGTCTACCAGGGCCAGGTGATCGGCGCGGTCGGCAACAGTGGCAATTCGTACGGAGCCCATCTGCACTTCGAGCTCAGGCAGGACGGTGGTTTCCTTAACCCTCTCTGGTATTTGAATTAGCGCGTTCTCATAAAAGATCCTGCGGGTCAGGGATGACCCGCCATTCCCCGAGTGTTACCCCGCGCAGCAAGCGCAGTGGATCCCTGCCGCGCAGGATGATCTGCCAGCGGTACAGCCCGGCACGCTTCGCGTAGAAGCACGGTGCGGGACCGATCAAGGAAACTTCCCTGATATCTTCACCTTCAATGCGGTTTTGCAGTTCCACGCGCATCGCTTCCGCTATCTGCTTCAATGCCACCTGATCGCTGGAACGGATCTCCATTTTGACCATGCGCGTGAAGGGTGGATAGACCATCGCCTTGCGCTTCTCAATCTCTTCCCTGAAAAAGCCGGCATAGTCATGCCTCACGGCGGCGCCAATGGCGTAATGCTCCGGGTGGAATGTTTGAAGTATGACCCTGCCGCCCAGCGCGCTGCGCCCCGCCCGGCCGCTGACCTGCATCAGCACCTGAAAAGTGCGCTCTGCCGCCCTGAAATCAGGTAAGAACAATCCCACGTCCGCCAGAATCACCCCGACCAGCGTCACCAGTGGCAAATCCAGCCCTTTGGCCAGCATCTGCGTGCCGATCAGGATATCCGCGCGGTGGTTGATGAAGTGGGAAAGGATGATCTCGTGCGTTCCCTTGCCGCGGGTGGATTCTGCATCCCAGCGCAGCGTGGTGGCGTAGGGGAGAAGCTCATTGACAACTTTTTCCACCCTTTCCGTGCCGGTGCCGTACTGCCTGATCTGATCGCTTTCACACGCCGGGCACCTGGCGGGCATCTTTCGAACGTACGTGCACTGGTGGCAGCGCAACGCTCCGGCACCTTCGTGCCAGGTCAACGGGATGCCGCAGCGCGGGCATTCCAGCACGAATCCACAAGCCCGGCAGAAAACATAGGTGCTGCTGCCGCGGCGGTTCAGGAACAGGATGGCCTGCTGCTTTTTCCTGACAACCTCTTTCAGCGCGTCCTGCAGCTCCACGCTGAGAATGGAGCGATTGTTGTTTTTTAATTCTTCCCGCATGTCCACGACCTTGACATTCGGCAGAGGGAGCGAAACCCTGTCCGCGCCGTCTTCGCCGCGTTCAGAGATAGTCTTCAGGTTTTCCAGCACGTTTTTATGCGCCAGAATACGCAGGGGCAGTTCAAGCCGTTCCCAGCCTTCTTGGTTTGCCTGGTGCAGCATTTCCACACTGGGGCTGGCCGATCCGTATAACACCAGGCTGTGGGTCAGTTCCGCTGCTTGGCGCGCCAGGTCTGCAGTGGAGTAAGGCGGCAGCATGTCCTCCTGGAAGTATGACCCGTCGTGGCATTCATCCAGCACGATCAGACCCGGGTCGGGCACCGGGCTGAACAGCGCGCTGCGTGGACCAACCACCACGGCAATCTGTCCATCCCGTATACGCCGCCACGTGTCATAGCGTTCTCCCACCGACAAACGCGAGTGGATCAAGCCGACCTGGCCGGGAAAGCGCCCCGCGAAACGGCGCACGGTCTGGGGCGTCAGGGCGATCTCGGGAACAAGTACGATCGCCTGTCGTCCACTTTCAATCACCTCCGCCACCGCGCGCAGATAGATCTCGGTCTTTCCGGAACCGGTCACGCCGTGCAGAATGTGAGGCCTGGGGCTGATCCCATTCGCCGACGCGTTCAGCGCCTTGCGGATGGACTTCCAGGCTTCCGACTGATCCTCCGTGAGCTCCGGCGGGATGGATGGGTCGAAGGGCAAGCTTCCGAGCGGGTCCCGGATGACTTCCCTCTCCCCCAGGATGACCAGCTCCTCCTCCGCCATCCGCTTGAGGTCCTGAAGATCGCACCCGGAATTCGCGTAGACCCACGCCACATTGACATCCACTGCCTCCGCGTGGAGGAATTCGATCGCCCTGAGCCTTCTTTCCAGCACCGCGCCTGTCCTGGTCAGGTCGGTCAATTTCACGCGCGCTTGTTCGATGGCCATGGATAATCGTGCTGTGCGAATCGTTTTCGGGTGGACGGTCGGCGGCGGCAGCACCGGCCTGGAAATCACCACGCCCTCCCGGATTAGCGCCTGCATGCTGGCTTTCCAGTCGACATGGGCAAAGGTGTGCTCCAGCTGCCTGCCTCGCAAGTCTCCGCGCTTCTCAAGAACGGATACAATGCGCTCCTTGAGCGAGTGTGGTTTGGAGAAATTGGTCGTATTCTGGAAGGTCAGGTGGTAGAGCGTGTCAGCCTGCTGGAACAAACCCGGCGGCAGGAAGAGGTCCAGGCAGGTCTGCAGCGGCTGCAGGCTGCCGGATGCCAGCCGCTGCGCCAGTTCGATCTGCCAGGTGTTCATCACAGGTCTTTCATCCACCAGTGCCAGGATATTCTTGACTTCCAGGATATCCGTTTCGTCCATCCCGCGCACGACCACGCCCTGGACAGTTTGCCTACCAAACGGGACCACCACCAGGGAGCCCGGCTGGACGTTTCCGGCCAGGAACTCGGGTACAGCATAATCGAACAATCCGCTGACCCGGGGCACATTCACGGCAACGCACGCGTAACGTTTCATTACTCCAGATGGTGTTGTTTTTATTTCAGGATCACCCCCGCGCCATATCCAACCACCGAGGAGGTATCCCCGGTCTGATCCGCGGAGGTTGAGTAGTGCAGCAGTTTCACTGAACTGGCCCCCATTGCCTGGGCTGCCCATAAACAGGCCGCCACCGCCCCGGCACCGCAGGCTTCCCCGCAACCGGTCCGTTCGGCCTCAAGCACGCCTTGGGGAGAGAAGTGCTCGATCTGCCTTAAAAGGGCCGTATCAAGCTCTTTCGCCTGATCCAGCGTGTGAAAATGCGAAAGGTCGGTGCTGGCAACCACCAGCCCGCGCCTGCCCTGCATGGCATCACCGATCGCTTCACCCAGCGCCTGCAGGACCACTGCGTCATTTGTGCGCACCATGATCGGCAGCAGCAAAAACCGCTCCTTCAGCGCGCACTGCAGAAAAGGCAGTTGGATCTCAATGGAATGCTCCTGGTCAAACGCGATCGGAACGACCTCCTGAGAGCTGATCTTCAGCACCTCGCTGATCAGGTCGATGGCCTGGTGATCCACCTTGACAGTGCCCAGCGGTGTTTCGTAGGCCGCGTGCGCGCTTGTGGACAGTGTCGAAAAATGGTACTGGTGCAGCGGCGACAGAATGGTCACCAGTTCAAAGCTCATCCCCAATACCATTTGATAGGCCTGACCGGCCGTCTTGCCGGAATAGATGTGGCCGGCATGCGGGACGATCAACCCCACGACTTCTCCCTGGATCTCTGGTCTCTTGCCCTGATTCAGGTAGGCGTGGATAGAAGCGCGTAATTTATCAGCGTATGCGTTGTACCATGTGCCTGCGATGGGGGATGGTCGAACCTCTGGCAAGGGCGTCATGATCACCTCCGGGTGATTTCATTATACAATGCCCTGTGACAGAACGGTCAGGTAGACAGGTCTTTTAGGGGGACGGCAGATAATCCCATGGATTGACACGGGTGGATTGGTACCACATTTCCAGATGCAGGTGCGGCCCGGAAGACCTTCCCGTTGTACCCAATTCACCGATGATGTCTCCCTGGGCGACACTCGCGCCGCAGGTGACATAGATGGCGTTCATGTGCGCGTACAGCGTTTGCCAGTTGACATGATCGATGACCACCATGTTTCCGTACCCGCGGTCGTTCCACCCCGCGTAGACGATCACCCCGTTGTCCATGGCGTACAGCGGCTGCCCGATCGAGCCGCCGATATCGATAGCGTAGTGGTTCGTTTCCGGGCTCCAGTCATAGCCGGAGAGATAATGCTGCACAGTAGGCCAGATGAAGCTGCCTGTGCCCACGAAGCCATCCGTGACCGTTCCGCAGTATCCTTCTCCGAAGACCTTCGCCGCGGTGGGCTCATCCCGTGTGATGCGTGCGCCTGTCCATGAGATCAATTCCCTGGTTCCTCCGGGGATGAACAGCCATGTTCCCGGCGGAATGGATGGATTGGAGAGGTCGCCCAGTTCCTCCGCGGTCAGGTTGTTGCCAGGCCAGTTGATGATCGTCTCCACGTCCACGCTATAAAATTCCGCCACGCCGTTCAGTCCATCCCCGGCGTTCCACTCGTAGTAGGTTCCGTTCTCCGGCAGGATCGTCAGCACCTGCCCGGGGCTCAAGCTGTGAGGATCATCAAAAAGGACGTTGAAATTTCCCCAGAAGATCGTGGAAGGGCTCAGATTGAATCGCTCGGCGATGCCGAACACGGTATCACCCTGTTGCACAATGTATTGCACCACCTGGAAGCGGGGTCGGTCCGGTATGAACGTGTCAAGTACCGCCTCCCGGCCGATCCCCGGGAGAGATTCGAAAGCGCCTCCGTAGGCGGGGATCTGCGCCGGGAGCGTGGCCGTCGCTTCGGCTGCGGGAGTGGGTTCTTCAAAAGACACACGCTCACCTTTGATATAAAAAGATCCCATCACCCAGATCACAATGGTCACCAGCAGCAACGTCACGGACCCTGTCACGATCCAGATCACCATGGAAGCAAAACCCTTCTGCTGGATCCTGTTCCACAGTGCTGGCCAGCCTTTGGCCTTTTCTTGCAGGTCGCGGCTGATCTCCTGTTTTTTTTCAGTTCTTTCTTCTTGCGCATCCGGTGAAGGCTGCGTGCTTTTTTTAACCATTCTTCAAGCTCCTGTGTGGAAAAGCATCATATCACAGCCAAAAATCAGGGTCAAGCTGACCGAAAAGGTGATTCACAGCGCAAAGAGTATAATTATGAAGAAAATTGCAGAGGTGTGATTTGGTTGAAGCGCTGGAGATTTGTGTTGGGGATCTATTACGCAAGAATAAGATGAAGCTGGTCATCTCAGAATCCTGCACGGGTGGACTGATCGGTCACCGCATCACAAACGTTCCGGGATCCTCGGATTATTACCTCGGCAGCATCACTGCGTACGCCTACGAAGCCAAGGAAAAATTACTGGGCGTGAAACACGAAACGCTGATGGCGCACGGCGCGGTCAGCCGCCAAACCGTGCTGGAAATGGCACTCGGGGCGCGTCAGGCGCTGGCTGGCGCATTCCCGCTGGATCATCTCATCGGCATCTCCGTCAGCGGCATCGCCGGGCCGGGCGGCGCCACGCCCGACAAACCTGTCGGTACCGTGTGGATCGGCATGAGCACTCCCAAAAAGGATTTTGCCTGGAAGTTCCTGTGGAACGGCAATCGAATTGAAAACAAGGCCTACACGGCTGAGCAGGCCTTATTGCTGGTAATACTGTTTCTCAAGGGGCAACTACCGCCGGATGATTTCGAGCCATAAACCCCCTGCGATATGCTGATCTGGGGTTGACGCAGATTATTCCGCTGCGTGCAGTCGGGCGCGCTCCTGCTCGATGATGCTGATGTCCAGCTTTTTATACAGTGGTTGGGGTTGATTCAGCCTGCTTCCAGCATGTAATTGTGAGGGCTTCCACTCACCCATGCCGCGACCCGGTTCGTAGCTCAGCACAACGTGCTCCCCCAGCGCGTCACGCTGCGTGCTGACCGACTGCGTTCCAAACAGCGTGTCAGGATAGTCAAAGATCGCGTGCAGTGCTTCGCTCGTGAAGGGCAGCACCGGGGCGAACAGAATCTTCAGCGAATCAATGGCGCGCAGGGCGACATAACAAGCCCTTGCGGCAGCCCGGGGGTCCGTTTTGATCGTCAGCCAGGGAGCGGTTGTGTCCAGGTATTTATTGACTTCCCCCGCCAGGGCAAGCGTCTCGTTCAGTGCACCTCGCAGATGCACCGCTTCATACTCAGCCGCGATGCTGTCGAATGCGCCTTCGACCCTGTCAAGCAGCTCCTGATCCAGGTCGTTCAGTTCACCCGGTTCCGGGACCTGTCCCTCCCAGTTCTTGTACGTGAATGAGAGGACCCTGTTGGCCAGGTTGCCCCATGTCGCAACCAGTTCATCGTTGTTGCGGTGGTAAAAATCCTCCCAGTCCCAATCGGTATCCTTGCTTTCCGGCATGGTCACCGTCAGGTAGTAGCGCAGCGCGTCGGGATCGTAGCGGGTGAGAAAATCCCTCCCGTACACAGCCCAGTTGCGGCTGCCGGATATTTTCTGCCCCTCAAGGTTCATGAACTCGTTGGCGGGAACATCGTAGGGCAGAACCAGTTTCCCCTTCTTTTCATGGCCCATTTCCTCGTCAAAAGCAGCGCCCGCGCCGATCAGCTCTCCCGGCCAGATGATGGCGTGGAAAGGAATGTTGTCTTTTCCAATAAAATATACCACGCGTGATTGGGGATCCTGCCACCATGCGCGCCATGCTTCCGGCTGGTCTTTGAGCCTGCTCCACTCCAGTGTCGCAGACAGGTAGCCGATGACTGCCTCGAACCACACATACAGACGTTTGCTCTCCCATCCTTGCAACGGAACCGGGATGCCCCAGTCGAGGTCCCTGGTAATGGGGCGACCGCGTAAACCTTCCTTCAGCACCTGCCCAAGAGATTGGCGCAGCACGTTGGGGCGCCAGTAGGATTCGCGGTTTTTGAGGAAGTCGACGATATCCTCCTGCAGCTTTCCAAGATCAAGGAAGTAATGCTCGGTCTCCCGCTGCTCCGGCACGGAGCCATCGATCTTGGAGCGCGGGTTGATCAGTTGAGCCGGTTCGAGCAGATTTCCGCACTTATCGCACTGGTCGCTGCGAGCGCCATCGTACCCACAGATGTAACAGGTGCCTTCAACGTAGCGGTCAGGCAGGAATTTCTTCTGCGCTGGTGAGTACCACTGCATTTGCTTCTCCGGGTACAGAAAACCATTTCTTTTCAAAGCCTTGAACATCGCCTGCGATACCTTGGTGTGATTTTCGGTGTGCGTGCTGGTGAAGATATCGTAGGTGATCCCGAGCTTCTGGAAAAGGTCCAGGAAACCCTTGTGGTATTCCTGGTATACCTGCAGCGGCGTCTTGTTTTCCGTGTCCGCTCGCACCGTGATGGGCGTTCCGTGTGAATCGGAGCCGGAAACCATCAGCACCTGCCGCTTCCGCAAGCGGTTGTAACGCGCGTAGATGTCCGCGGGCAGGTAGGAACCGGTCAGGTTCCCGACGTGGATCTCAGCATTGGCGTACGGCCAAGCGACACAGATAAGCACAGGGTGAGTCATCAGACACCTCGAATCAGGATTGGACGAATTTTATCACGGTGTGATCATCAACCTCTTAATGAGAAAGTATGACCATGGCCGTCTCAATGTCGGGGTCTACCCCGGTCAAGACATCGCTGATCCTCCACGCAACGGGGTAATCCGGAATGAACCCGACCCCTTCGATGAGCAGTCCGTTGGAGCGGACGAATTTCCCCGTGGAAAATTTCACCAGACCATCGGGCATTTGGAACAGTATCGGATTGCCGCTTCCCCCGCCCGTCTGCCGGCCAACCGTGACAGCCCGCCCCGAATCGACCAGCGCGGCTAGCAGCCATTCGCTCGAACTGAGCGTTCCCGTGTCGACCAAAATAACGATCCTGCCCGCATAGACCGGCTCGCGGGGTGTGATGCGCATCGTCATGCTGCTGCGGAAGGC
This sequence comes from uncultured Anaerolineaceae bacterium, assembly GCA_964498605.1. Classification (GTDB taxonomy): domain Bacteria; phylum Chloroflexota; class Anaerolineae; order Anaerolineales; family Anaerolineaceae; genus JBGQAS01. The sequence continues at coordinate 394 of CAZCHK010000028.1, read as the reverse complement.
GCGCATGGGCAGCCTGGCGCGATAATCATCGACACCGTAGGTGAATATTTGTGTGACCAGTCGGCTGGCGACGGCATCAGATAGTCGCGAATCACCCCCGCCGTTGCCGCGCAGATCGAGAATCAGGCCCGGGGCGTCCATCAACGTGGCGAGAGCGCGGTCAAAATCAGCCACCAGGTTCTCTCCATTGCGGTTGGAAAAGCTCGTGATGCGAATATAACCGACGCTTTCGGAAAGCCGCTTGACAGACACAACTGCAGTCGTATCCGCGGGACCTGCCAGCGCCGGATCATAGATCAGCGTCAGCTCCTCGGAGGTGCCGTCCGGGTGGGCGACGACCACCTGCAGGCTGCCGTCCTCCGGTATGGGCAGAAGACGCGAATAATCCCAGTAC